>CALBEF010000135.1 GCA_937927775.1 uncultured Anaerolineae bacterium | reverse complement strand
GCGCGGGTGACCTGTTTGAGCGTCATCGGCTTCGCCGGCGTCACGACGACGCTGCACGGTTTGCCCGGACACAGATGCATGAAGTTGTCCGAGAAGGTCGCGTCAACTCCGGCGAGTTCCAGCCACGCCCACAACGCCGGCCTGGCCGCCGTCAGCGTCACAGCAAACTGATTGTTGCCCAGCGCCGCGATATCGAGCGCGATTTGCGGATCGGTCAGTTTCAGATGCCTGGGCCGGGCAAACGTGGCGAAGTTGGTCGAGACCGGCTTGCCCTTCACGGTGTACTCCAGCCAGAGCATCAGGTCGCGCGGGCCGTGTGTCGCCACATGCCTGCTCAGATCGAGCGTGTGGATCAGCGCAGTCGCAAGCGGGGCGATGGACGCCGGCTGCCTGCCGCGCGCCAGCGACTTGCCGGCTGCATCCGTCAAGCGCCAGGCGATATGACCCGCGCTGGGCGTTCGCAAATCGTTCGTCAGGTGGATTTCGACCTTGCCCGTTGCGGCATCCTCCACCGCCGAGACCAGCAGCGGCTGATTGAACTTGCGCGCCATGTAGTGCAACGCCTTCCAGCGGCCGTGGTAGTCGATCGACGCCCAACTCGCCACCGGCCAGCAGTCGTTGATCTGCCAGTACAGCGTGCCCATGCCGCGCGATTTCGCGCGCCGCCAGTGCTCAACGGCGTACTTCATCGCCATGCCGTGCAGAATCTGGCTGAGCCACAGGGTCATATCGAACGACGTTGGCATCCGGAACCAGTCGAGCATGTATTGCATGATGACGGTGTTGCCGATGCCGCTGCGCTGGTGCAGTTCCATCACGCAGGTCGTCACATTGCGATCCTGCGGCTCGGTGTAGCTGTGCACGGTCTTCGGCTCCGGGAAGGACTGGAAGCCAAACTCGCTGTTGAAGCGGTGCTCGCACGTGCGATACCACTCGAAGGGTTTGCGCCCATGCCATACATCCCACAGGTGCGCGTCGCCGCAGGTCGGATCGTTGAAGTTGGCGCGGTCGCCGATGGGCGTATGGGGGCTGGCCGGCCAGTACGAGCGCTGCGGGTCGAGCGCGCCTGCGACCTCGGGCAGCAATTGGTCGAACAACTTGCCATAGTCTTCCCAGCTCATGGTGCGCGCCGTCCACGCCGGCCCCACCAGTCCCTGCTCCAGCTCATTGTTGCCGCACCACAACGCGATGGATGGATGATGGCGCAGCCGGCGCACGGTGTCCTCGGCCTCAGCCCGCACATTCGCCATAAACGCTTCGTCGAATGTCGGGTACGTGGAGCAGGCAAACATGAAGTCCTGCCACACGCAAACGCCCATCTCATCGCACAGATCGTAGAAGTCGTCGTGCTCGTAGATGCCCCCGCCCCACACGCGCAGCATGTTCATGTTCGCGTCCCGGACACTCTGCAACAGGGCGCGATAGCGTTCGCGGGTCATCGCAGTGGCAAACGTGTCGGCGGGAATCCAGTTGCCGCCGGTGGCGAAGAACGGCGCGCCGTTGACGACAAACTGGAAGGACTCGCCCCACTGGTCTGGGTGCCGGTCGAGGATCAGCGTGCGCAGGCCGATGCGCTTTGTCAGCGTATCCAGCGCGCGCCCATCGCCGTCTTTCAGTTCAACGGTCACATCGTAGAGCGGCTGGTCGCCCAGATTGTTCGGCCACCACAGGCGCGGATCACGCACGATGAGGCTGAGCGGCTGGCCGGCCGGCGCTTCAGCCCCGGCGACCGTCTGACCCTCGAAGCGCACACTCACCACAGTCGATAGCGCGGCATCGCCCACCTGCTCCACTTCGGGCGTCACTTCGAGCGCGACCTGCCCCGGCGTGTTGTGGTCCTGCAGGATGCGCGCGCCGGTCAGCCGGGCGGTGTCAAAGGCAACGATGGAGATCGACCGCCAGATGCCGCAGGTAATGAGCACCGGCCCCCAGTCCCAGCCATAGTTGCACGGCTCCTTGCGCACCCAGGCGCGGCCGGCAATCTCGTGCGGCGCGCTCCAGCCGGGCAGCGGGCGCTCGGCCTGTTTTTCGTTGATAGTGGGGGCATGCTGCCCGGCTTTTGCAAAGTCTGTGGGCGTGTGTGGCGAGCTGAAACGCAGCACCGTCATGCCCGCGCAGTCCCCCTGTGTAGCGCGCGGATTTATCCCGCGCAAAGAGCGCGCGCAAAGAGCGCGCGCAACGGCTCAGATTGCGCCTGCTGGGAAATGCGCACCCGTCGGCGCCGGGCTAATCTGACATGCCGCTCTAACAGATGCCCCTAAGCAGTTCACGATTCTGTCTCACGCGAAGGCTCGAAGGTGAAGGTAAAGACACTTTTCTTCGCGGCTTCGCGTGAGATTCGTGAAGCACAGCCAGTTAGGGTGGCTGCCTCTCAACGATAGAGCAGCCACCACATACTGACAAAGGTTGAAAGCGCTACTGGTTTTTCCTGAGCGCCTTCCAGGCGTCATACTGACGCTGAACTTCGGCTTTGACGGTGTCGATGCCGGCGGCTTTCAACTCCTCGATGAACTTGGGCAGTTCGGTCGCCGGATCAACGTAGCCATAGAGAAGCGGAATCCAGTAGGTGTCAACGACAGCATTGAGCGCCGTGATCTGAGCCTCGACAGGGGTCTTGTCGAAGCGGAAGCCCAGCGAAGGATGCGAATAGGCGTCATCGGCGTACTCGATCAGCCGGCGATTCTTTTCCGGGTCTTCCTTGTTGGTCACATACTGAATCTGCGTGTTGCCCCACACCCAGGCGCCGGGGTGGGCGCTGTACCAGGCGTTGTCAATCAGGTTGACGCGACCATCAGCTTCCAGTTCCCAGTGCTTGCCCTCGACGCCAAACAGCGCTATGTTGACGACCTTGGGGTCGGTGTGCAGCAGGTTGATGAACTTCATCGCCTCGACCGGGTATTGGGAAAGCGCCGGGATCGCCAGCATCGAGCCGCCGGTGTGAATGGTGGTGACGACTTTATCCTGCCACTCGATCTCCGCCAGGCGCAGGTCAGGGTTGCCGGAGGAGTTGACCAGTTCCTGGGCCTTGATTCCATATCCCTTCAAAGGCTGGGCGTTCACGAAGAATTTGCCCGCATTCAAGAGCGCGCCTGGTTCATAACCGGTCAGCGCCGCTTCGGGATGCACCCAGCCCTTCTCGCGCCATTCGCGAATGAGCGTGACATAGTCGCGGTACCAGTCGGTCTCGACAACGTTGACAAGGGTCTCGTCGAAATTGCCATTGGCGTCCGGCGCCAGCTTCATGGTGATGATA
>CALBEF010000134.1 GCA_937927775.1 uncultured Anaerolineae bacterium | reverse complement strand
GCAAGCGCAACCTGGCTTGCAGGCCTTTCAAGCCGTTAAGGGCACCGGATAAGGTAACCGAAGCCATAGACAGAGTCTCAATTAAAGAAGGACTGGTCGGTGCGTGTCAATCCACACCCAGTAGCGCAACGTGAACTGCGTCACGCCGGCGGGAATGGCAAAGGTCTGGGAAATCACCTCAGTGACGCTATTATCGCCGCCCATCCACGCCTTCCATGTGCCGGTGTGCGCGGCTGGGTCGGGCGAGTCTTCCAGCACGTCGCTGAACTGGCTGCTGCTCACAAACCAGTGTGGATTTGGCACGCCGGCCTCCATGCCGCCATCCTGAATGAACGAGTGAACCGGGCATGGCTTCATGACAACCGGCAGGAAGGCAAAGTATGGCAGCGACTGCGCCTGCGCGTTCATCGGCGCGCCGGCCCGGACACACACAGACAGAGCCACAATAGCGCAGATGTTGCGAAGCATGTTCTCTACTGCCTTCTCACAAGCGCGACGGGGGCTGCGTCAGCGCCCCCGTCGCAATTCGCCGGGCTCTTTCAGGCAAGTCGAGTGTTCAGCGCTTCCCTTCCACCTGGGTAGCGTTCACCGACCCATCGGCCTGCTGATAGCCCTTCACCTCCACGCGCGACCCAACGCCGATCGGCCCGTACTTCTGCCTGATGACCGTGCTCGGCGAGACGTTCACTACGCGGCCATCGACTACCCAGGTGCCATACAAGCCCGCCGGCATGCTCTGCACAGTGCCGTAGAACTTGACATACCCACCCGGATTGGGGCTGCCGCCGGAGCCGCGCTTGCCCTCTACTTTCGTGGCGTCCACCGCGCCGCTGGCCTGCAACCAGCCCTTCACCTCGACATACGAGCCGACGGTGATTGGGCCATACTTCTGCTTGATCCGTGTGGCCGGCGTGACGTTGACCGTGCGGCCGTCCACAATCCATGCGCCGTACATGCCGGCCGGCATGCTTTGCACCGTGCCGTAGAACTTAAAGTTGCCGCTGCTTCCGCTGCTCGCAGAGGCGGGCGCGCTGAAGCCAAACGGCAGGGCCAAAGCGACGAACAAGACAACGAACGATTGAATCTTCTTGAGCATGACTTTCCTCCTTGCTTTTCTTCCCGTTCTTCTGTGTGCGATTTACGTGCCCAGAGGATAAGAGAAAGCGAAGGTAAAGTGGTTAGCGCGGAGAAAAGGGGCGGTAAAGAGGTTGTTAAGAGCGCCGCGACACCATGTGCTGATGTCCCGCGCCAAACACAGCGCGCGGCAGCGGTCGTCGGACTGCTGCCGCGCGTGAATCACTCGCTATGACACAGAAGAAACGCTTCTCCCGGCCCGGCCTCACGACCCGTCGCGCGTCACACTGGGCAGGTAGGCGCGATACGGCGCGCGCGTGGTCAGCGTGACTTCGGCATAGCCGCCGCTGCCGGCAGCGCGGATGGTTGCCACGTCCACGTCGCCGGGGTTGGCGCCGAGCGGCGCCGTCACCGCCACATTGAGTTGCCGCACTCCGCCGCGCGCAATCGTCTGGCTGGTCCACGAGAAGGCTGTCGGCCAGCCGGCGTTGACGCGGCTGATGGTGATCGTATCCGGCGCGTTGGAGGTGTTGGTGATGCGCAGGGTGTAGGTCACCGTCTGGCCGGGATCAGCCACCTGCTCGGTCACCGCAGCGCTCACCGCCACGCTATAGACGGTGTTCGCCGTCGTCGTCAGCGTCGCCGACGCAGCCGCCGGCGGCAGGCGCGGGTCGCTCTGGGACTGGGCCGTCACTTGCACACCGGCCTGCGCGCCTCCTATCGCATTGGATGGGATGAGCACATAGACCTCCACCTGGGCAGACTGGCCCGGCGCAAGCACAACCGCGCCGCTGGACAGGCTGGTTGACCAGGGCGTGCTGCCCACGCTGAGGCTAAAGGAGTCGGTCAATGTGCCGGTGTTGGTCAGATACAGGGTATAGGTAACGACCTGACCAGGGTCGCCGCTGCGCGCCGGCGCATCAGGCGTGAGGGCCAGCGCGTAGTTTTCCACCGCTATTTGCCGGCTGACCACGGCAGTATCGCACAGGTTGCTGGCGGTCAGGACGGCAGTGTAAATGCCGATGGCCGCGTAGGTGTGGGCAGGGGCGGCCGCCGTGGAGGTTCCGCCGTCGCCAAAGTCCCACAGGTAGGCGGTGGCGTTCTGGCTGAGATTGGCAAAGCTGACCGGATGACTGACCAGCGCCGGCGTTGGACTGTAGAAGTCAGCGCTGACACCCTCGGCAAGCGCGGTGATGGTGACCGGCGCGCCGGTGGTCGGCGTCGGCCAGTCGCTCGCGGTGACGGTGTAGGCGTCATTGACGATGAGCGTGCCCGAAGAGACGCAGGACAGCGTGACGCCGAAGGACACTTGCAGCGACGATGTGGTCGGCACGGTCAGGTTCGTCCAGACGACGTTTCCGCCGCTGAGGACGCCGCCGCCCGAGGCCCAGGCAAACAGCGCGCCGGCCGGCAGCGTGTCGGTGATGATGGTTCCCGTGGCCGGCCCGCCGCCGTCGTTGGTGACGGTCAGAGTGTACACAAGCGGCAGGCCGACTTCCCTCTCCGTCGCTGAAGCGGACTTGGTAATAACCGTGAGTTCCGGCAGGGGCGGCAGCACGGTCAGCGTGAGCGGATAGCCGGCGTAAGGCTGCGCCGCCGGGTCGTTGGTGTAGAAGAGCAGGAAGCCGGTATAGACGCCGGTTTGGCTGAGCGGCGTCGTGTCAAAGCGCACGGAAACCGGCAATGTCGCGCCCGAAGCCACCGTGCCCGTCACCGGCTGCTCAGAAGCCCAGGGGATCTCCACCGGATCGCAGGGGGACGAGCCGGGGTACCGGAAGCAGATCGCCAGCCCATCCGATAGAACCGCCTGATTGTAGGAGTACTGGAGATAGTTGCTCCCGCTGCCGCGAATGCCCACCGTGGCGCTCGCGCCGTAGTCGTAGGCGGCGTTGCCAAAGACCACGTCCTGGTATTGGAACTTGAGGTTGTTCGTTCCCTCGTAGAGGATCACCTCAAAGGTGGCGCTGCCGACGTTGTTGAAGTGTGGCCGGTTGTGCCATGCGATAACGAACCGGCGATTGGGAGCCGCGCCGACCGTCTTGTAATACACGTTCCCGGTCTCATCGTCTATGTCATCCCAGAACGGGACAATCAGGTTGTTAAGCGTGGTCGCGCCGAGATCGGCGTTGGCAAAGGGCACATCACCGCCGGTCGCGTTAAACAGGATGCCGCCGTTATTGCCCACCCGGATAGCGGTCGAGGTCGCGCCGTAGAAGGTGAAGGGGAAGGGCAACGTCACGTTGGCCTCGCCGTCGTCCGTCAGGTTGAGCGGCGCGCCGTCGGTGGCGTCGATCCACGCATAGGCCGGGCCGTCGGCGCTCTGGCTGTTCTGATAGGTGTAGCCAAACGGATCGGGGCCGCCGCCGGGCAAGACTGCGCCCCGCGCTTCCCGAATCTCGAAATCCAGCCCGCCGGCGCCGCTGTTGCTGACCGTCAGCGTGTGCGTCACCTGCTTGCCGATACGCAGCGTGGCGCTGAGGCCCTCCGGCGGGAGCAGAGCCAGGCGGCTGGTCGGCAGCGCATAGTCTTTCCGCAGCAGATTGCTCTGAGGAATCACCACGCCGCCCTCTGAAACTGCGCTATAGAGCGGCGCAGAGACGGTCACCGTGTAGGGGACGCCGGAGGGGAGCTGGAGTTCGTAGTAGCCATCGGGGCCGGAGAGCGTGCCGGTGAGGCCGGGATTCACCTGCGCCGTCGCGCCCTGCACCGGCGCGCTGGTCTGTTGATTGGTGATGTAGCCCCACAGGATGCCGTCGGTCGTCGTGGCCGTGAGCGCAAAGTTTTGCGTTGTGTTTGCGGCCAGGTTCACCAGGGCTGCGCCCGGCTGGTGCAGGCGCGCCTCGGCAGTGACGGTGTACGGGCCGCCGTAGAGTGTAAAGGTGTAAAGCCCTGTGGATTGCGGCGTATGTGTGCGGGTGATCAGATCGCCGAAGGGGCCATACACCGAAACGGTGGCGGAGAGGGGCGCGCCGGTAGCCAGGTCGGTGACCTGGCCGGTCAGCGAGTACGGCGCGGTCTGGGTCAGGGTGAAGTGGACTGTGGTCACGGTGTCGCTAATGACGACCACATTGGGGACGGTCTGAAGTGTGTAGCCATATTTCCAGGCCGAGACGGTGTACGTGTCAGCAGAAACGGTCGTGGTGAAGTAACCCGCCGCGTCGGTCGTGCGCGAGTAGGTGACGGCGCCGGTGATCGCCTGTACTGTCGCGCCGAGGAGCGGCGCGCTCAAGCTGCCATCATAGACCGTGCCATCCAGGTAACCGATCTCCTGCAGGCCGTTGTAGATCAGCAGGGCGAAATCCTGATCGGTGGCATCGCCGACGTTGGGCACGCCGTCGCCGGCGATATTGGCGGCGATGACGCGCACCGTGAAAGGCCCGCTCGTCCCGGCCGGCAGGAAGACGCTCTCCACGTTGTTGCGCGGGTCGGCGGCGCCGCCGGTGACCGACGTAGCGCCGGAGAAGACGTTGCCCTTGTAGGTTTGCCCGCCTGCCACGACTTCCAGGTTCAGGTTGTTGACGTAGGCGTTGCCCACCGTTGGACCGGGCGCGTCGCTCCAGGCCAGCGTGACGCGGAAGGGCCGGCCTGGATTGGCAACTGCCCCCTGAAGCTCGTAGATTTCGCCGGTGGCGTCGAAGACCTCGCTTTCGTCCACCACAATGCGCGGCGTGTCGTCGAAGGCCACGCCCAGCAGAATCTCCCCGTAGCCCTGGCTGTTGGAGGGCAAGTTGCCGGCTGCCCCTGTGCCCGTCAGGTAGCGCGTGGCATTCACCATATACGCCTTCGTCATGGCCGGGCTGGGCCATTGCCCCGCGCCGTAGTGCGCGCGATACCAGGTGTGGATCAGCGAGGCTGCGCCGGCTGCGGCCGGCGTGGAGTGGCTGGTGCCGGAGGACGCGGCGTAGAGCGTCTGGCCGACCGGCATGTACTGGTCGCAGACGCCGGTGCCATCGTACCCCGGAGCCTGGGAGGCCGCGCCCTGGATGTGCGTGCCCGGCGCGACCAGGTCCGGCTTAACCCGGCTGTCGTCGGTCGGTCCGCGACTGGAAAAGGAGGCGATGTCGTGGGCGTTGTCGGCGCCGCTCGGGCCGATGTTGCAGCCATCGGTCCAGGTCGGGCGATAGTTCTCCGCCGCACCGACGGTGATGACGTTCTTGGCGTTGCCTGGCGTGCCGGTGGTGTTGCTGGCGGAGCCGGAGTTGCCGGCGGCGAACAGAATGGTGATGGGCTGGTTGCCGGCATACGGGCCGCTGCCCGGCTGGGCGTCGCGCACCAGCGCGTCGTAGGCCTGGTCGTCGCTTGTGTACGCGCCGCCGGTGCTGGCGCCCCACGAGTTGGTGCTGATGCGCCCGCCCAGCGCATACGTCCGGCTGATGAGCGCGGTGTAGTTGTCGCCTGGCAGGTCCCAGGAACCGCTATTCCTGAAAACCTTCGAGCCGGCCACCCGCCCAAACGGGTTGATGCCCAGCCCATAGTTGTAGCCATTGCTATCCTCGTAGGGGAAGCCGGTCTGGTTGTTGTAGCCGGCGACGATGGAGGCGTTGATGTTGCCGTGGCCGGCCTTCCCGTCGGGCAGGGGATCGCTCGTCCAGTTCACGTTGTAGACCAGCCGGTCGGGGTTGGTCATGTTGCCCAGTTGGTAAAAGTCAGCGTGCAGCGGAATCGCCGTGCCGTTGTCAATGCCGTCGTCGGTCACATCCACGATGGGATAGTCGTTCGGGTTAGTAGAGAAGCCCAGCCCCTGTAGCCAGGCCAGGTAGCCGGGGCCGGACGGCTGCGCGCCGGCGGCGTTGAGCGCGCCGGCCATGATCTGCCCCTGCACCTCATCCAGCTTGCGGTAAATGGGGCGAGGCTCCACGTTGACCACCTCGGGCAGCGCCGCCAGCCAGGCCAGTTTGGCCGCCGGCAGGCGAATCCCCAGATTGAGATAAGCCAGCATGGCCTGCGGCGGACGGAAGACGGCCCGCGCCTCGGCCTGGATCGCCGCCAGCGTCTTCTCTACGTCGGGGTGGCGATAGAGCTGGACAATGACCTCCACCTCGGCGGGGAGTTTCTCCGGCTCGGCCAGATCGGGGTGCAGGGCGTAGTAGGGGTGATAAGGCCCGGCCCAGCGCAGCGGAGCGGCGCTTGCCAGCCGCGCTACGGTCTGCCCATCGCCCCACACCAGATAAGCGTAGTCGGGGATGTAGGTCACGACCTCCAGGCCGGCCTGCGACATGGCCCGATACCAGCCCTGCTGGATCGGGCCGGGGAACTGGATCAGGCGGAGGCCGGCCCGGTCTGCCGTCAGCAGGCGGCGCATCCCGGCTGGGATGGCGGGTTCGCCGGCCAGCGGGTCAAAGGCGCCGGCGCGCAGATGTAGAGATGTTGCATGCAACGTCTCTACAGAAGACGTTGCGTGCAATGTCCGTATCGTCGGCAGGTATGTCGTTAAGAACAAGATCAGCGCAATCGTCAGCAGGCACGAGAATTTTTTCACACGCACAGGTCACTCCTTCATCTCTCGTTATGAGGAATTGTCTGGATTCCCGCTTGCGCGGGAATGACGCCCTTATTCAGTGCTCAGGTCAGGCTTGCCATCCTGGATTCGCGCTTGCGCAGGGAATGACAGACAGGTCGGGTGAGGCATAGGCGAATGCTCATTCGCCATTACTACGCCGGGTTGCCGCTGACGCGGGCATATCCCCAACACCTGAATCCAGGTTCATGCCGAAAAAAGGTGATGGTCGCCTGACAGGCGACCATCACCCAAATGCGCGCCCGGCTTACCTCTGGGCTATCGGCAGATAGACGCGGCGCGGCGGGATGATCTGTGTAGCGACGGTGAGCGGCAACTGGTTGCTGCCCCACGAGACATAGGCCGTGTTTTGCGCCGTCGTGTACCACAGAGACGGCCCGACGCCTGCCTGCACCCGGACGTAGAAGACCCACTCCTGGCCCGGCGCGACGTTGCCACTCCACTGCACCTGATTCGTGACCGGGTTATAGGTGAAGTACGGGCTGTTCGGCGCCGACCAGGAGTTGACGTAGGTCACGCCGGCCGGCAACGTGTCGGTCATCGTGACGTTCACCAGCGCATTGCCGGAGTTGATGACGTGGATTTGGTAGGTGAAGGTGCTGCCGGCCACCACCTGCGCCGGCGCGACCTTGTAGGACGTAGCGAGGTTCTCGGCGCCGATGCGCGTCTGGGCGCTGGCCGAGGCCGGCGCTTCCACCTGCGTCTCCTGCGGCAGGACGTGCGTCGCCGTCAGCATGGCCGTGTTGGTGATCCACGCGCCCGGCGTCACGGTGTCGGTGACGCGCACGGTCACGGTGATGACCGCGCTGGGCAGGCTGAGGCTCTGCGGCGTGCCGGGCAGATAAACGTCGTCGAGTCCGACATCTGCGCCGTCGTCGCCCACATACTGGTAGCCGATGCGCAGGTCGCCGGCCGGCAGCGTCGCCGGCAGAGTGAAGACGCTGCGCGCCCAGGTGAAGTTGGCGGTCCAGGCATCCTCGGCCTTGCCCAGCAGCACGTCATCGCCGCCGCCGATGGCGTTGGCCACCAGCCAGACGTTCAGATCGCAGTTGTTGAGGGTGTCGCGGCACCAGTAGAGGCTGCCCTGCGACCACAGGCTGGTGGTCATCCCGCCGGTCACGCCCAACAGGCGCGGGCTGAGCAGCCATTCGTTCTGGTTGAAGTCGTAAGGCACGGAGGCGCCGTAAGTGCCGGTGCGCTTGTAGAGCGTGCTGATGCTCCAGTTCTTGGTCGTATTGGAGACCTGCTCCGTCCAGCCGACCGGCGGCACGACGCCGCCCTCGAAGCCCTCGTTCTTGGACGGCGCCACGACCGTCGCCAGCGGCAGCGGGCCGGTGTACACCACGCGGTTGTTGACCGAGTCATAAACCGGCGCATAGCAGGTCACCGTAGGCGGCGCGGAGACCAGCACGTCATCAATGTGCACGTCGTTGCCATAGCCGCTGATGCCCAGGAAGCCGATGCGCACATCGGGCTGGCCGGCATACGTGGATAGGTCAACCGTGTGCTGCTTCCAGCCGGTGGAGCCGTCATAGCGCGGGATGGGTGCCCCTACGTTCGTCCAGGTCACGCCGCCGTCGGTGCTCACCTGCACCTGCACCCGGTCGGCGCTGGTAGTGAAGCCGGTGTCGTGGTACATCCACAGGGACACCTGCACACTGCTGGCGGCGCTCAGGTTGATGCCGCTGGTGCGGTAGAGGCGAGTGGAGTTGCCCGCGCTTGCAGTCCATGAGTTAAAGTAGGCCAGGTTGGGCGCGCTGTGCGGCGACTGGCCGGAAGGATGCACTGTGGCCGATGCAGTGGCCCAGTTGCCCGCCGTGCCGCTTACATCCACCTGCGCCCAGCCCGTGGGCAGGCCCGGCGTCGTGACAGAATCGAAGTTCTCGCTGAGGTAGGTCACGCCGGGCGCGCTCTGACACACCTGGCCGGTGACAGTGATGAACTCCGCGCCCGCCGGGATCGGGTCGCTGAGCTCGAAGGTCGCGGCCGGGTCACTGTAGTTGAACAGGCGGATGGGGTACTGCAGGTAGGTGCCGGGGAAGGCAATGTCGTAGTTCACCGCTTTCTCCAGGCCGGCGCTGGGCGCTTTGCGGCAGATGGTGATAGCGGTCTCGCTCAGTTGCGGGGCTTCCGGCGGGCCGGCCAGCACCAGGCCGTCGTAGCACTTGCCCGGCTGCATCGCATAGTTGTAGTAGATGCCCAGCGGCGTCGCGCTGTTGGCTGCGACGGGAGCGGCCGTCGCGCCGGTGACGGTGATGCCGCCCACATTCTGGCCGATGTCCAGCGTCATGTTGAAGTGGCCGGCCGGGCCGGAGTAGTTGTTGATCCCGATCAGGTAGTTGCCGTTCGCCGGCATGCTCAGGTAGATGGACTCGCTGGCGCTGGCGCCGGCGGAAGAGGCAACCTGTTGCCAGGCCGAGCCGGTCCAGCGGTAGAGCAGCAGATCCAGGTCGGAGATATCGGCGCTGGAGGTCTGGATCTGCAGATAGTAGGCGTTGGAGACGCTGAACGGATAGACCCACTCGATCGTGCTGGAGTTGACGAAGTTCAGCGGCTCGTTCGTCCAGGTGGTCGTCTGCGGGGCGATCAGGAAGCCGGTAGCCGTGATCCCGTTCAAGCCCAGCGTGGCCGTCAGGGTCGTGGTGCCCACGAAGCCGGCGTCCACATAGGTGGTGATGCTGAGGGCGCGCGGGAAGTGCCTGAGCGTGCCGACAGTCTTGGTGAAGACCACGTCGAACGTGTCGCCTTGATACAACACGTTGTGCTGCAGGATGGCGTGCAGGCCGTTGGTGATCGGGCCGATGACCCAGTCTTCGTTGCCCCCGCTGGAGGTGTTGAAGCGCCAAACGCCGCCGCCGGTGTTGGTGTTGGGGCTTTTCGCCACGGTGTCCAGCACGTAGGGGCCGTAGTAGGCCGGGTCAGGCGCGTCATACGCGCCGCTGCCCAGGGAGGTGGGGGTTGGGCCGAAGACGATGGTGTCAATGTCCGTGCGCGGCGCGGCGGAAGCCCACTGCTCGCGCACCAGCACCTGGGTTCCTGTCGGGTAAGAGCCGTCGGCGACATCGGCGTAGAAGAAGCGCCAGTCGCCGGATTCAGGCCGCCATGTCCAGTCGAAGAAGCCGCGCACGACGCCGTTGTTGTAGGGCCGGTCGGCGTCGTAGGCCGCCGAGGCCGCGCCGCCCAGCGTCATGCCGTCGGTGAAGGGCGCCGCCACATTCAACACGACGGGCACGACCGTAGTGTTCGGCTCATAGCTGCTGTTGCCGGGGTCTTCGATGTAGATGCCGGCCTGATACAAGCCGGGCGGCATGTTGGCAGGCACCGTGGCGGTGGCAACCATGTTCACGGCGCCGCCGGCCGGCACACTGACCGAGGCGCTGTCCACGCTCAGCCAGCCCACATCCTGCTTCTGGTAGAACTCGATGCGGTAGCTCAGGGTGGTAGTGATGTTGGCCGCATTAGCGTTATACAGGTGGCGCAGGCCGATGAACAGGCCGTCCTGCATCCGATCCAGCGGGTCGCGCACCCATACCTCATAGGCGTTGCCGCCGGGGCGGTGGTAGCCGAAGCGCCCGAACTCCCCGCGATCCAGCTCGGTGCGCGGGTCGTTCCAGGCCAGCTCAATCGCGCCATCGGCCTGCTGGCCGAAGGTAGCCGGGTCGTTGATGAAGTTCACCACCCCGTTGCCGTCCTTGTCATCCCAGACGATGCCGTTGTTGTTGACATCCTTCCAGTTGTAGACGGTCAGGTTCAGGCGCTGGTCCCAGGCGTAGTCGCCGTTGACGTCGAACTGGCTGTAGGGGTAGATCTGGCGGACGATCATCAGATCGGCGCCGGCCGGGATCGGGACGTTGTACCAGGCGGGATCCATCCCAACCACAGCCGTGATGGGGATGAAGAAGTTAAAGGCCTTGAAGAAGTTGTCGCGGTTGGCCGCGCCGTAGGCGCTCTCGGCGGCCACCATGGCCGGCGTGATGGTGAAGGTGAACTCGCGCGCGTTGATCAGGCGCAACTCGGCGTCCGAGACTGTGACGTTGATGGTCGTCGTGCTGGGGTTGACGACCGTGATGGTGGTGGTGAACGTGTCGTTCGGATAGGCGATGTGGGCAAAGGCGGGGTAGTTGTTGCCGCGATAGTCGCCCACATCCCACTCATCCGGCAGCGCAAGGACGCCGTAATGCCCGCCGGCCACGGCGGTGCCCCGGTCGGCGTTGACCGAGCCGGCGCCCTGGCTGAAGGTGTCGTAGTTCAGATCGGTGGCGGAGGACTTCAGCAGGGCTTTGGCCACGTCGTAGGTGGGCCAGTCACCGTTGGCGGCGCGATAAGCCTGATAGATCAGCGCCAGCACGCCGCCGGCCACCGGCGCCGAGCGGCTGGTGCCGCCCCACGAGGCCCAGGAGCTGTTGCCGTCGGGCGCGCCCCACGTGGAAACGCTGTAGTAGTTCAGCTCTTCGGCGCCGGCTGCGTAAGCGCCGCCGGCCACCACGTCCACGCCGTTCGTGCCGCGCGAGCCGGGGCCGCGATTGGAGAACGGGATCACATCGTTGGACATGATCTGGGTGGTTTCGCTGATCGAGTCCCAGCCGGTGGAGCCGAACTCGGTGGAAGCGCCGACGCCGATGCCCGTGTCGGGGCTGGGCGGGGCGACGGTGCCATAGGCCGGCGCGCCGTTGCCAGTCGAGAAGAGGAACTGCAAGTTGGGCGCCCAGTCGCGTTGCACCTGAGAGACCACCTGCCCCGGATACTCCCATCCGTCGTTGTCCACATCGCTGTTGCCGTAAGAGTTGGTGCTGATCTGGATAGCGTCGGTGTCGGTGCAGGCGCCGCTGCTGATCACATTAAAGCCGGTCTGGTCGCAGGCGTCGTAGCCCACCGCTGTGAAGATGTACGCGTCGAGGATCGAGGAGTCGAAGTTGTAGTAGATGTCGGAGACGTTGACCACCTTTGCATCGGGGGCCATGCCGTAAACGGCAGCCGCCGGCTTGCCGGTGCCGGGCAGGTCAGAGAAGGTGGGGAGCATGGCGTCGCTCACGCCCTGGCCGACGATGTTGGAGGCGCACTGCGTGCCGTGGCTGTAGTCGCGGTCAAAGGTGGAGCCGGAGATTGCCACCAGGTCGCCGTTGCCCGGCGCCGGCGCCAATGCAGCGCCATACAACCAGTTTGAGGCAGGGATCGGCGTAACGCCATTGCCGATGAAGTAGACCATGCCGCCGGAGATATCGGCCAGGCCGTCGCCGTTCACGTCGCGGTAGGCGATCATGTCGTTGTAGGTGGCCGGGTTGTTGACATCCGCCCGCCTGAGCGGTTTTTCGTCGCGCAGGTCATGGTCGGCGTTCAGGTCCACGTAGACGGTGTCGTACACGCCGGCGGTGTTGGGGTCGGCCACCACGACAATGACTTTCTCGCCCCACAGGAAATCGCGCAGGTCGTTATCGGGATGGGTGCCGACGTGGATCACGCCGCTCCTGGTCATGCTGGCGGAGATAACGTAGGTGGGCACTACGCCATAGACCTGGCTGTAGCGCGTGCCGTAGTCAATCAACGGGTCATACTGGAAGCAAAGAATGCCCGGCCCGCACGGGGTCAGGGTCGGCTTGGCGCGGGTGTCCACATAGTGGGCGCCGGGAAAGCCATCCGGGATATAGGTCATGCCAAAGAAAGAGTCGAAGGCATACAGCAGCATCGAGATGGGGCTGAAGACATATGGCCAGCCGTTGTACGCCGGGGCGGCGGTGCTGGAGTAAATCTTCTGGGTGCCGATCAGGTCAGGGTGGGCCGGGTCAATGCCGTCGTCCAAAACGGCCACGCTCACGCCTTCGCCGGTGTAGCCCCGATCCCAGGCGTCTTTGGCCTGATGCGGCCCCTCGGGCAGCACCTCGAACCAGTCCATGGGCCGGACGCGCGCCCGGCCATCGCCAAACGCGCGCGCCTGATCCCAGGGCAGCCAGCCCTTGCGCAGTTTGTCGGCGTTGGCGCGCAATTGCGCCCAGTCGGTTGCGGTCTTCTTTGGCGTTTCGCGCGGCTGATCCGGCGGATAGGCGTCCGGCTCGGCGTTGCGCTCCAGGACGATGGGCAGGATGTTCTCTACCTGACCGAGCGAGGCGATCTTCATCAGGCTATGCGGATGGGCGAAGCCGATGAACGTCTGCGTTTTCCTGCCGCCTTTGCTCAGCGGCGGGCGGGCGATGACCTTGCCGTCTACGAAATAGGCGCTCAGGTCGGCGCCCGCTTCGGCGCTGACCTGGATGATGATCGGCTTGCCGGAAGCAACAGCCATAGCGCCGACCTGGTCGGGCAGGGCAGGGCCGGCCGTCTGCGCCAGCTCTCGTAGTTTCGGGTGCATCTTGCGCAGCGCCTGCTGCGGGGAAACGGTCGGCGCCGGGGCCGGTGTGACAGGTTCAAGCGATTTCCTGGCATCCGGCAGAGGTTGCTGGGCTACGATGGGGGATGCAACATCGGGCCGCGCCGGCTTCGGCTGAGCGATGACGGTGGTTGCCGTCATGTTGACAGTCATCGTCAACGCGACGAACAGGCCGAATCGGCGCCACATCGTTTTACTGCTCACAATTACCTCCTTGATTTTCTCCTGCTTGCGCTAAATGCGGTGACATCAGGCGCAACGGGGCGTCGCCCTGAAAACCGCGTCAACAAAAAAGGTTGAGTGCGCTGCCTTTGAGCCGGGTAAACGCTGGTTCATGGCCAGGGCAGCAGAATGGGGGAGAGTATAGGAAGCCGCGAGCCGGCTGTCAAGCGATCGCAAAGTCATGCTCAACACATCTCTCATGAATGCGCGCCGGCTGCCATGGCGCGCGCCGTTTGCGCGCATATTGCGGGACGCAGATGCGCTGACCGCGCTCCTTTCGCCGCAACGACACGACGTCGCATCGGGCACTACAATACGCCCCGTTGCGCAATCGACATGGCGCAACGAACACATAGATCAACTGGAGCGCAGCATGACTCTCAAACAAGAGGCGCTGGATTATCACAGCAGCCCGCCGCCCGGCAAACTGGAAATTGTGCCGACCAAGCCCTCGGCCACACAACGCGACCTGTCGCTGGCTTATTCTCCCGGCGTGGCCGAGCCATGCCTGGCCATCGAGCGAAACCCCGAAGACGCCTATTTGTACACCGGCAAGGGCAACTTCATCGCCGTCGTCACCAACGGCACGGCTGTGCTGGGCCTGGGCGACATCGGCGCGCTGGCGGGCAAGCCGGTCATGGAAGGCAAGGGCCTGCTGTTCAAGCGTTTCGCCGATGTCAACGCCATCGACATCGAGATCAACACCCATGACCCCGATCTCATCATTCAAACCGTGAAGCTGCTCGAGCCGACCTTTGGCGGCGTCAACCTCGAAGACATCAAAGCGCCGGAGTGCTTCTACATCGAAGAGACGCTCAAGCGCGAGATGAACATCCCGGTGTTTCACGACGACCAGCACGGCACGGCCATCATCTCCGGGGCCGGCCTGCTCAACGCGCTGGAATTGCAGGGCAAACGCATCGAAGACGCGCGCATTGTGTTCAACGGCGCCGGCGCGTCGGCCATCGCCTGCGCCCGCTTTTACCTGGAGCTGGGCGCGCGGCGCGAGAACATTCTGATGTGCGACAGCAAAGGCGTCATCTATCGCGGCCGCGCGGCGGGGATGACGCCGCAAAAGGAAGCGTTCGCCGCCGACACATCGCTGCGCGCGCTGGCCGAAGCGCTGGCCGGCGCCGATGTGTTCGTCGGGCTGTCGGTGAAAGACGCCGTCACGCCGGACATGGTGAAGACGATGGCCGAACGGCCGATCATCTTTGCGCTCGCCAACCCGGACCCGGAGATCCCCTACGACACAGCCAAAGCCGCCCGGCCCGACGCGATCGTCGCCACCGGGCGCTCGGACTTTCCCAACCAGGTCAACAACGTGCTGGGGTTCCCGTTCATCTTTCGCGGCGCGCTCGACGTGCGCGCCCGCCAGATCAACGAGGAGATGAAGGTGGCGGCCGCGCGCGCGCTGGCAGCCCTGGCGCGCGAAGATGTGCCGGAAGCGGTGGTCAAGGCATACGGGTTGTCCTCGCTCCAGTTCGGGCCGGATTACATCATCCCCAAGCCGGTGGACCCGCGCGTGTTGTTGTGGGAGGCGCCGGCCATCGCCAAAGCCGCCATGGACAGCGGCGTGGCGCGCATCCACATCGACCTCGACCGCTACCGCGAACAGCTCGAAGCCCGGCTGGGCAAGTCAAAGGAAATGATGCGCATCGTGTTCAACAAAGCCAGAGCGCGCCCGAAGCGACTGGCGCTGGCGGAAGGCGAGAACGAGCGCATCATCCGCGCCGCGCGGCAGATCGCCGAAGAGAAGATCGCTGCGCCGGTGCTGCTGGGCAACCGGGTCAACATCCTTGCCAGAGCGCACGACGCGCGCATCGATCTGGCCGGCGTCGAGATTGTCGATCCGGCCCGGTCGCCCGACCTCGAACGCTACACCCGGCGCCTGTTCGATCTGCGCGCGCGCAAAGGCGTGACGCAGAGCGAGGCCGACCACCTCATCCGCGATCCGAACTACTACGCTGCCGTGATGGTGGAACTGGGCGAGGCGGACGCCATGCTGACAGGACTGAGCTTTCACTACCCGGATGCCCTGCGCCCGGCTTTGCAGATCATCCGCACCGCGCCGGAATGGACCACCGCCGCCGGCGTGTACATGGTTACCGTGCGCAACCGGGTGCTGTTCTTCGCCGACACCACCATCAACATCAATCCCGACGCCGAAAAGCTGGCCGAGATTGCCATCCTGACTGCGCGGCTGGCGACCCATTTCGATGTCGAGCCGAGCATTGCCATGCTGAGCTACTCGAACTTCGGCAGCGTGCGCGATTCACACACGGACAAGGTGCGCCGCGCGGTGGAAATCATCCGGCGACGCGCGCCGCAGTTTGACGTGGACGGCGAGATGCAGGCCGACACGGCGCTGGTTCCCGAGTTGCTCAAGGGCACGTACCCGTTCAGCGCCCTGCGCCAACCGCCCAACGTGCTGATCTTCCCCAACCTCGAAGCCGGCAATATCGGCTACAAACTGGTGCAACGGCTGGGCAACGCCGAGGTGGTCGGCCCGATCGTGGTTGGCCTGAACAAGCCGGCCTACGTGTTGCAGCGCGGCGACGAAGTCAAGGACATTGTCAATCTGGCTGCCATCGCGGCCGTGGAAGCGCAGGAATCCGGCGCGTAGCGCCGGCCCCGATCAACTGTATCCGTTGCAATTCCAGATCAAAACGATTTCACCGCAAATCTCTCGATGAAAGTGCTCATCACCGGCGCAACCGGGCTGGTCGGCAATATCGTATACGCGCGGCTGGCCGCGCAGCCAGAGCGTTACGACGTGTACGGGTCTGCGCGCCGCCTCCGCGCGTCGGCGCGCGCCGAGACGATGGCCTATACCGACATCCCGCCGGAGCGGTTGCGCCTGGCCGACCTGACCGACTTCGCCGCCATGCAGCGCGCCGTCGAAGGGATGGATGTGGTCATCCACATGGCTGCCGAGCCAAATGGCAATGCGCCCTGGGAGAACGTGCTGAACAGCAACATCATCGGCAGCTACAACGTGTTCGAGGCCAGCCGGCTGGCCGGCGTCAAACGGGTGATTTACGCCAGCACCAACATGGTGGTGTTTGGCTACCTGGGCACTGAGCCGTACAAGTCGAGCCTGGCGCAGGGGCTGGAGCACATCACGCCTGAAGACTTCCCGCCGGTGCGGCACGACCAGCCGGCGTGGCCGACCACATACTATGCGTGCAGCAAGATCTTCGGCGAGTCGCTGGCGCGCATGTATGCCACCGTGCACGGCCTGTCGTGCATCTGTCTGCGCATCGGCTGGGTCACATCGGACGACAGGCTGCCCGGCCCCCGCGCGCGCATCCTGTGGTGCAGCCACCGCGACATCGCGCAACTGGTCGAACGCTGCGTCAACGCGCCCGACAGCCTGCGCTTCGACGTGTTCTTCGGCCAGTCCAACAACCGCTACAACCTGGTCGACATCCAGCACGCGAAGGATGCGCTGGGCTATGCGCCGGAAGACAGCGCCGAAGACCACCTGGCATAGCGCCTGGCGAGCCGGTGTGGGAAAAAGATCGGCTGGCGTCCAACACCTCAGAGGCGTCGGACAGCTCCATCTCTCACTCGCCGCGCGTGTCGATTGGCCCCGGCAACGCCTCGCGCCGGCCATCGATGTATCCCGCCACCCATTGCGCCAGGCGCTTGCCCAGCCGGCGGCAGGCGGCGATCTCTTTCGCATCGCGCGGCTCGCCGGCGGCAACAGCCCCGTAATGCAACGTGAACTGCCTGCCGACGTAGTCCGTCACGCCAAATACGAGGAACCCAAAGTTCATCAGCACGGTCAACAGCGCCATGCAGGTCAATTCGCTGCCGCCGCCCCACCCGCCGGATGACGAAAAGGCGCATGCAATCTTGCCGTCCACCTTGCCCCACACGCCATCCGACACATCATCCCAGAAGCGTTTCATCTTCCAGGACATCACCCCCAGATTGGTGGGCGAGCCGACAGCCAGGCCGTCGGCCCACAGAATGTCGTCTCGGCCGGCCTCGTCCACCGATTTCAGCCGCAACGCGACGCCCGGCACTGCGCAAGCGCCTTCGGCGACGTGGCGGGCCATTTTGGCGGTATATCCGGTTTTGCTGTCGTAGAGTACAAGAATGTTTCCCATGGCTGTGCTACACGTGGTATAGCACAGGATTCAAGGGAGAGTTGGCCGGCTCTCCGACCTTGACGCCAGGCAGCCAGGCGTTCCAGTCGTTCACGTGCGCTTTGCGCTGCGGCTCGATCAGCCGGATGCCGTCCTCCATGTAAATCACGGTCATCACCGCGCGCGGCCGGCCTGTGGTGTTGGGCGAGGCGCGGTGAAACGTCCACCCGTAGTGATAGCTCACCTCGCCCAGCTCGAACGGCGTTTCGTCAGCAGGCCCGGCTACAACACGCCGCATTCCCCCGCGTTGAACCAGGCCGAGATCAACTGATGCGAGATGGCAAAGCGCGGCGGCAAGCCGAGCGTGCCGGCGTCCAGCCCGGCCCGCAGCTCCTGTCGCGTGAACCAGCGCGCGTCGGCCAGTTCGCCATCGCGCAAGGTGATTTGATTGGTGGCCGCCTCGGCGTGAAAGCCCAGCATCAGCGAAGCCGGAAACGGGAAAGACTGCGAGCCGAAGTAGCGCAACTCGCTCAGCCGGACGCCAGTCTCCTCGTACACCTCACGCGCGACAGCCTGTTCGACGCTCTCGCCCGGCTCCATGAAGCCGGCGAGGGTGGAGTAGCGGCCGGCCGGCCAGGACGGTTGCCGGCCCAGCAACGCCCGCTCGCCCGAAGGCGACACCACCAGCACGATGATGGCCGGGTCGGTGCGCGGGAAGTGCTGACGCCCACAGGCCGCGTTGGCGCAGCGCCGCACATGGCCGGCTTGTTCGCTGACAGTGGGATGGCCGCAATCGCTGCAAAACCGGCAACGCTGATGCCAGTACACCATCGCCCGCGCATAGGCCAGCGCGCCCCAATCCTCCGCCAAGAGCGCGTCGGCCACGGCGCGCAGGTTCGTCCAGCGCCCCTGATCCGCCAGCGGGCCGACTTCCGTATCGGCCCGTTGATCGACGGCGCTGTCGGGAATGCCAACGGCGAACCAGGCCCGCTCATCGCGCACACCCAGAAACGTGACCGACTCGGCCCTCGGCAACCAGTCGGCCATGTCCGCAACAGAAAGCGTTGCCGGCCGCGGCGGATCGCCGACGATCAGATTGTCGAGCCGCCAGACGGGAATGAACAGGGTGGCGGGGTCGGCCAGGCGCGCTTCGAGCCAGCCGGCATCGTCGCGCAAGTTGTGGCCGCGATCGAGCAACTGCGCGAGATCGAAACGCGCGCGCGATTGAGCGGCATAGTCACGCCAGCCATTGCCCGATACGGCCGGCGGTGTAGGAATCGGATTATGCATGGCCGGCAGTATAGAGGATGGCAGCCGGCCGGCCCTGCGTCGGGCGCATTTGCCAGCAGGGGCAATCCGCCGATGTTGCGCGACGGATCAATCCGCGGATACGATCCACGCGCGCAACATCGGACAAAGCCGGCCTGCGCCGGCCTTACAAACGTTGCCCGCGACTTCGCGGACGAAGTCCGCAGTCGCCGGGCAGGGGTCAGAGCCTGGCAAGCCGGTCGAGCGCCTGACCATCCGGCCCAAGCAGCGTGATCTCCATTTGCATCTGGCCCAGCGCGTGGGTCGAACAGGCCAGGCACGGATCGAACGCGCGCACCACCGCCTCGACGCGGTTGAGCATCCCTTCGGTGAGCGTGTTGCCGTTGACGTAGTGGCGCGCCACCTGCAGGACGCCCCGGTTCATCGCCAGGTTGTTGTGGCCGGACGCGATGATCAGGTTGGCCCACGTGACCAGGCCGTTCTCATCCACCTTGTAGTGATGGAGCAGCATCCCGCGCGGCGCTTCGCTCATGCCGATGCCCTCGTGATGATTGACGCCGCCGGTGGCGCGCACATCCTTGCGCAGAATGGCGGGGTCGGCCAACAGGCGCTCGATTTGCTCGATGGCGTACAGGATTTCGATCAGCCGGGCGTAGTGATAGTAGAACGAGCTGAGCGCGGCGCCGCGCTCCAGGTCGTGAAACTCGGCCAGCTCCTCATCGGCCAGCGGCATACCGGTCTGGGTGGCTATATTCAGGCGCGCCAGCGGGCCGACGCGGTAGATGCCTTCGGGATAGCCGGCCGGCTTGTAGTAGGGGAACTTGAGAAACGTCCACGGCTCGATCGCTTCGCCGATGTAGTTCTGATAATCGAGCGGGTCGAGCTGATCGGCGATGATCCTGCCGGCAGCGTCCATCACGCGAAGGCGTCCGTGATAGTGCTCCAGGTTGCCGCTGGGGTCAACCAGGCCGAGAAACAGCGAGGGGAAGTTGGCGAAGGTGCGCACATAGTCCTGGTACTGGCTCATCGACTGCTTGAACCAGCGCAGGGTGCGCAGGGCGATCTCTTTCGCTTCGGGCAACAGGGCCAGCAGCTTGTCGCGCCCTTCAACCGAGAGCGGCTCGCTGACCCCGCCGGGGACAACCCAGGCGGGGTGAATGCGCTTGCCGGCCAGCGTTTCGATCACGGTTTGCCCGAACGCGCGCAGCCGGATGCCGTCGCGGGCCTTCTCCGGCGCCACTTCCATCACGCGAAAGATGTTGCGCTTCTCCGGCGTTTCGTCCATGCCCAGCAGCAAATCCGGCGAAGACAGGTGGAAGAAGTTCAGCGCGTGGGACTGAATCCACTGACCCAGATTGAGGATGCGGCGCAGTTTGTTGGCCGTCTCCGGGATGCGCACAGACAGAATCTGATCGCACGCTTTGGAGGCGGCGATGAGATGGCTGACGGGGCAAATGCCGCACGTGCGGGCGGTGAGGGACGGCATTTCATAGAATGGCCGGCCCACCACAAACTTCTCGAATCCGCGAAACTGCGTCACGCTGATGTTGGCGTCTGCCACACTGCCGTCGTCGGCGAGTTGAATAGTGATTTTGGCGTGGCCTTCGATACGGGTGACAGGCTCAATAACGATCTGCTTTTGCATAGCACTACTCCTGGAAAAGGCCGGCGCGACTATGCGCCGAAGCGCGTCAGCGCCATCACGTCGGGCTGCCTGCCGGCCAACAACTCGCCCACCACCGCCTTAATCGTCCGGGCCGAGGGCGGGCAGCCGGGGATATAGACATCCACTTTCACGATGCGATGCACCGGCACGACGCGATCCAGCAACTGCGGCACAATGAGATTGGGCACTTGCGGCTGAATGGCGTCGCTGTCCAGATACACCTGCTTCATCACGGCTTCCAAACCGAACGGGTTGCGCATAGCAGGCACGTTCGCCGTGACGGCGCAATCGCCAAAGGCAATCAGCGTCTTCGTTCGGGCGCGGATTTTCAGCAACTTCTCGATATCTTCATGGCTCGCCACACCGCCTTCGATCAGCGTGATGTCCACGTTCTCCGGGAACGCTTTGGTGTCCACCAGCGGGCTGTACACCACTTCCACCTGGCCGGCCAGATCGAGCAGCCATTCGTCCATGTCCAGAAAGGACATGTGGCAGCCCGAGCAGCCGTCCAGCCACAACGTCGCAAAACGCGGTTTGTTGCGCTCGCTCATTCGATCATCGCCTCCCGCCGGCTGACCAGGTACGGCAAAAACTGCCGCTGCTTGGCCATCTCGGCAACCGACTTCCCTTTCTCAAACAACGCCCCGGTCGGGCACACATTCACGCACTTGCCGCAGCGTGTGCAGGTTTCCGATTCGCCCCAGGGCTGATTAAAGTCTGTAATCACTTTCGACCCGATGCCGCGCCCCATCACATCCCAGGTGTGCGCCGTCTCGATCTCGTCACACACCCGCACGCAGCGCGTGCACAAGATGCAACGGTTGTGATCAACGGCGTAACGCTCATGCGAGGCATCCACTTCGAGCTGCGGGTTCAGATAGGGATAGCGCACGTGATCCATGCCCAGCTTTTGCGCCGTGCTTTGCAGCTCGCAGTGGCCGTTCACCACGCACACGGCGCACACGTGATTGCGCTCGGAGAAGATCAACTCCATCAACATGCGGCGGTACTTGACCAGCCGCTCGGAGTGTGTCATCACTTCGATGCCCTCCTGCACGCGCGTGACGCAGGCGGGGAACAATTTGTTCGAGCCTTTGATCTCGACCATGCACAGCCGGCAGGCGCCGGTGGAAGACAACCCCTCCAGGTGGCACAGGGTGGGAATATCGATGTTGTGGGCGCGCGCCGCCTGCAAAATGCTCTCTGTCTCGCGCGCGCTGACATCCTGGCCGTTGATCTTGAATGTTTTGACCGGCTCGGTCGTAATTGGCACTGGACTCATCGCAATCTCTCCTTATGCGGTTTGCTCAACCTGTCCTGGTGCGCGCCCATTAGCGCGCGCGGCGACCCCGAACACCTCTTCAGGCTTTTTGATCTTCGCCAGGTACTCGTCGCGGAAATACTTCAACGTGCTGATGACCGGATTCGGCGCCGTCTGACCCAGCCCGCACAGGCTGGTGTTCCTGACCAGATCGCACAAATCTTCCAACAGACGCAAGTCGAACTCGGTGGCCTCGCCGGCGGAGAACTTGCACAGCAGGTCATACATCTGCGCCGTGCCCACCCGGCACGGCACGCACTTGCCGCAGGATTCCTCCTTGCTGAACTCCATGAAGTATTTGGCCACGTCGATCATGGATGACGAATCATCGATCACGATCATGCCGCCCGAGCCCATGATGGACCCCAGGGCGGACAGCGACTCGTAATCCACCGGCGTGTCGAGGAATTGTTCCGGGATACAGCCGCCCGACGGGCCGCCGGTCTGCACAGCTTTGAACCTGCGCCCGTCCGGGATGCCGCCGCCGATTTCATAAATGACCTCGCGCAGTGTGACGCCCATCGGAACCTCGATCAGGCCGGTGTGGTTGACCTTGCCGGTGAGCGCGAAAATCTTGGTGCCTTTGCTCTTCTCCGTGCCGACACGCGCGTAGGCGTCGCCGCCGTTGAGGATGATGCCGGGCACGTTGGCGAACGTCTCCACATTGTTGATGAGGGTAGGCTTGCCCCACAAGCCCGACGCTGCCGGATACGGCGGGCGCGGGCGAGGCGCGCCGCGCCGGCCTTCAATCGAAGCCATCAGAGCGGTTTCTTCGCCGCACACAAACGCGCCGGCGCCCAGCCGAATCTCGACGTTGAAGCTGAAGTCGGCCCCGCAGATGTTCTGGCCCAGGAAGCCGGCCCGTTCGGCCTGGCGAATGGCCTGCCGCATGCGCTTGACCGCCAGCGGATACTCAGCGCGCACGTACACATAGCCTTTGTTCGCGCCAACGGCATACGCCCCGATAATCATGCCCTCGATCACCAGGTGCGGGTCGCTTTCCAGAATGCTGCGGTCCATGAACGCGCCGGGATCGCCTTCATCCGCGTTGCAGATCAGGTATTTCTGATCGGACTGGACTTTGGCGACGGTGTTCCACTTCAGGCCGGTGGGATAGCCGCCGCCGCCCCGCCCGCGCAGGCCGCTCTTCGAGACTTCCTCGATCACTTCGGCCGGCGTCATCTCGGCCAGCGCCTTGAACAGGGCCTGATAACCGCCCTCGGCGATGTAGTCTTCGATGCGCTCGGGGTCGATGCGCCCGGCCTGCGCCAGCACCACCTTGGTCTGGCGCGTGAAGAACGGGTCGTCCATCTCCAGGCGCAGTCGCCGCACAGGCTGCCCGGAGGCAAGGCCGGCCACGATATCCGGGGCGTCAGCCGGCGTGACCGACTGATAGAGCAGCACATCCGGCGGCGCGCCGGGCTGAATCTGCACGCGCTCGATCTCGACAAGCGGCCCCAGCGCGCACAAGCCCATGCAACCAACCAGCTTGACCTGAACCGTTTCCTGCAGGTTGGCCTCTTTGACCTGTTGCTGCAACGCGGCGGCGACAGCCTCGCTGTTCGACGAGGCGCAGCCGGTGCTGCTGCACACCTGCACGCAGTATTTCAGTTGTCCTTTTGCCTGCCGCTCCTGCTCCATGACAGCAAGCAGTTCTTCGTTCGTCATGTCTTTAACCACTCCCTGATGCGAGCCTGCACGGCTTCATCAACCAGTTTGCCGACCACAACTCCGTCCAGAATCACTACCGGCGCCAGACCGCAGGCGCCGACACAGCGAGCGGCCACCAGCGACAACTCCTTGTCAGGGGTGGTGCCGCCCACGCTGACGCCGTAGGTCTTCTGCACGTGCTCCAGCGCGCGATCGTTGCCCTTGATGTAGCAGGCCGTGCCGGTGCAGATGACGCAGGTGTGCCGGCCCTGCGGCTTCATCTTGAACTGGTGATAGAACGTAGTCACGCCCAGCACCTGGCTGGGCGGCACCTGCAACGACTGGCTGACAAAGCGCAGCGCCGCGTCGTCCACATAGCCGAAGGCTTCCTGCACAGCGTGCAATGTTTCGATCAAGCCCTGTGGTCTGTAGCCGTTGCGCCGCATGGCTGCGTCCACAAGTCTCCAGCGTTTGTCCGCTGAAGGCAACGGCGGTTTGCGTCCATCCAAAATCATGCGTCACTCCTGTGCTCGAATCTCTTGACTCAGGGCGTTGCCGGCTCCGGGGCCGGCGGCTACCACCCTTTATGAACAATCATGTGGAAAATGTCCGTCTCGGTGACAATGCCGGCCAGCCGGCCCTGCGCATTCAACACCGGCAGGCTGTGAAATTTGTGCGTCAGCATCAACTGCGCGGCTTCGGTCATCGTGTCGTCCTCGCGCACGGTGCGCACCGGCGCGGTCATGATGAGCCTGACCGGCTGTTGCACCACCTCGCGCGATTGCTCCTGCTCGCCGCGCGTGTACAGCCGAGAGGGGTCGGCGCCCATCAGATCGGTGCGCGTGACAATGCCGACCAGCGCGCCGGCATCGATCACCGGCAGGGCGCGAATGCGCTTGACGCCCATCAACCGGTGCGCTTCCAGAAGCGTGGTGTCGGGTGTGATCGTCTCCGGGTCGGGCGTCATCCAACTCTTGACCGGCGCGCGCTGAGCGTCATCGGACATTTCTTCGATCACCAGCCGAAACAAATCCGAGGAGGTCAAAATGCCGACCAGGTTGCGCGCATCGTCCAGGACTGGCAGCGCGGCAATCTTGTTTTCCAGCATTACGCGGGCCGCTTTGCCGATCTGGGCGTCCTGGGCGATGGAGATGGCCGGGCTGGTCATGACGCGCTCGACGGTTTCCTGATCCAGGGGATACTGCTTCTCCCATGCTTCTGCCAGCGGAATGCTGGACGGGTCGGCGCGCAACAGGCCGCGCCGGGTGACAATGCCGGCCAGGTGGCCCTCGCGCACAACCGGCAGGGCGCGAATGCGCTTCATGTCCATGATCCGGCGCGCGCTGTGCAGAGTTGTTTCGGGCGACACGGTGATGACTTCGCGCGTCATCCAATTTGCGACAAGTCCTCGCTTCATGCTCATCTTTCACCTCATGATGATTGCACTCTCAACTGCGAATCTGCTTCACAAAAACAGGCCCCTTGCTCCGACCCGCCGGGCCATTCATCCTTTCCGGCATGGCGTCGAGGCCGCAGCAAAGGGACTGTTTCGGCATTGGTGTCGTCGTCAGGATGCAAAGTCAAACGACGGCTAACGCCAGATTGTGAAAATTTTCACAAGATTATAAGCGACCCTGGCAAATGCGCAAGCTGCAGTTGTGCAGGTAGCAGGCCGAGGAGAATGCGGTGATCGCCTGGGAAGCGGCTTTGGTGAGATAAGGGGATTGAGTATGAACCACACTCGCCTGCCTGCGCGCCTGCCGGAACACATGTTCGAGTTCGCCTGTAAGCCGGATTCTGTCGTAGGCCGGCGAGCCGGCCCGGGGCGATCATCTCTCTTGGCCTGCGCATTGCTGCCAGGCTCAAGCTGCCTACCTGCGCATCGGCGGGCCGCCTCATCTGCGCGTCTTGGCATTGCTCCCGGTGGGGTTTGCCGAGCCGCCGCATCACTGCGACGCTGGTGCGCTCTTACCGCGCCATTTCACCCTCACTGAATTGACGATTACTCATTGACGATTGACGATTTCGGATGAACCCTCAATCGACAATCTTCAATTGCCTGGTCGTCAATCCAGCAGTGTCTTTCTGTTGCACTTTCCGTCGGCTCACGCCGCCTGGCCGTTAGCCAGCACCGCGCCCTGTGGAGTCCGGACTTTCCTCAGGCGCTGTCGCGCCCGCGACCGCCCGGCGAACTCGAACACAACGCCTTATACACCGGTTTGGCCGGGGAGTCCAGAGTACAGAGCACAGAATACAGAAGACAGAAGCCAGAATACAGAATACAGAAGACAGAAGACAGAAGACAGAAGATAGAAGATAGAAGATAGAAGTCAGAACGCGGAACTCTCAACCCTCAACCCATACCCCATAACCCTCAACCCAAAATCGGGAGCGGTGTGGTAATCTTGCGCCGAACTTGAAGGGAGACGCTGCCATGTCACATCCAATCACTGCGGATCACGAGCTGTACGACATCACGATCATCGGCGCGGGGCCGGCCGGCCTGTTTGGCGCGTTCTACGCCGGCCTGCGCGAAATGAAGGTCAAAATCATCGACGCGCTGGACGAGCCGGGTGGCCAACTGGCCGCGCTGTACCCGGAGAAATATATCTACGATGTGCCGGGATTCCCGCGCATCATCGCCCACGATCTGGTCAAGCACCTGGTCGACCAGGCCATGATCTGGAAGCCCTATCTGGCGCTGGGAGAGCGGGTCGAGATGCTGACCCGCGAAGCCGACGGCACGTTCACGCTGATGACCAGCAGGGGCGTGCACCGCTCACGGTCGGTCGTGATTGCCGGCGGCGTGGGCGCTTTCACTCCCAAGAAACTGCCCAATCCTGAACTGGCGCAATACGAAGAGAAAGGGCTGTATTACTCGGTCAAGGAAAAGGCGGTTTTCCGGGGCCGCAACATTCTGGTGGTGGGCGGCGGCGACTCAGCGGTGGACTGGGCGCTCAATCTCAAAGACTATGCCCGGCATGTGACGCTCATTCACCGGCGCGACGGCTTTCGCGCCCATGCTGCCTCGGTCACTGAACTGATGAACTCGGAAGTGGAGGTCAAGCTGTTCTACGAGCTGAAGACCGTGCGCGGCAATGGCCGGGTGCAGGAAGCGGTCATCTTCGACAACCGCACGAAAGCCGAAGAAGTCATCCCTGTGGATGCCGTCATCCTGACGCTGGGATTCAACGTCGATCTCGGCCCGATCAAAAACTGGGGGTTGGAGATGGTGGGCACGCGCTACATCAAGGTCAACAGCAAGATGGAGACCAACATCCCCGGCGTGTATGCCGCCGGCGACATCTGCGCGGAGGCCGGCGTGGAGCCGCTCAACCTGATTGCGGTCGGCTTCGGGCAAATCTGCTACGCCGTCAACTTCGCCTATCAGTTTCTCAATCCGGGCGCAAAGGCGTTCCCCGGCCACTCCAGCGAAAAGAAACTCTGAGTGCTGAGTGGTGCGCTCCGTGTTCTGACAACTGGCTACTGACTTCTGACGACTGACGACTGACTTCTTTTGGATTCGCGCCACGGGATGAATCCCGTGTTACAAAGCGCCCGCTCAGCGCCGTTTCGTCCAGGCGTCGTTGGCATAGCGCGATGCAAGCAGTTCGTCGGTCGCGCGCAGTTCGGCCTCGGAGATGGGTTGCGCCTCGAAGACAATGTCCAGCGTGTCTGCGAACGCCGCTTGCCACGCCTGCGCGACCTCGCGCCAGGACACATCGCGGCCCGTGATTTCGCCAAGCGTGCCGGCGTGCGCGCGCACTTCGTCCGGCGGCGGGGCGCCGATCAGATAGCGACAGATGCGGGCAATGTCGCCGCGCAAGGGCAGGCTGCCATGCTGGAGCACGCCATCCACCCGCCGCCACTGGGCGCTGCCTACCAGCTTCCTGCCGCCGCCCACCACTTCATAGTCGCTGGGCGCCTCGAAGCACACCGGCCCTTTGGCCCTGTCTTCTTTGGCGACGCGGTCGGCATTGGCGTCGGGCACGCCCAGCCGGCGCAAGCCCTCGACAATCGCCCCGGCAATGCGCCGGTAGGAGGTCATCACGTCGCCTTCGGCGATCGGGTGGCCGATCGGCAGAGAGATGCTGTAGGTGAACTCGTCGGTGTGCAGGATAGCCAGGCCGCCGGTAGGCCGGCGCACCACACCCACCCCATCGGCCTCGCACGCGGCCAGGTCAACACTGCGGATGCGCTGCGCCTGTCCCAGGCTGATGCAGGGCGGCTGCCAGGCATAGAAGCGCAGCGTGGCCGGCTGGTCGCCGGCAGCCACTGCGCGCGAAATGGCCTCATCGCGCGCCATGTTCGTCGCGCCGTCGCAGCGGGTGCAATCCGCAGGGTCATCCAGAATCAGGCGAAACGGGAAAGACATGCCGGTGAGTATAGCTACTGCCCGAACTGCGCCAGATTCGCCGCGCAAATGGCGATGAGGATCGACCCGCTCAACAGGGCAACGACCGGGTTGAGCCACATCCAGATCGTGCGAATCATTGCTTCGGCCGGCCTGGCCGGATCGTAGAGCACCGTGACTTTCTGGCCGGCCACCTCGTAGAGCTTGCCGGTCAGATTGCGATTGTCGAATTGAACCTCGCGGCCATCGCGGGTGCTGAATCGCACACGCGCCTGATAGAGCGGACTGCCGATCGGGCGTTTTTCCAACTCGACGATCTCAGAGACGACGCCGGAGGCCGTCTGCGCGCGCCATACGAAGCGGATGACCTGCGCCAGGTTGAGCGCCCCCACGACAATGGACACCAGCCCCAGGGCGCCGGTCAGAAGCATGATGGCTATCTGGAACATCCGGGGTGGTAGTTAACCACACCCCCACCTCCGGCGCAAGTGGCGCACGGCGCGCGCAGGGCGCAGGAGCAAGGGAGGCGCGAGGCGCGCGCGCCATTGACTCCAGTCTCCAAACTATGTTCTAATGGATATTTCGTATGACAACTTACCGGCCCGAAAATCCGCTGATCGTCCAGAGCGACAAGAGCGTGCTGCTGGAAGTGGACAACCCGCTGTACGCCGAGGCGCGCGACGCCCTGGCCCGCTTCGCCGAGCTGGAAAAAAGCCCGGAATACGTGCACACCTATCGCATCGGCGCGCTGTCGCTGTGGAATGCCGCCGCAGCCGGCCTGACCGCCGACGCCATCCTGGCCGACCTGGAGCGATTCTCCAAGTACCCGCTGCCGGACAACGTCAGGGTGGATATTCGGGACGCCATTGGGCGCTACGGGCGGATCAAAATCGTCGCCGAAGAAGGGGTCCGGGCCGGCGGGCCAAATGGCGCAGGCCGTATGCTGGTTGTCACCGACGATGCGCGGCTGGCCGAAGAGATCAGCCGGCACAAGCTGTTCGCGCCGCTCGTGCAGGCCCGGCTGAACCCGCTCACTTTTCAGATCGACCCCGCGCAGCGCGGGCATGTCAAGCGCGTGCTGGTGCAGATCGGTTTTCCGGCCGAAGACCTGGCCGGCTATGTCGAGGGCGCTGCGCTGGCATTCGATCTGCGCGAGCTTGGGGCGTTGACCGGCGCGCCCTTCTCGCTGCGCAACTATCAGGTGGACGCCGCCGAAGTGTACTGGGCCGGCGGGAGCGCCGCCGGCGGCAGCGGCGTCGTGGTGCTGCCCTGCGGGGCCGGCAAGACACTGGTCGGCATCGCCGCCATGCATCGCGCGCAGTGCGCCACCCTCGTCCTGACCCCGAACACCGTGGCCGTGCGGCAATGGATCCGCGAGTTGCTCGACAAGACCACCCTCGTCGAAGACCAGATCGGCGAGTACACCGGCCTGAAGAAGGAAATCCGTCCCGTGACCATCACCACTTATCAGGTGCTCACCTACCGCCCCCGCCGCAAACCCGCCGCCGGCCAGCCTGACCTCGCCAACGGAATCGACAACACCGATCGTCAATCATCAATCGTCAATCGTCAATCGTCAATTCGTCAATCGTCGATCCTCACCGACTATCCCCACATGGCGTTGTTCAACTCGCTGGACTGGGGGCTGATCGTGTACGACGAGGTGCACCTGTTGCCGGCGCCGGTGTTCCGCATCACCGCCGAAATCCAGGCCCGCCGCCGGCTCGGCCTGACGGCCACCCTCGTGCGCGAGGACGGGCGCGAAGACGAAGTGTTCTCGCTGGTCGGCCCCAAAAAGTACGACGTGCCGTGGAAAGACCTGGAACGCCAGGGCTGGATCGCCACCGCCGAATGCCACGAGATTCGCATCCCGCTGGAAGAAGAAGACCGGCTCGAATACGCCGTGACCAATCTCGACAACAAGTACCGCTTTGCGGCCACCAATCGGCGCAAGCAGCGCATCCTCTCCCTGCTGATGTCCAAGCATCGCCAGGACTCGGTGCTTATCATCGGCCAGTTTCTCGACCAGTTGGAAGAGATCGCGCGGCGCATCGACGCTCCTCTTATCACCGGCGAGACGCCCGTGCGCCAGCGCGAGAAGCTGTACGCGCAATTCCGCGATGGCGAGATCAACAAGCTGGTGCTGTCAAAAGTGGGCAACTTCTCCATCGACCTGCCCGACGCCAATGTGCTGATTCAGGTCAGTGGCATGTTCGGCTCGCGCCAGGAAGAGGCGCAGCGCCTGGGCCGCGTGTTGCGGCCAAAACAGAACGGGCTGCTGGCGCACTTCTACACCCTCGTCACGCGCGACACGCTGGATCAGGAATTCGCCGCCAAACGCCAGTTGTTTCTGACCGAGCAGGGCTACCACTACGACATTTTTTACGAGGACGAGGTCGAAGCGTTCCAGCCGGCGGTGATCGCCGCCAACGCCGCGCCCGTCCGGCGCAGGAATTGAGAGATTGAGAGATTGAGTCATTGAGTCATTGAGTCATTGAGTCATTGAGCCGTTATCACCCGATGATCGTGACACGCGCGCACAGCCTGCCGCAAACATCGCCTGAAAGCGCCGGCTTTTGGCCGCGCGCCACGCCGTTCCGCGCCCAGTCGCCGGCCTTGCGTGAAACGCTCGAAGCCGAGTTCAACATTGCCCAGATGCGCGCGCTGGCCCGGCTGTGGGACATCCCGCTCAAAGGAGCGTCGCGCAACGGCTTCGTCGAGCAGGTGGCTCAGGCGCTTGGCGAGCGCGTGGCGCGGATGCGCAGCGAGCCGGAGGCGCTGCTGGAGGGATTGCCAGCCGACCAGGCCGAGTTGGCGCGCCGGCTGCTGACTGCGCGCGACCACGAACTCCCTGTGCCGCGCACCCTGATCAGCAACCTGTGGAGCCGGCAGGCCGGGAGCGGCGCGGATCGTTCGCTGTCGGAAACCCTCGACGCCCTGCGCCGGCGCGCGTTGATCTTTCCCACCAACCGTTACACAGGCTACCGTGACGTGTACTACCAGTGGCTGCCGCTGGCAGCCAGCGGCGGCAACGTGCCGGTCATCTCGTGGGCCATCGCCTCTGCCACGAGCGCCAACGACCTGTCAACGATCGCCAATCGCCAATCGCCAATCGCCAATTTCCTCGACGCATTCGAGATGTTCCTCGACGCCGTAATCTCCACCGGCATCCAAATTCGACCGGCGCTGGCGCGTCATACTCAGGCCGGCAGCATCGCCTGGCTGAAGCGGTGGGAACACAACAAAGACGAAGCCCAGCGCCTGCTCAACTCGCGCCCGGGCTGGGCGCCGGACCCGCGCAGCGGCATCGGCGTGCCGGTAGCCTCGTGGCTCTCGCCCGACGCCCGCGCGATGCTGGAGAATCAGACCGGCCTGCCGGGCGCCGAGTGCGCGTTTCTGTTCGCCATCGCAGCCGTCCTGCAATTGATCGAGGCGCCCAACGTCAGCGGTGACGCCCCTGCCCCGGAAGCCGGCCGGCGCGTCAGGGCGCGCATGGACGCCATCGAGGCGTGGTACGCGCTGTCACACGAGCAACGCTTTCTGCGCGCGTGGCGCGCGTGGCAGGAAAGCGTCCCCGATGCGATCGAGGCGGAGCTGGCCATGCGCCATGCGCCGTTCAAACTCATGCGCGCGATCGGCGCGCGCGAGATGGGGCCGCTCGACCTGGGCGCGGAGTGGTGCGCCTTGCGCCGCTATCTGTTCCGTGTCTTGCGCGGATTGCCGCGCCAGCAGTGGATCGACTGGCCGGCGTTGCGCCGCGCGCTGTTCGACTTTCACCCGGACTGCGCCTGGACGTTCATGCCCCCCGACCACTGGTGGTTCGCCAGCCCGGACGGCCTGATTCGCCTTCAGCACAGCCGGTATGACGAATGGATGCGCAGCATCGGCGCAGTCCTCGCAGCCGCTCTGCATGGGCCGTTGCAGTGGTTTGGCCTGATCGAAGCAGAGGAGATGGCGGCGGACTGCGTCCGAAATGGCGCGGAAAACGCTCTCGTCGCGTTTCGCGTCACGGATGTGGCCGACTGGGTGATGCAGGCACAGATTGCGGCAAGTGCGTCAGACTTGTCGGCTGCGCACCCCCTGCCTCCACTGCCGGCAGCGGCGCGACCGCAGCCCCGAACCACCGCGCCGGTCATGTGGCTCGACGCTGCCACCTGGCATTTGCCGCCCGCGCCGGAACGGGCCGGCTTCATCGCGTTTGCGCGCAAGATCGGCGAACCGACAGAAGCGCCCTTCACCTATCGCCTGACGCCGGCCAGCATCCAGGCCGCCTTGCGCGAGGGGATTACGGTTGAGCAGGTCGCCGCGCAGTTCGAGCAGTTTGGCGCGCCGGCGCCCGAGGCGGCGCTCCATCAGTTCCGCTCCATTGCTGAACGCTATGGCCGCGCGCGGGTCTATGAATCGCTGGCCGTGCTTCAGTTGTCCGACGACTACGCCCTGCCCGAGTTGCTGGCCAACACAACGCTGGCGCAGGCCATCGTGTGCCAGATTTCGCCGCGCGCCGTGGTGATCCGGCCGGAGAATCTGGACGAACTGGTTCGCGAGTTCGTCGAGCGCGGATACACGCCCACCGTGATGTGAGTCCGGCAAACCATGCATCGGCAACACCCCACGGATATGCGCAACACTGAGAAAAGACCCGATCGCAACGCCACACAGGCGATGGAAAAGTCCATGCACCCATCGCCCAGGGCGCGCGCAGATTTGCGCATCGTCGCGCCGCGCCCGGCCAGCGTTGCGTTGGCATCGGCATCTGACTTCCAGCGCGACCTGAGCCGCTACTGGCGATATGTGCGGGGCAAAGGCGAGCTGGGGCTGACCGCGCGGGGCTGGATCTACAAGACGGTGTTCAAGTCGCTGCTTGCGGCGCTCAACGAGGCGCCCGGCGGGCCGGATTCTGAACAGGAACACCCTCGCCTGTTCTTCATGCGGCAATTGCTGATCGGGCTGCGCGAGATGGTCAATCAGCCGGGCGCGCTCACGGCCCAACCGGACGGACGATTCTTTCAATTGCCGCTGCCGGCGCGCATCAAACAATCGTTCGAGACATGGCGCGACACGCTGGAGATGGCAGACGTGGCGAGCGCGCCGAAACAGGCCGGCCAAAGCCGCGCCCTGCTGCCCAACAGCCTGCCGGCGGCGATCAAGACGCGCATGACCGTGCTACGCGCCCTCGCCCGCGCCGAGAAAACAGCCGCCCTGGAACAATCGCTGGGACACGGAACTCACACGCGCTGGATGTCGGTTGCGGCGCTGCTGGATGCGGTGGCGCGCGCGGACACAGCCGGCCACCCAGACGCGGCCGAGCAGGCCACCACGCGCTCTCTTCACGCCGGCCATGCCCGGCTCATCGATCGATCCGCCGTGTTATCCATGCTGGCCGGGCCATTGCACTGGCTGGGGCTGGTCGATCTGGGCTATGACAATCCCGATGCCGACGCAGCCACGCCGGCCGGCCCCCTGCCCGCCGCCTACCGGCTGACCGACACCGGGCTGTGGCTGCTCGATCTGGCTGAAGCGCCACGCTACGTTGAGAGCGGCGGGCGGGTGCTGGTGCAACCCAACTTCACCATTCTGGCCATGCAGCCGATCAGCGATCGCGTGCTGATGGATCTGGATCAGTTTGCAGACTTGCAGGGCGGCGACCGCGCCACCACCTATCAATTGACCCGGCAATCGGTATACCGGGGCCAGCGGGCCGGCTGGGATGCGCAGCGCATCGCGTCTTTCCTGGAAGCGCATCAAGGCGCGCCATTGCCCCCCAACATCCGACGCACGCTGGACGAGTGGCAGGCGCAACATCACCGGATTGTGTTTCACCGCGACGCGCGCGTGGTGCAGTTCGCGGATGACGCCGCGCGGACTGCCATCACGGATGTGCTGGCCCGGGCCGGTATAGAGCCGGTCGCTCTGGGGCCGGCGCACGCGCTGGTGGAATCCGGCGTGCCTGCCGCAACCCTCATCAAAACACTGAGCGACGCGGGATGGATGCCCGAAGTCAGCCCGGCCAGGCAGACTTCAGCGGAGCGCGACGAAACAGAGGGCTGCCTGCGTTTGGTGTTGTCCGAGGAGACACCGGACAGCTTCGATGTGAAGTTCAAGCAGCCGACGCCGAGCCTGTTCGCCCTCGGCCAACTGGCGGCGCTGACAGGTCCTGTTGCGCCGGGTCAGCCGTTGCAGATCACGGCTGCCGGTGTTCGCGCCGCGCTCTCCGCCGGCATGACCATGGATGAAATCCTGGCCACGCTGGCGCACCTGCACGATGGCCCGCTGCCCTTGCCGGTCGAGCAACACATCCGGGACTGGGCCCGCTTCTTTGGCCGCGCCACCGCAAACACGGTGTGCCTGTTCGAGTTCAGCCATCAGGACGTGTTGAACAACCTGCTCGACGACGACGCAATTGCCTGCTATCTGAGGCCAATCGAGGGCAGCGCGCAGCCGGTGGCGGTTGTGGACGCCGCCCATGCCGACGCTGTGCGCGAGATGTTAGCCGAGCGCGGCATTGAGATCACTGCGTGAATCGCGCTCGGCGCGCTGCCTGACAGACGAAGCGGCTTATGGCTGAGGCTCGGCGGTCGGCTCGGCCGGCGCGTCGGCGTCTGGCGCAGCAGCATCTGGCACAGCAGCCGGTTCGGGAGTCGGTTGAGGCGGCGGCGCTGTGGGCGCGCCGGCCTCGTAATAGCACGGATTAAAGTCCGGCCCGACGATGATGCGATAGCGCGGCCCATCCGCAGTGGGCTGCTCGGAGATGGCATCGTCGTTGATGTTGAACGTGCGCTGAAGCAACGGCAACGCGCTGCCTTTCTTCGTCGTGGTGAAATCGATGATCTGCGTTTTGGCGACGCGCTCCTCGACATTGCGGATTTCGGCGATGCGAAAGCCGAGATCGCCCAGCCGGTCGGCGGCCACGATGCCGAAGTTCGGATCGCCGGTGGCGTTCCAGACTTCGATCGGGATGCCTTCGTTCGGGCGCTGATTCAATGCCACACGCAACACCTGCTGGATATAGGGCTGCATCGTCTCACGATCCGGGATGAGGACGGAACCAACCTGTGGCAATGTCGCGCCGCGCAGGCCGCCGCCGTCGATGAACCGGCTGCGAATGATGGCATCCTCGAATCGCGGCGCCAGGGTGGCCAGATACAGCATATTCTCCAGCGTCAGATCGGTCCTCACCTGCTGCTGGAACTGCGCGTACAGCTCGGGCACTTTGGCAATCATGTCGAGCTGCCTGAGCTTGTTGAACATGGCGCGAATCAGGCGCTGTTCGCGCCGGTCGCGGTCGATGTCGCCGCCCGGCACGCCGTAACGCGCGCGCACGTAGGCCAGCGCCTCCAGGCCGTCCAGCGTGTAGATGCCGGGGCGCGGGATGTTGATCGTCTGCAAAGGCACGGCTGTGCCCGGCTCCCACACTTCGCCGGTGAACGTGTCGGTGTACGGGGCGGTCACGGTCATGGGCGAGGCAGGATCGGCCATGTAATACGGGTCTTTCGGGAACTGGTGGAACAGTGGACAGGTCGCCACGATCTGCACGCCGCCCAGCGTGTTGACTGCCCGCACCACGGCGGAGAAATTCACCATGGCGTAGTAATCCACATTGATCCCGAAGTTGTACTTGATCGTCTGTTTGAACAAGTCCGGCCCGCCGCGCGCAAACGCCGTGTTGACCTTGTGCGAGCGCCAGCCGGGGATGTACACCAGTGTGTCGCGCGGGATGGACAACAGCGTGACAGCCGGCACGTCGGGGTTGATGCTGGCGATGATAATCACATCGGTATTGGCAAGCCCCAGATTCGGGCGGGTGTCCACGCCGAGCAGCGCAATGTTGATCGTGCCTGCGGGCAGCACTACCGGCGCAACCGGCGGCGGCACAGCGGTGTCGGAGAACGTTTCGGTCGCCGAGAGGCCGGTGGTGGCGTCTTCGCCGACTGCCGGGACGGG
>CALBEF010000133.1 GCA_937927775.1 uncultured Anaerolineae bacterium | reverse complement strand
GCATTCAGCGTTATAACTCCCATCAGATTCGGGCCGGCGATACCGTTGGCACGGCGCTGTTGACAGCGCCCACCGGCAGCGGCAAGACCGAGGCGGCCCTGCTGTGGGCCGCGCGTCAATCCGGCGCGCCGCGCCTGTTTTATACCCTGCCTTACCAGGCCAGCATGAACGCCATGCACAAGCGTCTGGAAGAGACCTTTGGAGGCATGGTGGGCCTGGCGCACGGTCGCGCGTTGCTGGCGCTCTATCGCATGATTGCGGATGAGGAGCCGGATCAAGTCTCAGCCGAGAAACAGGCGCGCCGGCGTCGCAATTTGGCCGGTCTGCATCATCTGCCGGTGCAAATCTTCAGCCCCTATCAAATGTTGAAGGCGGCCTATCGTCTGAAGGGCTATGAGGGAATGCTGGCCGACTTTCACAACGCCGCGTTCATCTTCGACGAAATTCACGCCTACGAGCCGCAGCGATTGGCCCTGATTGTGGAGACTTTGCGTTATCTGCGGGCGCATCATGGCGCGCAGTTCTTCATCATGTCGGCCACGTTCCCCGCGCTCATCCGCGCCAAACTGGATGATGCGCTTGGATCGCCGACGCTGATCGAGGCGGATCCGAATCTGTATCAGGACTTTTGCCGGCATCGCCTGCGCCTGTTGTCCGGCGAACTTTTCGCTCCGCACAACTGGGCGCATGTCCTCGACGCCATCCGCGCCGACAGGACCGTGCTGGTATGCTGCAACACGGTTGCGCGCGCCCAGCGCGCCGCGCAGATCATCGCGCGCGACGCTCCCGATGTGGAGGTGGTGCTTTTGCACGGGCGCTTGAATGGGCGCGATCGCTTGAAGCGCGAGGAAGTCGTGGGACAGGCCGCCGGCTCGAACAGCCAGTCTCGCCGCAAAATTGCGCTGGTGGCGACTCAGGTAGTAGAGGTCAGTCTGGATATTGACCTGGACACGATCTTTAGCGACCCCGCGCCACTGGAGGCGCTGGTGCAGCGTTTTGGGCGCGTCAACCGCCGCCGCTTGCAACCCGACCTTGCGCCCGCACATGTGTTCGATCAGCCCGATACCGGTCAGCGTGTGTATGATGGCGCGCTGGTGCGGGCAACGCTGGCGATTCTGGCGCGCGAGAACAGCAAACCTGTGCAGGAGGATCGCATCGGCGCGTGGCTGGATGAGATTTACACGGGTGACATTCGGCGCAAGTGGCTTGCGCAATATGATCACGCTGCCACAGAGTTCGCTGAAACGCTGATCCGTGAGTTGCGCCCGTTTGACAGTGACGACGACAAAGAATCGCTGTTCTACGACGCTTTCGACGGCGTCGATGTGCTGCCGATGCGGTTTCTGGACGAGTATCGCGCCCTGACAGAGTCCGAGCCATTGCGCGCTCAGGAACTGCTGGTCTCCATCCGCAGTGGGCAATACAAACAGATCCTGCAATCCGGGCGCCGCCGCAGCGCGCCCGGCGCGTACCCGATCGTGGTTGATGTGCCTTATGATGATGGCGATGCCGGCATCGGGCTGGATTTGAGCGCGACTCGTTCTGCCTGATGCGGCTGGATGTATTCGATCCGCCCGGAGGATGCTTCTCATGTCCCTTGACGCGACCGTGTTTCCCTTCACCGCCCACCGGCTGCGCTTCGAGCTGGTCGCCCGCGACACGCTGGCGCTGGGCGCGCACGCCGGCAGCGCGTTGCGCGGCATGCTCTATCGCGCGCTGATGGGCCTCGCCGGCCCCGTGCGGCAGGCCGGCGCGCACCATCTCGAATTCCTGCCCAACGATCCCGTGCGCTTCCTCATGGCTACGCTCGATGACGACAGCGCGCGCGGCCAGGATGTGCCCCGGCCCTACACCATCGAGCCGCCCGTGTGGGCCGATCTGCTCTCCGGCGGCGGCGTCGATGCGCGCGGCGAGATCACCCTTCCGCCCGGCGCCACGTTCGTCTTTGGCCTGACGTTGTACGCGCGGGCGATGGAACTTTTCCCCTACGTCATTCTGGCATTGAAGCGGGCCGAGGCCGCCGGCCTGGGGCGCGGGCGGGGCCGCTTCGAGGTGGCGCAAGCGTGGGCCGAGAATCCATTCACCGGCCAGACGCAGCCGGTGTATGTCGCCGGCGATCAACTGGTGCGTGTGCCCGATCTGGCCATCACCCAGGCGCACGTGGCGGCTATGCCGCAGCCGGCCGGCCGCGCGCTCGCGCTGTCATTCCTCACGCCGACTACGCTGCGCGCCAACAAGCAGCCGGTGTTCACGCCGCAATTCAACATCGTCATACATCGGCTGATCGAGCGGCTGACCGAGCTGAGCCAATATGCCGGCGATGAGTCCGGCGCATCTGCCCTGCCGTGCCTGCCGGCCACGCGCGAGGAGAAGAACGATCTGCTGCGCCGCGCCGACGCCGTGCGCGTGTCCATCGACGATACGCGCTGGGTCGCGCTGAACGGCTATAGCGCGCGCCAGCAGGCGCCCACAGCGTTGAGCGGATTTGCCGGCCGGGTGACGTTTGAAGCGGAGAGCGCTGACGCCTTCGCGCCCTTCATGCCCCTGTTGCGCTGGGGCGAGATCGTTCACGTGGGCAAGCACACGGTCAAAGGCAATGGACTGTTTCGGATTTTGGATGTTTGATTTTGGAATTGGGATTTACGATTGCGCTTGCCAGGCTTCGACGCCGGCGCAATGCCGGTAGGCCGCCGCGATGCCGGCGATCAGCCATTGTGGCAGCTTGCCGCCCCCCGGCGCGCCCACGATGACGCGCCGATCGGGCGCGATCCACGGCAGGCGCAGCGTTTGCAGCGCGTCGTAGTTGAGGTACAGGTCTTTGCCGCGCAGCACCAGCGTGGTGGTATCCGGCGCGCTCTCGACCGGCTCGATGATGAGATCGGGGTGATTGAGGTAAGAGCGATCATCCGGCGCGCACACAGTCGGGCGCAGGGCTTGCAGCCAGCCCAGGCGCGCATCGAACTGCCAGCACACGTCGCGCCGGGCGGCGATGGCGGCCACCAGGCGGATCGGCGCGCGGCCATACAGGGCAATCGGTCTGTCGCCAGGAATCAGGGCCAGCGCCGGCGCGATGTCGTCATCGAGCCGGAAGCGCCCGGAAGGATCGCCGGGCCGCAGGGCGCGATGCAGATCGCGGAAGTGAACCACATGCACGCTGCCAGGGTCGGACTGGAACGGGGCGCGCGAGAGATGGATGCGCAACACTTCGTCTTCGGTGAAGGGCGCAAACAGGCCGGCTACGCGCTCGACCAGCGCGTTGAACAACCCGCCGGGCGCGGGCGCTTCGCGCTTCAGGCCGCTGACCTCGCCGACCAGCGGGCCGCCGGCGTCATGTGGATCGGCTGCGCGATCGGGCAACGGCGCCAGTGTGGAGCGCAGATTTGCCAGCAGCAGCAGGTTGTGCGCCTGCGTCATTTCGACCCAGGGCGCGCGGTCTTCATCTTTGGCGGCGATGACGATGGCGTGCGTGCACTGGTCGAAGATGGCCTGCTGGTCCGGCGTGGGTTTGCCGCCCACATCGACCAGCAGGGGCAGCGTGCGCTGCGCCACATCGCGGCAGGTCACATCGATCCAGTGTTGCGTCCAGTCACCCTTGAAGCGCACCGGCTGCACGGCAGCGTTTTCCAGTTCGTGCGTCCAGTCCCCTTCGCCGTCGGGCGCGGCGCGCAACAGGTAGTGCGCGATCTTGCGCTGGCGCAGGGCCTGGCTGAGGCTGTAGCACAGGGTGCTTTTGCCGGAGTGTGGGGGGCCGCCGATGAGAATAGCCGGGAATGAGTTCATATAACCGTAGTGATTCCAGTAATACCACATGATACTCGCCTGCGTCGGGTTGCGTGGAAACGCAAATCGAATAAAATCCTTGCACGATGAATTAACAGGGGGTTAACGTTTGCATTCGGTGCCCTATCCAGCGCCCGCTGCACTGATTGCCACCCTGGGCGGCAAGCCACAGGTGGTGACGTTTGCGCTGGATGTGTTGTTGGACTCCGGCGCCCCGATTCAGCGCGTGTGCGTGGTGCATCTCTCCGCGCGCGACCCGCGCATTCAACACGCGCTGGACAAATTGCAGGCAGACCTGCGCGCCCGCTATGGCCGGCAGGCGCCGCGCTTCGAGTCGGTTCCGATTCACGCGCTGCCGCGCGTGGCGCAGGGGACGTATGCGGCCACCAAAGGCCGGCCCATCGACTCGATTGACGATCCGGCTGCGCCCGAAGCGATCTGGATGACGTTGCACCGGCTGATCGGCGCGCTGCGTGTGGAGGGCTACAGCATCGATCTGTGTGTGACGGGCGGGCCGCGCCTGATTGCGCTGCAGGCGTTGTCGGCGGCGATATTGCTGCTGACGCCGCAGGATCGCTGCTGGCATCTGTACACGCCGCCGGCGTTGCGCGAGGCGGCCGGGGAAGGGGAGATCATGCACGCGCCACAGGCGATGCAGGGCGAGGATCGGCTGCGGCTGATCGCGGTGCCGGTGTTGCCGCTGGGGGTGTTCATTCCGGGGTTGCAACAGGCGGCGCTGCAATCGCCGGAACAGATTCTGGCCGCCGGGCGGCAGTGGTTGTCGGCGCAGGACGAGCAGCGCTGCCACGAGGTGCTGCGCCGGCTGACCCCGCGTCAGCGCGACGTGCTGCGCGAGCTGGCCCGGCCGGGCGCGAACGCTGCCGCGATTGCAAAGCGGCTGCATGTGTCGCTGGCGACGGTGCGCTCGCATCAGCAGGTCATTCGCGCGGAATGCCGCAACGCCTGGGGCCTGGCGCCGAAGGATCGGGTGGACGGGCAGTTCGCGCGCGAGCATTTCGGGGCCTTGCCGGATCATGTCTGGGAGCGATCGTAGACGGCGCGCCGGCGGCTGCATCCACCGCGCTGTGGAAAAGATTCATCTCATGTGATGAGGCGGCGAGCGGGCCGGGGCGCCAGGATGGCCGGCGGGTGTGGCGATTGCCGCAATCTGGAGCGCAATATGCAATATAAGACAGATCAATCTGATCCGTTGAAGGACTATCAGACCGATCACCTGATTTTGCTGGTGGGCGGCAACCCGCTGCCGAACTACGTGGCGGCGCGGCTGCT
>CALBEF010000132.1 GCA_937927775.1 uncultured Anaerolineae bacterium | reverse complement strand
CCGTGCACCGGATGATTGGCCCAGAAGAAAGCAAAGCCGGCGTTCGTGTTCAGCAGCACGAATCGGTCGAACGCGGCGGCGTTGCGGAGCGTCCACGGCGCGATCATCAGCGCGATCACACCCACCGCGATCGCCGGATAGACGACACTCCGACGCGCGCTCTGGATGAAACGGCGCAGCAGACCACCGGCCATCGGTTGAAAGTCCCGCCAGAGCTGCGCGAACCATACGTATGCAACCAGAAATGGAACGAAGGCCAGAAATAGCTGGCGCAGCAACACCGCGACGCCCAGCGACAGGCCGAGCAGCGCCCACCGGCCGGCCATTCGGCCGCGCGCCGCCGGCTCAGTAGCCGCCGGCTCAGCAGCCGCCGGCTCGACAGACTGGCCGGCCATCGACAGCGCCAGATCGAGCGATGCCAGGATGGCCGCGATGTAGAACGGCTCCGTCATCAGCGCAGCCCCGTAATACACGAAATACGGATACACAGCCGACCAGCCGGCTGCGACAAGCCCGGTCGTCTCGCCACCCAATCGTCGCCCCAGGCGATAGGCGAGCAACGGCCACATCACGCCGACGATCACCGCTTGCAGCAAACGCGCCGCCAGCGGCTGAACGCCAAACACGGCATACACGCCGGCGAGATAAAGCGTGTACAGATAGGACCAGTGGGCAGTCGGTTCGCCGGCGCGGGTCAGCGGCCACCAGTCCTGGGCCACCGTGAAGCCATGCCCTTGCAGCACGCGCTGGGCCAGCATGTGATACGACTCCTGGTCCTGGATGCCGGGCAGCGGCTCGATGGGGTTGCCCATCACGAAGGCGACGCCGGCGCGCAAGAGCACCGACATGGCAACGATGGCAATCAGAATTCTCGTCAGCTTCATGGTGAGTAGATGGGGTCCAGCGCAGCATACACAGCGCGCCAGTCATATTTTTGCGCGACAAGCCGCCGGCCATTGGCAGACAGACGATCCGCGAAAGCGCGATCTCGCAGCAGCCGTATGGCCGACCGGGCAAACGTGTGCGCGTCGTCGGCAATCAGCGCATCATGTCCGTCGGACACGGCGATACCTTCGCAGCCAATGCGCGTGGTGACAATGGGCACTCCCCACTGCAGGGCTTCCACGATCTTCACGCGCATCCCGCCGCCCGAGCGCAGCGCGACGATCAGCATGGCGCTTTCCTCCAGGAACGGCGTCGCGTCGTCCACATAGCCGGTCACGACAACCGGCGAGTTGCCGGCCTGATCGGGATGTTGGATGCCCACACAATCGCCCAGCGCCCGGATATCATCCGGCGGTCGCGCGCCCACGATAAAGAGCCGCGCATCCGGGGCCTGCGCGCGCACGAGGGGCCAGATCTGTGCGGAGAACCAGCGCGTCGCATCCGCGTTTGGCGGCCAGTGCAGGCCGCCCAGCATGAGCAAGCCGCGCGCGCCGGGCCGGCGGGCCACCGGCGGCGATGAAGCATCGACGCAGATGGGCACTGTCGTGAAGCGCGGCGCGCGACCATTCAAGCCGGGCAGCCGGCGAATGCTGGCCAGATCGTCGTCGGTGACGGTTAGCACATGGTCAAACTGCCGGTATACCCGCGCCTCATACTGCGCAGTCAGACCTGCCTCGCGGCGCAGAAAGAGCTTCATCAGCGGATTGCGCGCCACATCGGCCATGCGCTGCGGGATCAGGTAATAGGCGTTGTGCGCGTCGAGCGCCATTTTGACGGATCGGGTCACGGGCATCTGCCGGCGCGCCCACAGGCCATATTGCGCCATGGACAACTGATCGGCGTGAATCACATCGAACACCTGCCGCTGAACCAGTTCGCTCAAGAGCCGTTTCATCGCGCGCCGGTCGTCGCGCGCGATATTGAACGGCTGCGCTGTGACAAGGCTGCGCGCCAGACCCATCGCCTCCAAAGCCGGCGCCCGGCTCATTGGCGCGGTGTGCACATCCCGGCACAGTGTTCTCAGATGGTCGATCGACGCCGGCCGGTCGCTCGGGCGCGAGAAACACACCAGCGTCACCTCATGCCGCTGCGCCAGATATTGCAGCATGTGGTACTGGCGCACCTTTGCGCCGGAATCCAGCGGATACGGCACGATCTGTGCCAGATAAAGAATTCGCATGTTTTCGCAGGGGCAGGGCTTGTCCCTGCCCAGGGCTTGTCCCTGCCCAGGGCTTGTCTCGTTGATTCAGAAGGATGGCAGGCGCGTGAGCAGTCGCCAGTAGTTGCCGGCCAGGCTCAGATGCTGCCGGCGCTTGTCAGCCGGCTCCAGCCACGCCAACGGGCTGAGCAGCAGCCGGGGCAGCGTGGCGGCCGCGACCACCAGTTTGTAGAGTTGCGCCGTCAGCCAGCCGTGACGCTTGCGAAAGTACAACACCTTGCCCTGATAGAGATGCAGGAATGCCTGCCCGGCAACCTGCCGCGAGCTTTGGCCGCCGTAGTGAATGATCTCGGCCTGCGGCGCCCAGTAAATGGACCAGCCGGCGCTGCGGATGCGGTGGCACAGGTCGATCTCTTCGCCGGTGAAAAAATATTCCGGGTCCAGCGCGCCCACCTGATCGAGCACACTGCGGCGCGCGATCAGGCTGGCGCCCAGCACGGCGTCAACCTGCCGGCTGTGGTGAACGTCCCAGCCGGCCATGTTGTACACGCCAAACGCGCGCAGCCGGTCGAGGTGCAGCAGTCGCCACAGTTCGCGGCCGAGCGTGGGCGCGGGATAGCACGATATCTGAAGCGTGCCATCGGGATTGAGCACGCGCGAACCTGCGGCGCCGGCGTCTGGATGCTGACGCATAAACTGAAGCATGGCGTCAAGCGCGCCCGGCAACACGCGCGTGTCCGGGTTCAACAACAACACCAGCTCGCCCTGGCAAACCTCAATCGCCTGGTTGTTGGCCCGCGCAAAACCGGCATTCTCGGCATTCTCGATCAGGCGCGCCTGTGGAAAGCCCTGCCGGACCGCTTGCGCGCTGCCATCGCGCGAGCCATTGTCCACAACGATCGTCTCGAATGCGACCGACGGCGGGTGGGCGTAGATGGACGCCAGGCACTGCTCCAGCAACTCGCGCGTGTTCCAGCTAATGATGACTATGGAAAGATGGATCATGGCGTCACGACAGGCGCTTAAGGCTCTTAAGGTTTTTAAGGGACAAGCCGGCGGCGTGCCCTACATGGCTTGCCCTACATGGCCGGCCTGACCGGGGCTGAAGCCGGCTGCCGCGCTCTGATGATCTGCTCGACCGCGACCAGACCGCCGGCGAACAGCCAGCCGTAGATCGCGGAGCGGAAGCCCACAAAGCCCACGTTGTAGACGAACGGAAGGAACCAGTCACCCAACATGCCCGAAAACAGTGTCGCCACAAAGCCGCTGAAGGCGCCGATGACAAAGGCGTGTAGAAAATGCCCATCCTGCGCGCCAAACAGGTTCTCGATCGGCCACCGGACCGTGTCGCCCGGTGGCGGCGACGAGCGGGCAAAGAAGGCCGGCCGGGGCGGGCTGTCGGGCGGAGGTCTCAGAAAAGCGCGCCATACGCGCCATCCCGTCTGAAGCAAGCGCACGCTCAGCCACAGGAAGCACGCCAGCCCCAGCACACCGGTCTGAGCGATCAGGTCGATGTAGTTGTTGTGCGAGTTGAAGCTGACTGCATAGCCCAGGATCGGGAAGAGCGGCGTGTAGAAGTAGTAGTTCGCCGGCCCCAGGCCCAGCACAGGATTCACCTTCGCAATCTCCAGCAGGATGCTCCATGCCTCGAGCCGGGTGAATGCGCTGTACTCGTTGTCGCCAATGTAGACCAGATCGAGGATGACATCGAGCTGGGTCAGCGCGATCACACCGCCCACCAGCGTCGCCAGAAGCCCCAGACGCGGCCTGGCCATCCACACGGCGATGATCATCGCCACCATCCCCGGCATCCAACCTGATGTCCAGTCGCGGCGCTGGAAAAAGCCGATGTAGATTGCCATGCCCACAATGGCAAACAGCGCCAACCGCCAGCCCTTGCCCAGGCTTCGGTTGATCAGCGCCTGGCTGAACGCCATCGCCACGATCCATGTCCAGAACATGCTGGACTCTGAACCATACTGGAACAGGCGTGTGACAGGCCGGCCTCCGGGAATAATGCGGCTCGCCAGGTATACAGCGCCCAGCGCCAGGAACACCCAGGTGAACCAGCGCAGCCAGCGCGCGTCCTGCATCTGATGCGCCACCAGAAGCACTGCCCCCACCGCGAGCAGCATGAGCGCCAGCCCTCCCACCTGGGCTGCAATGGGCGCCGGCAGAGCCACGAACCAGGGCAACTGGCCGGACAGAAAAGCCAGAATGGCCGCCACGCCAAACGCGAACGCCGGCGCTATCACCGGCGACGCGATGAATCGCACCTGACGCCGCAACAACATCGACAACAGCCACAACAGCAGCAGTGCCGCCAGCAGCGCGATGGCAGCGTTGATCTCCGTGCCGGTTCCGGTGCCGATGCTCACCGGCGCGAGCATACTGGCCGGGATCAGCGCAATGATGCCGATGTGCGGTTTGCGGATGATGATGGCCAGCCCGGCCAGACCCAGCACGGCGCCCACATAGACCAGGTCTGCGCGATATGCCAGCGCAGCGCTACCGAGGATGGCCGCAGCGATCAGCAGCAGACGAGACAACGGGAGCCGGATGTGTTCGAGCCACGGCCGGATCATCCTGCGCGGAGTGTGTGTCGCCATACAGATGCGTCCTGACTGAGCCAGCCCTATTTGTCCAGGCCGGTCAGTTGCCAGATCATCTGGCGGGCGGCGGCGCGGGCATGATGGGTTGCCTGTGTGATGCGATGCGGCGCGCTGGTTGCGGCGCGGTCGGGCGCGAGGCTGGGTGACCTGACCCAATCGCGCACAGGCCGCGTCGTCTGTGCAAAAGACAGATCGGCGCGCGCATACTCGAGCGCAAGCCGGGCAAGCTGATCTCGACGTTCAGGGTCGCGCGATAGCGCCAGGATATGCGCGGCCAGCGCGCGCCCGTCACCCGCCGCGAAGCTGAGGCCGGCGCCACGGTCGCGCAACAGATAGCTCAACTCGCACCCCTCGGTCGTGAGCACCGGCAGCCCCGCTGACATCATCTCCAGCAACCGCGTGCGCGTGCCATACACGGTCTCATAGTGCATGGCATCCACATTCAGCCCAACATCACTGTCGCGGTAATAGCCGGCGATCTCGCTCCAGGGCCGCCAGCCCAGCAGATGGTAGCGCGCTCGATGGCTGGAGCCTTCGATCATGGCGGTGAAGCGCTGATACTGCGTCTCCGGCCCCGAGTACGTGCTGGCCCCGATGGAGACAAAGTGAACACGCCGGTCGCGGGCCATGGCCGATTCCAGCGCGGCAAAGAGCGTGTCCACATCGGTCCATGTGTTGTAGCCGCCACACCACAAGACTGCAAAATCGTCGGCCCGAACCCCCGCCGCAGCCAGCATGGGCCGTTCGCGGGGCGAGGACGGGGACGGCAGCGCAACGTCGGTGAATGGCGCGCCCGGCAACACGATGCGCACGAACTCATAGCCGGTAGTCTGCCAGTTGAGCCGGCCCGCCATGGCCAGTTCTCCCACGGTCATGTGCGCCTGGGGCGCGCCGCAGGCCGAGAAGACATCCCCCCGTTGCAGCGCCTGCCGCATGAATGCGATGGTCGTCGGCAGGCCCCGGTTCGACCGGCGGCGAAAGGCCGCCAGTTGCATGATCGTGAGGTAATCGCCGTAGATATCCATCCAGATTGGCCGGGTGGTGCGCAGGCGCGTGGCGTACAGGCATGGGGCGAAGTTGACCGCCACAACGGCATCAGGGGCGAAGGTGTCATGAATGCGCTGAAGCTGGCTGATCCATCCGGCGCGGTTGAACGCGATCGGATGATAGGACAGCCGGCCGCGCCACGGATCGGGAATCTGCCGCGGCCCGTGTCCGTTTGGAGACGGCTTCGTGTCTTCGGCGCACAGGCTGACCACGTGCCCGTCGTCCAGCAACGGCTGGAGGAATTGCCAGGTGCGGTAATGCGCCGCCTCAGCCCTGGCGGTCGCGTCGAACTGCGGCGGCGTGTTGCCAATCAGCAAGACCCTGGACATCATCCCCTCGCAAGGGCGCCGGCGCGCGAGGCAGATGGGGCTGCGATCACCTCGTCGAACATGGCTTCATACTCGGCGCCGGCGTAGCGCGCGCGCAGCGCGTCGAAATTGGTGATGACTTCGCGCAGGTCGTCGCTGGTGGCCTTAAACGTGCTCGGCTTCACCGGCAGCGGCGGAACGTTCAGGAACTCGAACGTCCGCGCCAGCACCGCGTTGATGTCTTGCAGCATCTCCTCGTAAGTGATGGACAGCGTCGGCAAACCCAGACTGCTCACGTAGTCCGCTGATTCGCGGTCTGTCCGCTCGCGGTTGCGGAGCGCCTTTTCGAATTCGGCAAAATCAACCTCGAACGGCGGCAGCCGCCTGGATTCGTCGTACAGGTTCCACATACCGGTGGCTTTCTCCAGGCGCTTGCCGTTCAAATGCGAGATGACCGACTTGATGCGGTTGCGCCGCCAGATATGGATGATCCTGGGCTTCTTCTCGCGCAGCAACTGGGCGTAGCCGGCGGGATCGGCAAGCTGAACCGGCTTGATCTTGAAGCCGATGGCGCCCTTGCGACCGATCAGCGGGGGTGTCAGAAACCTGAGCGTCCATTGCCGTTGCTGTTCGGCGGTCATATCCATCAGCGTCTCGTTCAAACCCAGCACGTTAGGATGGGCATTCATCGAACTGGTCAGGAAGTTGCTCCCGACCCGGCCGACGATAAACATTACGAAGCAGGTCACTTCAGACCCCAGGTAAAACAGTCTTGCTTTGCTCATTGTTTCAAACTCCTGTCGTGGCGGTGAGTGATGCGTATTGCGTATTGCGCACTGCGTATTGCGTATTGCGTATTGCGTAGCGCGCAGTCTGTCATGAGAGTTGGCGACGAGCAAGGGTCTGTGTCAGGATTTCATGCACAGATCGGCGCATGGTCAGTTCTGATGTGACCAGCGCATACGCCCGCTCGGCGATCTGGCTGCGCTCGGCGTCCTGCTGCGTGTAGTGCGCGATCGTATCGGCCAGTTGGTCGACCGGCGCCGAAATGAGGTGGATGCCCGGCTCGAACGGCGTGTGCGGATAAGTCGGTTCGGTGACGATCATGGCGCGATTTGGCGCGGCCAGGAAATAGCGCAGGGAATGATTGTCCCACGGCTCGCGCAGGATATTCAGCACCACGCGCGCGCGGTTCAGAAGCCGGGTGCGCTCATCGCCGAACACGTAGGGGTGTTCCTCGCCATCGACCATCAGCATGTCCAGGCCGCGCCGGCGCAGGTCCGCGCGCACAGCCTGAAGCACGCGCCGGCGCCGGCTCGACGCCACCTTGCCCAGCCACAACACCGGCACGTCGCGCTCCAGCTTCAGGTCCGCGCCCCAACTGGGGTGCGACCCGATGAACGCAACCATGGCGTCGATGTCGCGCGCTTTGAGATATTGCGCGATCCAGCGCGAGCCGACGGCCAGCACCGTCAGCACGCCGACAGCGCGCAACCATTTCAGATCGCCAAAGTAGCGCAGCCGGTGCGCCCGGCGGGTGAGCGGCTGGAAGCGCTGGTTCAGTTGCCACACACCCGTTTCCGTCTCACGGTAGGCCAGCCGCTCCAGGCGCGATCTGGTCACGCCGGCCAGATACTGCGCCCAGGCCGGCAGCGCCGGGTTCGAGAACTGCTCCGTCATCCAGAGCGCCAGCGCCGGCCGCTCGCCTGGCGGCATCCGGGACAACTGGCTGCCCAGGGGAGCCAGACTGCCGAATGGCCCACAGGCGAGCACCACATCCAGACCCTGAGGCACGCGGGAATCGGCCGGAAAGTTCGTCACCTCGCAGCCCAGGTCACGGGCCGTGCCGGAGATGAGCGACAGCAGGTCGGTTTCCTTCTTCCAGAAGACAACACCAACGCGCGCCGACTCCAAACCAGTCATACGGTTCTCTCCACCGTGACGCGCGGATCATTTTCAGAATGGGTGAACAGCGCCTGATATTGCGCGAGATCGGCCTGCGCCGCAAAGAGCGACCTCACCTGCGCAGACTCTGCGACTGCCAGGCGGATCAGCCGGCAGATCGCGTCAGCTTTGTCGATCCCCACCGAGCCCCCAGATGGCAGGGCCAGCACGCGCTGCGCCAATTGATCTGTCACCGGCATCTTCACGCCGGCATATTGCGGGTCCGAGCGATACGGCTCAGCCCGATGGCATCCCGGATGGAAATAGCGCCGCGCCATCACGTTTTCTGCGCGCAGCAGCTCCATGAGCTGATCCCGGCTCAGGCCGGCCCGGGTTTCATCCACTTCCAAAATGACGTAGTGGAATGTGTTTTCTTCGCACTCGTCGTAAACGACGGGACGTATCCCCGGAATGCCTGACAAGCCATACAGATAACGCTGGTAAACCTGCCGGTTCGCGGCAATAATGTCATCCATGCTGTCGAGCAGGGTGAGGCCCATGGCAGCCGAGATCTCGTTCAACTTGCCATTCGTGCCGGCACCGATCACATCATCGTGATCGCCGGCAAACCCGAAATCGCGCATCTGCCGCAGGCGCTCTGCGAGCGCGGCGTTGTTGGTCACAACCGCCCCGCCCTCCAGGGCATTGATGCTTTTGGTGGCGTGAAAACTGAACACCTCTGCGTCACCGAAGCCGCCCACCCTGCGGCCGCGATAGGACGACCCGAACGCATGAGCGGCGTCGAAGATCAGCTTGACCGCATGGCGTCGGGCCAGCGCCTCGAGGGCATCCACGTCGCAGGCCCGGCCCCACAGATGCACGCCCACAATCGCGCTCGTGCGCGGGGTGATGAGCGATTCAATTTGCAGGGGGTCGATATTGTGGGTGGAAGGGTCCACATCGCAGAACACCGGCGTGAGACCCAGCCAGCGAAAAGCGTGCGCAGTGGCGATGAACGTGAACGCCGGCACGATGACCTCGCCGCTCAAGTCCAGCGCGCGCGCCAGTATCTCCAGGCCAACCGTGGCATTGCATACTGCCACAGCGTGTTTCACGCGGGTCCGGCTTTGAATGCGCTGTTCGAACTCGCGCGCGAACGGCCCATGGTTGGTCAGCCAGCGCCGGTCCAGCGCGGCATTGACGCGTTGAAGGAACAGCCGGCGATCGCCCAGGTTGGGACGCCCGACATACAACGCCTCTTCAAAGGCCGGACACCCTCCAAAGATGGCAAGGTCAGCGGCTCGAGCTTTATTGATTGCCGTTCGCAACATGACTTCCTCACAGTTCCGGGCGCGTTTCCTGTCAGAGCGCGCGCGATGGCAGAACACACGCCCCTAAATGCGCGAGGCAACGCGCATGCCCCATCGCCTGCGCAGAAAATCAAGCGTGCCCTGCCACATGGCGTTGCGGTGCTCGCGCATGGCGCGCCAGCGCGGTTTGACCGTCCAACTGGTCAGCGTGCGCAGCGTGGCCTGCCATGCCGCCAGCCAGACCTTGAGCGGCGCCCGGCGCCTGGCGAGCATCAGAAAGTGGTTGCGCGTGTTGTAGTAGGTGACGTTGGGACTGGGGCGATACGCGCGCTGCACGCCCTTGTGCCACAACCTGGCTGCCGGAACTTGCGTGATTCTCCAGCCATATTCCCTGGCGCGCAGACACCACTCTGTTTCGTCGTAGTAGTAGAAGAAACGGTCGTCGAGAGCGCCGGCGTGTTCGACACAGGCGCGTCGCACCAGCATCGAACAACCCGACAGCCAGTCCACATCATGCGGGCGGTCGAACTGGCCGCGGTCGCGCTCGTTCTCGCCGTAGTGCAGCGCCTCCCAGGCCGGCCCAAGCCGGCCGCCGGCTGACTGAATCACATCCGGCTCGGAATGGTGATACACCATCGGGCCGACCATGCCGATGCGCCCATCGCTCTCGCCCACCTCGACCAGGCGGGTGATGCAGTCGGGCGCCAGAATCGTGTCCTCGTTCAACACAAAGATCCAGTCTGCGCCGCGCTCGCGGGCCAGTTCGATGCCGACATTGTTGTTGCCGCCATAGCCCAGGTTGCGCGCAAGGCTGACCACCTCCACTTCCGGGAACAGGCTGCGCACCGCCTCCACCGAGCCGTCGCTGGAGTTGTTGTCGAGCACGATGACGCTTTGGGCGGGGTACAACGTGTGACGCAACGAATCCAGACAAGCCAGCGTATCGTCACGATGGTTGGTGTTCAGAATGACCGTGATCACGCGCGCATCTGACATGCCGCCCTCCTGTATATGTCCTGCAAAATCGCCATTTCTTCGTCTATCTTCCTGACCGGCGGAATGTTCGACGCCAGACGCGCCGGCAACCCCGGCTCGTCGATCAGCCGCTGAAGCTGGCGCGCCAGATCGCCCGCATCACCGGCCCGGAACAGCAGCCCGTTCCTGTCATGCTCGACCACATACGACATATTCGGCAGATTTGTCGTCACCACCGGCAGCCGCGCTTCAAACGCCTCGAAGAGCGTCCACGGACCGATCTCATTCCACATGGACGGAATCACCAGCGCGTCGAACTGCGACAGAATCTGCGCCACCTGCTCGTTTTTGTAGCGGCCCATGATCCTGATGCGCGCGTCGCCGGCGATCTGCTGGCGCAGGAACTCGGTGTAGCGCGGCGCAGCCTGCTCGTTGCCATAGATCAGCAGTTCGAGCGGCCGGCCCGCGCGCAGCTTCGACAGCGCCTGCGCCGCCAGATGCACGCCCTTGTGATGCTCGATCTGGCCGATGTATCCGATGCGAAAAACGCCGTCCGGCGCGCGCGGCGCAGCCGGCAGCCACATCGACGTGTCCAGTCCATGTGTATTCAGCGCCAGCCTGTCGCGGTCGATGCCGTGCGCCGTAAACGTCTCGATCAGAAAGCGCGACGGGCACACAATGGCCGTCGCCGTCTGCAGGGCCGCCATCAACTCTCGATAGCGGGCCTCGAACGCGCGCACGATATCGCCCAGACCCAACACATTGCCCAGGCCGGTCGAGAACGCCAGCGACCACACCGTGTCGGCCAGCGCCGGCATGGATTGCGCCGCCAGCCGGAAGCGGCGCTTCTCCTCGAAGAAGCAGCGTGCGCACGCGCGAGGATCATATTCGGTTGGGCTGGACAAGCGGCCGGTTGGCCGCAACAGCGTCAGCCGGCGGCAGAAAAACCAGAAGTCCACCAGCGTCACCACTGCCGGCACTTGCGCCTGCCGCGCCGCCTTCAGCGCCCCCGCCCCCATGATGTAACCGCTGATGAGATGAAACAGATCGGGACGCCATTCGGACAGATAGCCGGCCAGATGGCGTTCGATCCACGGGTTGTCATACTCCCAGCGCAACACGTCGGCCGGGCGCGTCGCCGGCGCCTTTCCCAGGTCGTAAGACAGCCGGCGCACCGGCACGCCCTGATAGTCATCGTCCTGCCAGGCCACTCGGTCACCATCCGCGCCATCATCCGGCCCCTGGTCGATGTGCTCGACAGCCACGACGCGCGCATCGTGGCCGTGCCTGCGCATCCAGTTGGCGGTGCGGTAGGCGCGCAATTCGGCGCCGGCCTGGAAGCGCGGCGGAAAGTGATGCACTGCGATGAGGATCTTCACGCCTTCGCGTCTCCCTGCGTCAGAGATTTCAGCAGCGCCCTGACCAGCGTGTTGCGCCAGCGCGCATTCGCAATGAGGCGCGCGTCACTGCGGGCGGCGCGCATCAGATAGCGCCGGGCCAGCGCAAAGCGGCGCGTGTTGTAAGCCAGCGCACCGAGCGCGAGCGCTGCGCACCCATAGGCCCTGCGACGCGCAGCCTGCGAGGCCGGCGGCAGATCGGGATTGCCGAACACGGCATCCAGGCTATCCGTTATCAGCGCCGCGTTGCGCTCGATATCGAGCGTGTCCGTCGCGCCTCGCGCGCCGCGCGGCTGATTGGCGCAACCCAGTTCGTAGAACGCCTCGAAGTCCCCGGCCACATCAGGATAGATGGCGAACGCCTGCTTCAGATGCGCGCGCCCGCCATCGAGATCGCCGGCCTGGAAGTGGTCGAGCGCGGTGCGCAGATGCAAACCGCCCCACGCCCGCCGGCGCAACGGCGGCCAGCCCTGCGGATCGCCTTGCGCCGGGCCGAAGTGTTTGGCCGCCACATAGCGGCGGGCCGTCTCCATGCGCGCCAGATCGCGCGTCATGTTCTGGCCGTGCGTGCGATAGCCGACCAGCACTTGCGGCACACCAATCACCCTGTGGTCGCGCGCAATGCGCAGCCACATATCGCGGTCTTCCACAGCGCGCAGGTTGACATCGAACGGGCCGGCCTGCTCGAGGCATTCGCGCCGCGCCAGAACCCCGCTCGGCACCAGAAAGTTGGTGTAGGCGAGCGTGGCGTAGAACTGCTCCGGCGGCACGGTGCGCGTGGACTGTTGCGGCAGCAAATTGCCGTTCGCGTCGATGTAACGCCAGCCGGAGTACGCCGCGCCTGCGCTCGGGTCGCCATCCAGCAGCGGCGCCATCGTCGCCAGATAGTCGGGAAACCACACGTCGTCGGCGTCCAGCGGCGCGACATAGCGCCCCCGGCTTTCGCGCACGCCGGTGTTGCGCGCCGCCGACAGGCCCTGGTTTGGCTGCCACACGTATCGCGCGCGGTCCATGAACGGCGCGATCACCTCGCGGCTGTTGTCTGTGGAGCCGTCGTCGATGACGATGATTTCGTAGTCGTGATACGTCTGCGCCAGCGCGCTGGCGATCGCCTGCCCGATGTAGCGGGCATGGTTGTAGTTCGGAATAATCACGCTGACGGCGGGCGGGTTGGAGCGCGCCGGTTCAGATCGTGCCGGTGATATCGTGGTCATTGCGCCACCAGTTGATTGAAGATGCGCTCAAGCTGGCGCGCAGTGTGCTCCCAGCCGTGATGGTCTTCGGCCTCCTGTCGCGCGGCCTGCCCCATGCGCCGCCGGCGCTGCGGGTTGCGGCACAACTGCACAATGGCGTCACGGAGCGCGTCCTCGTCGCACGGCGGGACGATCAAGCCGGTTTCGCCATGCCGGACGGTGGGCGGTTGGTCATCCTGGCCCGAAGCAATCGCCGCCAGGCCGGCTGCCTTGTAGTCGAGAATCTTCAAGCCGGAGAACTCTTTCCAGCCGCAATACGGCGACACGCCGATGTCCGCATCGGCCAGAATGGGCGCGAACTGCTCGGCGGTCAGATGGCCGGCAAACGTGACGACGCCGGCCAGGCCCAGTTCTTCGGTCAGCCGGCGCGCCTCTGGCTCACCTTTCCCGGCGCCGATCAGGATGACCCTGACCTGCTCGCCGGCGGCCAGCGCGCCGGCTGCGGCGCGCAACAGCACCGGCACACCATGCCAGGGATAAAAGCCGCCGACGTAAGCCAGTGTGGTGATATGCCCGTCCTCACCGGCGTTCTCACGAAAACTGCGCAAGGCGCTGCGATCGAGCAGCTTCACCAGCTCGGTGCCGTTCTCGACGGCAGTGACGATAGCCGGATCGACGCCCCATCGCTCAATAAAGTGCTCGCGCCACTTCTGGCCGGTAGCCACCACATGCGCAGCCCGGCGCATGGCTTTGCCCATCAGCCAGACTTCGAGCCGGCGTTGAACGCCCCTGGGCGCGTTGCCGAAGGCTTCCATCGTCGTAAGGTGATTGCCGTTCTCTTCGAGCACCAGCGGAATGCCCATCCAGCGCGAGGCATAGCCGCCGCCATACGAGACCCAGCCAACACGCTCGTAGAGAAGGTCAAATCCGCGCAACGCCTGCCGGCAGGCCAGACCGAATCGCAGGCTCTCGAACCAGTTGAAATAGGGCAACCGCAATTCGCGCTGGATGCGCCGCCCTGCCCGCTCGACCCAGCGCACCGGGCCAAGATCAACCAGCGGGACCGTCACCGGCGCAAAGTGATCGAGGTCGTCGGACAGCCAGATGCGGTTGTCCCAGCGCGCCAGCAGGCGCACGGTGTGACCAAGCGACTGGAGCGCCAGGATCACCTGGCGAACGTGGTTGGCCGGGCCGGAGAGCGGGCGCTTGCGCACATCGGCCTCGCCGGCTTCCATGATGTAGCCGATTTTCATGATTGGTCGCTGCGAATCGCAAGTGCGCGTCGCGGTCCGGCCTCAGCCGGCATGTTGCGCCAGCGCGCTCTGAGGGCGGACACTCCCGCCCAGGCCGGCGCCCACTTCGTCGATCACCCGGCGGATTTGCGCCTTCGTCACATCGACGCTGAACCGCTGGCGGGCCGCGAGTTGCAAGATGTCGCGCCGGCGTTGCCGTTCCGGTTCTGCGCTGGCGCAGTAATCCCGAATGCGCTGAACCAGCTCACTGTCGGTGTAGTACAGACAGTCATCGGGCAGCAGTTCATCGGCGCCTTCCCAGCGATGCGAGAACACCATGCATCCCGAGGCCATCGCCTCGATCGACGCCACCTGCAACCCCTCCGAGTAGCTATTGGAAACAAAGATGTCGATGTTGCGATACCACGCAGCCGGATCGGCCACGTTGCCGTAGAACACAACCTTGTCCTGGATGCCCAACTCGCGCACCAGGCTGTGCAGCGCAGCGTAGTAATCCCTGAACTTCGGTTTGGGGCCGCCGCCGATGTGCAGCCGCGCGCCCGGCTCGTGGCGAGACAGTTCAGAAAAGGCCAGGATCAACTCGTACACGCGCTTGCGCGGCACCAGGTGGCACAGCGTGCCGATGTCGGCGCCAAATTTGCGCGGGCCAGGGTGGAACTGGTCGAGCGAGACCGCCTCGTAGATCACTTCCGTCTTGGCTGCGTGGGCCGGGAAGCGCGCGTTGAACTCGCGCTGCTTGGCCCTGCTGACCAGGATGACCTTATCGACCACGTCCCAGTTGATCCGGTCGGCCCACGTGTACAACTCGTAACGGTGGATGCGGGTGACGATGCCACAGGTCCTGGGCAACTGGCTGGCCGCAGCCAGGAAGTCGCTGCCCCATTCAAAGAACACGACATCATTCGTCCGCAGGAATGTCTGCAAGTCGCGCCGGAACAGAAAGTCGTTGACGCGCCGGCTGATAACAGGCGCCTTGATCTGCCTGGGCTTGAACAGACTCGTCTCGTGGCGCTGCTTCAGGTCCTCATAGATCTCCGTGAAGAAGCTCCAGGTGTCCTTGATTGCGATTCCAAGTTTCATGCGGATGCCTTGTGTGAGAGTCAATCCACGAATTGCCGGCGCCACAGCTCAATGGTCAACAGCGCGCCCAGCTTCACCGCGTGTTTCTCGCCGGCCATCTGTTCGTCAACCAGCCGGCGCACCGTGGCCGGGTTGAAGATGCCGCGCTGCGCCGCGCGTTCGCTCAACAACAACCCCTCAACCCACGGCCGCAGCGTCGTGCGCAGCCAGTGGTTGTAGTTGGCATAGGGCCGGCGCTTCGGCTCATTCACCCGGGTCAACCCTGCCCCGCGCAATCGCCAGCGAATCTGTTGATCCAGGCGGATGAGCACGTCGCGCGCGCAGGGGAGCATCGGCAGGCCGGTGTCTGTGTAGGGCACTCTGGCCAGGCGGGGAAACGCCTCGACAAACGCCTTCTTGATCAGGTAGCGGTCATACAACAGGCCGGGCGGGACGCGCAGCGTGAAGTCGATCAAGTCGTTGTCACAGAACGGCACGCGCGCCACCGCCATGCTGCGCACAACCTCGACGCCGTTGAGGGTCATGCGCGGGACGCGCTGGCGCAGATCGAAGTACAGCCGCTGCTGGGCCAGTTGGGGCGCCGGGCATTCACTCAGAGCGGCGCGATAGCTGTCCCAGACGCCAGAGCCGATCTGCCGGCGAAAGTCCGGCGTGAACAACTCATCGTGTTCATTCACCCCAAAGGCCAGCAGATTGCGTTCCTCATGCGCCGCGTAATGGGCATGAGCAAGCTGTTCGCGGTCGCAGTTGGCCCAGTGCTGGCGGGTCAGCCCATAGCCCATCATGGCGTCGCCCATAAAGCCTTTGTAAATGGCTTTGGCATAGCGGGTCTGCGCGTCGAGCGTCGCCAATGCGTGCAGGTTGACGACACTGCCCATGCCATCGGTCAGGCGCACACTTTTCTCCGCGAGGGCGAGCAGGTAATCGGGTTTCAGCTCGAAGAAATGGTTCTCGGCGCCGGCAATCGCCGACACCTCGCGCGCGTAGCGCGCATCGTCGCAGCCGGGCACGCCCCACGTGAACGAAAACAGTTTGTCTCTGACAGCTTCGCTCAGGAATGCCAGGAGCACGCGCGAGTCGAGGCCGCCGCTGAGCAGCACGCCGGTGGGCAGGCTGTCGCGCGCCTGGCGCTTCACAGCCTGTCGCAACAGGTGAAGCAACTCATCCACGTAGTCCGCTTCGCTGCGAAAAGTGTGATGTTCAGCGTAGCGCAAATCCCAGTAGCGACGCACATTCAGCCGGCCATCCTGAAAGGTGAGCACAGACGATCCCGGCAACAGCCGCACATCAGCAAGAAAGGTCCTGTCGCCCAGCGCGTGCTGGAAGGTCAGGAACTGCGCGATGGCAACGGGGTCGATCTGCCGCGACAGGGCCGGATCGGCCAGCAACGCGCGCGCGCCGCCGGCGAAGATCAGACCGTCTCCGCGACGGGCGTAGTACACCGGCACCAGACCGATGCGATCGTTGGCCACGACCAGCTTGCGCGCCGGCCCGTCCCAGATGGCCGCCGCAAACGCGCCGTTCAACTCGCAGGCGAAATCCTCGCCGCGCGCCTCGTACAGGCGCAGCAGGCGCTCCGGGTCACTGGCCGGCGCAGGGCCGGGCAGGGCCGCGTCCTGACACGCATAGACCTCGCCTTCCATGACGATGCAGCGCGTGCGCTCCGCGTTCCAGATCGGCTGAGGCTGAGGATTGAGCAGGCCGAGACTGACCCGCCCCAGACCAAAGCCGGCCTCGGCGTGTGTTTCCACGCTATGCCAGCGCTCATCCTGCAACGCGCGGCCCATTGCCGCGAGGTATGCGGCCGGCTCGCCGGCATGCGCGTCGCCGGCGAAACCAATCAAACCCGGCATGTAGCGTTCACCATCCTGTTTGTGCGAACACGGTCAGCACAGACCGCAGCAGAATCGACCACGCGCCCCGGTTGGTCAACCAGACTGGCCGATGGCGCAAACTGCGCAATAGCAGAGCGCGCGCCTGCGCCAGATCGCCGCGCGCATAGCACTCGAAGGCGTACTGCGCCGCAGCCTGGCCGAGTATCGTTTTGCGCCGGCGTCGCAGCGCGTCGAGGCTGTCGGGCAGGTGGGCATAGACGGCCTCAAGATAGGCCAGTGGTTCCGGCGTTCGCGGATCTTCGGCCCACGCCGCGATGCGCCGGGCGATCTGATTGGCGTCGTCGGCTGCCAGTTGCGGATCCAGCCGGATTGCCTCATCCATTGCAGATCGAGCGCGGTCGAACGCGCCGGCCTGACAGGCTTGCGCGGCAGCGCGCAAATAGGCGTGCGCGTAGGCGCTCTCGCGCAGCGCCGCCCAACTCGCCGGCAGGTGCGGGTCGCCGAACACCTTGTCGAGCACGGCGAAGGTGGCCCGCGTCATCTGCTCGGCATTGCGCGTCATCTGGCCGCGATGGAATCGATACAGCGACACCGGCCGATCGACCCAGCCAAAGCGGCAGCCGGCGCGCGCCAGCCGCAGCCACATGTCCCAGTCCTCGTAGGAGCGCAATGTCTCATCGAACGAGCCGGCGCGGTCGAGCCACACGCGGCGCACCAGCACGCTCCCCACATGCAACGGATTCCACATCAGCAGTTGCGCGCCGTCCTCCGGGAGCGGGGCCGTGAACGATCTGCCGGTCGGCCGGCCGTGCTCGTCGATGATGACGGCCTGGCCGGCCACCATGCCCAGATCGGGCTGCGCGCGCAGCGCCTCGACCAGCAGCGCCAGCTTCTCCGGCAAAAACAGATCGTCCGAGTCGAGAAAGCTGATCAGTTCGCCTGTCGCGTTGCGGATGCCGGTGTTGCGCGCGCCCGACAAGCCGCGATTCTCCTGACGGATGTAGCGGATGCGCAGGTCGGTGAACGCGCCGGCGACCCCGGGCGTGTTGTCCGTCGAGCCGTCATCGACGATGATGGCTTCGTAGTCGGGCCAGGTCTGGCTGAGCACACTGCGCACAGCCGCGCCGAGATAGTGCCCCTGGTTGTACGCAGGGATGATGATGCTGACCGCAGGCATGGTTGAGGTTGCTTTACAACCGTGAGGACGCGGGCCTGGAGCGCAGGTTTGGAGAGAGGCTTCTATCGAGAAGTCTCGATACGGGTCGAGCGCGAGACGGCAGAAGATTTGGGACGAGGCCGGCGAAAAAGCCCGTACTTCAAAATCACCACGATGGCGCGCACGCCATCTTTCCAGCCGATCTTCTTGCCCTGTTCGTAAGTGCGGCCGTAGTACGATACGCCCACTTCGTAGATGACGTAGCCATTCCTGGCAATTTTGGCCGTGAACTCCGGCTCGAAGCCGAAGCGGTTCTCCTCCAACTCGATATCCTGAAGGATCTCGCGCTTGAACACCTTGTAGCAGACTTCCATGTCCGTCAGGTTCAGGTTGGTGAAGATATTGGAAAGCAGCGTGAGGAACTTGTTGCCCATGGAGTGCCAGAAATAGAGCACCCGGTGCGATTCGCCGCCAATAAAGCGCGACCCATAGACGACATCGGCCTGACCCTCCAGAATCGGCTTGAGCAGCCTGGGGTATTCGGCCGGCTCATACTCCAGATCCGCGTCCTGCACGATGATCACATCGCCCGTGGCATGGCTGAAGCCGGTGCGCAGCGCGGCGCCCTTGCCACGGTTGACCTCGTGCAGCACCACCTTGATCGGGCCGGCTGGATCGAGCTGAGCCAGATAGTCGCGGGTTCCGTCCGACGAGCCGTCATCGACGATGACGATCTCGTAATCCATGCTCTGACAGGCAGCCGTGACCTTGCGCAGGATGGCGTCGATGGTCTTGATTTCGTTGTAGCACGGCATCACAACAGACACTTTCATTTACTGATCTCCACAGACAGGTTTTCCGCCCTGGCGTCTGCGCGAAGCGACGCGCCGGGCGGCGCCGGTTCGGCAGGGGCAGTATGCACCACTCCAAAGCGGGCCTGGAGATCAGCCACACCGCGCGCGCCATCGCGGCCCACCACCACGAAGTCCACTGCGCGCACCATGCGGTCATAGTAACAGGACAGGTCGGCGTAGGCCAGATCGACGCCAAGTTGATAGGCGCCGCTCACCAGATTCAGCGTGAGCGCGAATTCGACTTCGGCAACGCTATCCGGCTCGAATGTCGGGGTTGCCACACCGGCCCAGCCCGTCGTGTAGTCGTAAACAATCTGGCCGTCGGGCTGACGCAGCGAGCAGGCGAAAATCGGCGCAGGCGCGGCTTCGTGAAAGCGAAGCTGCATGCGCACGCGGACTGTCTCGCCGGCGACAAACGTAAAGGCCGGCGTTCCATCTTCGCGCAGCAACTTCACGCCCTCGATGACGGCAGCATGGGTCATCACCATTTGCGACAGGGCGCCGTTTTCCGGCACATCTGAACGGGCCTGGGCCGCCTTGCGCAGGATGTTGGAATACTCGGCCGTCGCGTCGGGCGCCGGGCCGTCGAAGGCGATCTGCCCGCGATACATGACCAGGCAGCGCGGCGTGACGCGCTGCACGGCGCTGAAGTCATGTGTGACCAGCACGAGCGTCGTGCCGTTCTTTATCATCTGCGCCATGCGGTCGTAACACTTGCGGCGAAAGGCCATGTCGCCAACCGCCAGCACTTCATCGACGATCAGCACCTCTGGATCAACGTGGGCGGCCACGGCAAAACCCAGCCGCGCGTACATGCCGGACGAGTAGCGCTTGACGGGCGTATCGAGGTATTGCCCAATGCCGGCAAACTGCACGATGTCATCGAATCGCCGGGCGATCTCGGCGCGCCGCATGCCGAGGATGATGCCGTTGAGATAGACGTTTTCGCGGCCGGTCAGGTCGGGATGAAAGCCGGCGCCCAGCTCGATCAGCGAGGAGTAGCGGCCGTTCACCGCGACGCGGCCGCTGGTGGGATACGTCACTTTCGACAACAGCTTGAGAATCGTCGTCTTGCCGGCGCCGTTCGGCCCGATGATGCCCAGCGACTGGCCGGGCTGCAACGAAAAGTCCACATCGCGCAAAGCCCAGTGGTAACGCTGCTGCGCGCGCTCCTGCGCGCGCTCCTGCGTTTCGGGCCGCCGGCGCAGCCCGCCCAGCAGGTTCTTCAGGCTCAGCGGCGGCCGGCCGATGCGGTAACGTTTCGAGACGTGATCGAAATGGACAGCTTCGCTCATGGTTCTGTTCTGGAAAGAGTCAGGCCGCCGGCCCTACACGACATCCGCAAACTGGTGCTCCATGCGCTTGAAGAACCAGAAACCGAATCCTAACACCAGCGCAGCGGCCACGACCGACACGGCCAGATATGGCGCGTGAAGGTCGCCGCCCAGCAGCACGGCGCGATAGCCCTGGATGACGCCGGCCATGGGGTTCAGAAAATACACCCCGCGCAGATGCTCTGGCACCAGCGTGGCGGGATAGATGATCGGCGTCGCGTACAACCAGATTTGAAGCCCCAGAGCGACCAGGTGTTTGACATCGCGATAGAACACGTTGATTGCCGCGCCGATCAAACCGATGCCCAGCGCAAGCGCCAACTGGATTGCCAGCAGCGCCGGCAACAGCAGCAGGCCGGGCAGATTCACCGCAGCCTGGTACAGCGCCAGCAGGACGATCAGGATGCTGAACGCGATGGCGAAGTCGACCAGGCGGGCCAGCAGGGCCGCAATAACCAGAATATCGCGCGGAAAGTAGATCCTGGTGACCAGATTCATGTTGGTCACCAGCGATTCGACCATGTCAGTGATGGAAGCCGAGAACAACGTCCAGGGAACCATGGCCGCATAGGAAAAGAGGATGTATGGCGTCCCACCGGTGTCCACGCGCAGAAAGCGGGTGAACAACACAGTGAAGATAGCCACCGTGGCCGCCGGCTGCACGATCGCCCACAGCCCGCCCAGGATGGATTGCTGATAGCGCGCGCGAACGATGCGGCCGGTCCAGGCGAACAACAGGTCGCGGTAGTCATACAGCGCGCGAAAGACAAGGGTTGGCATTCTCAGTTCAAGCCTCTGAATTCAAGGTGTTCCGGTGAAACGAGTCCGGCTCTATTGCGCCGGCCGGCTTTAGCGCCGCGAGTTGCGCGCCAGTCGCGCGATGACGACGATAACCAGCACCGCCAGAACCGGCGCCAGGCCGGCAAGCAGCGGCACAGCCGGCGAGGATAACATCTCATCGCCCGGTTCTGTGGGCAGATCGGGCACAGGCGTGCGCGTGGGCGCAACTGCCGTCACCCCGGCATCGAGCACAACGGGAGTCGAGGTGGGCGCCGGGGCCGGCACAGTCTGCACAGGCAGCTCAGGCGCCGCCAACAGAGCATACGAGTAAGTGGCCGGAATGGGGTTGCGCACATCGTGCCGCCAGGCTGCCAGCAACACATTGCCCTGGCTGACCACGGCCTGGGGCGCGCTGGGGCCAAAAGGCTGCATACGTCCCCGGTACATCATCTCAGAGCCTTGCATGGAGATCACCGGCTTGAAATCGCCCCAGCGATCGCCCAGCCAGACGCTATGCCACATGCCGTTAACGGCCGGGTTGCCTACGCGCGCGCCATGCAGCAAGTGCAGCGCGCCGGCGCCATCGACCAGCAGCGCCGGCGTCTCCGCCTCGCCCACATGCGGGAAGGGGCGAACCGGGGCGCTCCACGTCGCGCCGCCGTCTCTCGAGCGAGTCGTCCACAGCGTGGCCGGAAAGCTGTCCTGATACACAACGATCAGATCATCGCGGTAGGCCACAATGGCCGGCCAGTTCGCCGAGTAATCATCGCCCTCGCGCGCCGCGAGCTGGACCGGCGCGCTCCACGCAGACAAATCCGGCTCCGAGTGCGCGTAGTAGACGTAGTCGCCCACGCCGCGCTCGTTGACCACGCTCCAGACAGCGTGAATGCGCCCCTCTTTGCCCGGCGCCAGACGAATGGCGTATGGGGAGCGATTCGGCCCAAACACCAGGAACACCGCAACCGGCCGGCTCCATGTCAGCCCGCGATCGGTCGACCAGGTGGCGTACAGGCCGGGGCCATTGCCCTGCCCGCCATACACAAGCACGAGCCGGCCTGCGCCATCGACGATCAGCGCGGCGGCAGCGACGGCATCGGCGTCCTGCACAATCGCGCGCGGCGCCGACCAGGCCGGCGCTTTGGCCGCGTCAACAATCGGAGCGGCTGTGTGCATGATGTGGCCGCCGCTGGTCTCGTTCACGTAGAAGATGAGATGGAACCAGCCGGCATCGTCTGCCACTGCGCCCAACAGCGGCCGGCGTGTTGCAGCGCGATCGATGAGCAGAATGTCGGACGGCCTGGACCAGCCCTGTGAAAGCGACCATTGGCGGTAATAGATCACTTTGTCCGCCCCTTCCGGTGATGCCACATTGAAGGCGTGCACCGCGCGGTTGCGATCGGCGATCATCAATGGCGGCCATTCATCGGTATAGAACGGGATCTGCTCCTGCGGCGTCCAGACCGGCTCGGATTGGGCCGGCACGGTCTGGAGTCCTGCCCCGACAAGCAGCGCAGCAACGCAGGCAGCGACTGCCCAGCCCCTCCGCATACCCTTAAAAAACTGTGCTCGCATGATGCTCGGCTCGCGTGTCAAACCCTGCGCCTCTCGCCGCGCCAGGCAGCGTCCTCAGTCGTTCGGCGTCTGATAGCGGTACAGGTCATATTGCCCGGCGCGCGCAACCAGCGCGCAACAGCCGGCATCGAGCGCCGGACGATAGATGCCCGTCCACTTTGAAAAAGGCCCGTCGATCAGGAAAGCGGGCCGGCGCAGGCCAGGATCATAGACGACATCGAGCGCCTCGCCGAACTGGGTGACTGCCGTGAAGCGATCCACCCAGTCGTTGGTCGGATGATGGTAGCGCAGGCCGGCCAGCACATCCAACTCCCACTCCCAGGACTCGACGATCTGATCCGGCCCGACGGTGTCGAGCAGGATTTGAGCAAACTGCTGCGGCGACCTGTTCGGCTCGGCGATCAGTCTGGCGGCCTGACCGGCCAGGCCGACTGCGCCCCACAGCGCCATCGCCGCAATCAATCCAGCGGCGGCCCACTGCGCCGCGCGCCGGCCAGTGTGTCGCAAAGCCGGAGGGCCGGCGCGACGCGCAAAGGCAATGGCGTCGCGCGCGAACCTGCCGGCCAGCAGGAGGCCGATCACATACGGCTCGAAGGTATAGCGCGCCCAGCCGACCGAGGCGAATACATACCAGGCGATCCATACCCCGACAAATGCAATCAGCAACACTACGGTGCGATCCGCAGAATCGCGCCGGACATATTGCCATGCCGCAAGCGCGAGGCCGGGCAGCGCGATCAGCGCAAAACCGGAACGCGCCAGATACCACAAATTGCCCGGAATGCGCGACAAGCGGAACGCCAGAACGGTGACGTTGGTGCTCGAGCGAATCGCTTCCAGGTGTTGCGCGTAGTTGTCCGCGCCGACAATGAGCCATTGCGCGAGTTGCCATCCCGCGAGGCAGGCCGCGAACGCGCCGAGAACAGCGAGGTTGCGCGCAACAGGAAGTTTGCGATGGATCATCCACTCTGCTGCCCAGGCCACCAGGAGAATGGGCAGCAACAGGATGTACTGGGCTTTGGTGACGGCTGCAATGCCCATCATCAGGCCGGCCAGCGCGCCCCAATGCCAGCGGCGCCGCCGGTCGGCCACGCTGTAGACCAGGCACCCCAGCAGAAACCACGCCAGCGCCGGCACGTTGCCCAACGCATGCCGTCCGTACAGAATGAACCCTTCGTCCGGGACAGCCATCAAGAGAAAGGTTGAGAAGATCGCCGCCGGCCACCCGAAGAGACGCCGCGCCAGCAGAAAGAAGACGACAGCGGCGAAGACCATATAGGCGACCATCACCAGCCGGGCCTGCAACAGGCCGACCCCAAACACAGCAAAAGCAGCCGCGATCGGCAGAACCAATCCAGGCCCATTGGCAACCAGTGGCTGATCCAACACGCGAAAACCTTCGGACGATCGCATAGCCCACTGCCCATGCTGGGCAAGATTCATCGCCCCCTGCAGGACAAAGCCTTCGTCCTGCCAGGTCTTTGGGGAATAGGGCTGCCGCGCCATACCGATGCCGATCAAACCCAGAACGGCGAAGGCCGCAAGCGCGACTCGAAGCGGCGCACTGCGCATCCACCGGCGCAGTCCAGATCGATGTGCAAGCGGGTGATGTATTATGTTCATGGCGATTCGTTGCGCGCTGTCTGGCGGAACGGGATTGGCACACATTTACATGGACACGCGACATCACGCATTCAGGGGGATGCACAGAACCAGACATTACACAGAGTTAATTTTATGACATTAAGCAAGTCTATCCGCCTACTCTAATCCGCATAACTGGAAACAGGTATGACACTCTTCAGATGTTTTATAACCATAAATCGCTTGACAGCGCCAAGTGTTCCTGTTACCCTCACGCGCGAGTTAGCCGGGCCGGCCTAAGTGATCTTCGTGAAATCTGCTTATGCAGGCCCGTAGCTCAGGCAAGCACGGACTTTCACAAACTTGTAAACACAGCTCAGGCTGCCACGAGGAGGCAATCAACCGGATACGCCACTTGGAGTTCTCGCACGACAGGGTGACCGTTTGGCTCGCCTGCAAGTACGCCGAAAGCGCTGAAAGTTCGACTCCCAGGAGACGATCCTGGATCCCGCGTGACGGGTTGCCAGATCATTCCGCGTGTCAGAGCGCCGCAAAGTCGTGATGTCGATCTGGTCTCTTGCTTTCGGGCAGGCTGCCTGATCCAATCCACAAACGAGGGATGTACTGATGCACTTGAGAAGAATCTGCGTTGCCAGTCTCAGCGTTTTGATTGCCGGGGTCGTATCGTCCACGCCGGTAGTCACTTCAGCCGGCCAGGCCAGGGCGCACACGCCGGCCTCGACCTCAGACACCCACTTCGCATTCCTGCCCGTGGCGCTCTCGGCGCCGGCATCGCTGCCGAGCGCAATCATCGCCAACCGCACTGTCATTGACCGCTTCGACCAGATCCCCGCTTCAGCAATCCAGGCGGCTTCGTCGCGCCGGGTGTTGCAGTTGCATGCTTCCACCGGCAATGCCGTCAGCAGCCAGGGTCTCAGTTACCTCGACGGCACGCGAGATGGCTCGCCCTACCCGGACTACCTGTACGACCGGCGCAACTGGGTCTTTGAATGGTGGCCGGACTCGATGGACAAGACTTTCAAGGGCAAGGTCGATCAGTTTGGTCTGACTGTCACTGCGCGGCACACCAACTACGATGTGTTCGGCATGAAGCTGTGCTATCAGGACTGGTTCGGCCTGGACTTTGCCTATTACCGCGATCGCATGTTGAGCCTCGAACAAGCCTACCCGAACAAGAAATTCATCTGGTGGACTCAGCCGATCCGCAATGACTGGAGCAGACAACAGCCGGGCACCTGCGAGTTGCTGCAGAACTTCAACAACAACGTGCGCGCCTATGCGCTGGCCCACAACAAGCCGCTGGTGGACATCGCCGACATCGAGTCCCATGACCCGGCCGGCAACCCATGTTTCACCACCTGCGAGACAAAGTGCGCGCCGGTGTACGGAACCAATCCCCACCCCAACCCGGAACTTGCCATCCGCGTGGCCAAAGCCTACTGGTGGGCCCTGGCGCGCATGGCCGGCTGGGATGGAAACTGATCTTCGCCCACGGTGATTTAGAGCCTGTCCCGATAGGTGTCGGACTTCTCGGAGAAGTCCGACACCTGAGCGCCCCCTGAGACAGGCTCTCAAGTATAGTTTCATCAATTCAACAGGTATCGGACCGGGCATACTGCGGCAATTTCAGGAAGAGAAACACATCTTTTCAGGTATTTCCCGATCAACAGACTCACAACTCGGCCATATCCTTACCAATGTGCGACGGCATCGGTCATCGTTGCCGCCGGCACAATTCGAGCAGAGATGAGCATGAGCACTATGAGCCTGTTTAGACCACCGTCGCCGGGATTCACAGCGCGCTGCGAGTCCCGCACCCGGCAGCCGGCCTTTGCGGTCGCAATCACCCTCTTACTGGCCGGGTCAATCATCGCCAGCAATCCACTCACCTCGCTTGCGGCCAATTCCCAACACGCCTCACTATCAAAAGCCGGCCCCGCGCAGAGCGGCGGTTCCTATATCAGCTACCTGCCGACTGTATTCACGCCACCGCCGCCGCCCGAAGATGGCTGGCCCATGGCCGCCGCCAACCCGGCGCGCACCTCGTGGACGCCGGAGGAAGTCACCGGCACGCTGCGCGTCGACTGGTATCGGCCCATTGAGGCTTACATCCCGCAGAACGCTCAGGTGATCGCCAGCAATGGCCGGCTGTTTATCGCAACCGCGCGCGGCCTGATCGCGCTGAGCGCCGAGAACGGCAGTCTGTTGTGGCGCTATGACACCGAATTGCCGCTGGGCGGCTCGCCAACCGTGAACCGGGGCGTCGTCTACGTGGGCGGATACGACCGGAGACTGCACGCGATTGACGTTAGGAACGGCGCGCGGCTGTGGGTCTTCGACGGCGCCAGGGCCGGCTACGACACCAATCCGCTGGTTGTCGAGAACAAGGTCATCGTTGGCAATCGCGACGGCTCGATGTATGCCATCGGCGCGCATGGCACGCCGGATCAGGGACGCCTGGTGTGGCAATACACCGTCGGCTCGGCCATCCATCTGTCGGCGGCCTATTACAACGGCGTTATCTATTTCGCCGCAGCCGACAATCACGCCTATGCTTTGCGCGCCGCCAATGGATCGCTGGTCTGGAAGTCAGCCCGGCTGCCCGGCGACGGCTATCACTCCTACTGGCCGGTCGTGGCCGGCGACAAAGTCATCTTCTCTGCGTCGCCGGGCTATCGCACTGCCTTGTCGCCGGGCACGCTCAACGTCACCGGCACAGATGGATATGGGTATCAGCAGTCGCTGTATATGGACCGCGACGATCTCTTCCCCGGCGCTCCAGACGGCACGCTGATCGGGCAGGTGACAAGCGGACAAGCATGGGCCAATGGTTTTCCTGTCATTGACGTTTCCAGAATCGCCCAGTACTTCGAGAACAATCCCAACGCACATCCCAACCTGCACAAGCCGTGGCGCCGCTCCCTCGTCGTGCTGAACGCCAGCAATGGCAGCGAGCACACGTTTGACTCCGATGCCGATGGCTATCGGGAATACATACCTGTCACCTACTGGGGCACCCAGTCGGGCAATCGTTACCCGCCGATCTACGGCCCGGATGGCCTGCTCTACGTGGGCAACATCTACGAGAAACGCTTCATTTCGCAGGGTCGCGTGATGGGCTGGAACATCAACGCGCCGACGCAGATGAGACTGATGCGCGGCCAGGGCGCCATCGACGAGCCACAATCCATCTCCGGCGGCGGCAATGTCATCTACCGCAGCATTGCCGTTGACCGCGTCGGCGACTGGTTCAGCATCAAATCGCCCACCCAGAATGGCACTGTCTGGAGCTACAGCCAGCCGCTCTTTCAGCAGGCGCCCGGCTACGACGTGATGTGGTGGAATCCGAGCGGCCAGAACGATCCAGACCGCTTTCGCATGAACTATGGCGGGCTGAACGGCATCTATGACAATGGCGGTGTGCAGAATCCGATCGTCCCCTATCGTGGCCGGCTGTACATTCACCGCAGCAATGCCGTCATCGCTTTCGGGCGCGGCAACGGGCCGGGGCAGCTTCCGCTTCTGCGCGCCGTACCGGCCACAGACACCCTTGCAACTCCGACCGTGGCTGACCTGAAATCCCGTCTGGCCGATCAGGTGGCGCGCATCGTTCAAACGCCAACCGTTTTTCTGAAACCCGGCTATTACAACGCCGGCCAGTTCAACGTCTTCCGCGAGCTGGCCGATTACTTCAACAACCCCGGCGAGACGCTGCACACGCTCTCCATCGCCTATCCGCACCTGCCGGCCGATCTTCAGTCTCAAGTCAAGAGCTACTTGCAGGCCTTCTTCACAACCTATTTCAACCCCGTCATGTACTCGCGCATGGGCTGGGTGGACGGCGCGCACCGCGAAAACGTGCTCATCCCGCCTGAAGTGCAGGCCGGCATGGCCGACATGGGCAAGCGCACTTCGCCCGGCAACGGCTGGACCTGGAGCTATCCGCAGTTCAACTTCTACGCCATGTGGAAGTACGCCCAGGTCGCGCCCGAAAACACGCTCACCCTGTACAACCTGGCTAAAAGCAAACTGGAAGTGCCCGTGCCGGCGTCCGCTGACAATGCCTACTTCATTCAGCGCATGTGGGAACTCAACGGCTGGATCGCCGGCTACATGGGCTTTCTGCGCCTGCAGGAACTGGCCGGCCGATCACAGGCCGACGCCGCGCTGCGCGCCCAGGCACAAACCGAATTGAACCGGCTGCTCAGCGTATGGGAAACCATCTTCAGCAAAGACACCCCCTGGATCGACCTCTGGCACAAACGGCATCTGAATCTCGCGCGCAGCTTCATCATGCTGACGCCGGAACTGGGCGAGTACCTGCGGCTGGTCAAGCTGGCCGAGGTGCGCGCGGCCCTCGATGAATACAACCGGGTCGGCCCCTACTGGTTCGTGGCGCGCTACGAGGCGGTGATGGACGAGGGCATCATGTCGAACCTTTACAACTACCCGGCCCTGTTCCAGGCGAAAGCGTTCATCCTCGGCGAGAACCGCAGCCAACTGACCAAATACCTCGACGTGCCGGCTTTCGCGCGCGGCGACCTGTTCTACATTCAGAATCTCGTGGCCGCCATCGAAGCGCCGGCCGGCCCCTAAGGGCAAGCCGGCGGCCTGGGGCAAGCCGGCGGCTTGCCCTGCTTTAACCAAACACATAGCGCCAGGCCGAGCGAATCGGAAGCTTTGTCGCGCCGGCCATCAGCAACGCCGGCACGCTCATGCCGACTGCGAACAACAGCGGCTGGGTCACCGCCTGCGCTGCCAGCACTGCCGGCGCAACTGCCATCAACAGCATGATGGCCAAATTGATCGCCACGAGATGCGTCAGGTAGAAGCCATACGAGCGCTTGCCGATCCACTCAAAGGTCTCGACCAGCGGAATCTTGTTGCGCTGGATGAGCGGCAGCAACCCCATCAGCGCGACAGGGCACAGGATGCGCGCCGCCGGAAAGCGAAAGAAGCCCAACTCGTGCAGGCACACAATGATGAAAAGCGCGGCCGTTGCAGCCAGCAACACCCACTTCACACGCTGCAATTGCGCCGCCACAGACCGCGCGCGCAGGCTGTACATCAGGCCCAGCGGAAAGTAGATGGCCCAGTCGGCCAGCGGCTGCCCGATCACCGGCGGGATCAACACGCGCAGCGACTCCGGCAGTTGTATGCCGAGCATCACCGGGTAGTGCAAGGCAATCAACACGAGCTGATACGCCGCGACGACAAGCAGAATCCAGACGCCATAGCGCCGGCCATACCGCGCCAGCAACGGCGACAACAAATACCAGAACACCAGCAACGGCACGAAGTGATACGGGTAGCCGACGATCAGGTGCCTGACGTGATCCAGCAGGCTATATGACTGAAGCCACGGATACGGATGCCCGGAGCGTTGCTGAACCGCCAGCAGCGCATAAAACACAACCGACCACAAGACGTAGGGCAGCACGATGCTGCGCAAGCGAGAGAGTGTTGTCTTGTAAGTCTGGCCCAGGTTGCTGCTCTGGCCGGCATAGGCCGCAAAACATCCGGAGATGAAAAAGAACGTCGGCACGGCAAACACGATGCCGAGTTGTTG
>CALBEF010000131.1 GCA_937927775.1 uncultured Anaerolineae bacterium | reverse complement strand
GGGCGGGTTGCCGATGACCAGAATCGGCCAGGGCAGGGATTTAACAATGTTAAGCCAGTCCTCAGCAAAAAAATCGGACTGGTGGACTTCAACGGACGCGCAGGCGGCGGCGTCCGCGAGAGCGCGCCGGGCCTGGGCGACATATCCGGGGTTGATGTCGAAGCCCAGCGCAAGCGGCGCGTCGGGGAAAGTTTCCACGGCTGCCTTAAGAAAGGCGCCTGTCCCGCATGTTGGCTCGACTATCGAAGCGGGGCGAAAGCCGGCGCGCAGGACAAGCGCGCACACCTCTCTCGCCAGATCGACAGGCGTCTGAAAATCCCCGAACTCGACTTTGCGTTTGTCCTGCCTGCGCATGGCTACACCAGCCTTTCGACGCCTGAGACCGAACCGGCCTTCTCGATCACCCGGCTGTATTGCAGCCTCCACTGGAGCGCATTTGAGATGGTGAGATAGCCGATCTCAGGGGGATTGGCAAGGATTTCATCGGCAAGCGCCGCTGCCTCGACCTCATCCACCGGAAGTCGGCGCTCCTCGATAAACGCCATCACGTCATCCTTGTTGCCGCCATTCTCCAGAATGCGGCGCAGCCCCGTCGTCGTTTGAAAGTCGGCTGTCTGCTCTCTGCCCACAAAGATTGCGCGCAGAATGTTCAGGTTTCCTGTCGCGCTTGAGAGGTCGTCCGTCTTCTCGTATATGAACACCAGCAGAGAATAACCCAGGCCATAGATTTTCTGTCGCGCGCTCCTGTAAGGGCAGGATGATTGCGGCTGCCGGATGCTGGTCACTTTCATGTCAACTTCAAGCTGCGGAAAATCGGCGCCGCTGGCGGAGTTTCCTTCTTCGAAGTCATACCTCTCGCGGAGATAAGCGCGAAACTTGTGCTCAAAGTATGTGCCGACTGCCTTGCCATCTGTCACGCCGTACAAAGCCGGCTCGTGATGGGCTGACTCAACACAGGCGAACGTATGCGCCTCTCTTTTGAGCGCATCGAGGGTCAACAACTGTTTCATGTCGCCTCAGTCTGTGGCAGGCCGGCGCGCCAGGCTCGCAGCGCGCGAATGATGCGCGGCTCGGCAGGAACCTCAGCCGGCGCGAAGGTCTGGCCGGTCAACCTTTCGTAAGCGGCGATGTAACGCGCCGCCACCTGCGCCACGAAATCGGGCGGCATGGCCGGCGGCTCGCCATCGCCGCGATAGCCGCGCTCGGCATACCACTGGCGCAGGAATTCCTTGTCGAAGTGCTCCGGTCGGCCGGCGGCATACGACTCCGCCGACCAGTAGCGGCTGGAGTCGGGCGTGTGCACCTCGTCGATCAACACCAACTGGCCGTCGCACAGGCCGAACTCATACTTGGTGTCCACCAGGATCAGGCCGGCGCGGCGCGCAATCTGCTGCCCGCGCGCGAACAACGCCAGCGCCGTTCGCTCGACCTGCTCCCACAGGCGGGTGTCGAGCAGGCCGCCGCGCACGATTTGCTCGCGGGTGAGTTGCTCGTCATGCGCCCCGCCGGTCGCTTTGGTGGTCGGCGTGATGATGGGCTGCGGCAGGGGATCGTTCTTGCGCAGGCCATCGGGCAGCGGAATGCCATAGGGCGCGCGCTCGCCCTGCGCGTAGAGATGCCACAGCGAGGTTTTGGTGACGCCGGTGATATACCCGCGCACCACCACTTCCACCGGCAGCGGGGTCGCCTCGCGGGCGATGGTCACGTTGGGGTCCGGCGCGGCCACAACGTGATTGGCGACGATGTCGCGGGTCTGCTCGAACCACCACGCGCTGAGTTGATTGAGCGCCTGGCCTTTGTGCGGGATCAGGCCCAGCACACGATCAAAGGCCGAGATGCGATCGGTGGTGATGAGAACGCGATAGCGCCCGAACGTGTAGAGATCGCGCACTTTGCCGGTTTGTTTGCCGGCCCAGCCGGGCACGGTCACGCCGGCCAGCGCGGTTGGAATGGCTTGCAACAGTTGGTCGTGTGTGAGCATGATCGCAGACGCACCCGATGTAATGGAATGGGCGCATCATACACGTTGCCGCTCGCTGCTGACGGCGCCGGTCGCAAGTATTGCTTCACGCGGCCCGAATCCCATTCACAAACAGCTTCAGCCCGGACAGGCCGGCCTCGCCCCTGTGCCGGCGCGGATGCTGCCAGTCGAAGATGTGATTTTCAGGGTGCGGCATCAGCCCCAGCACGTTGCCGGCCGCGTTGCACAGGCCGGCGATGTTCGCCGCCGAGCCGTTCGGGTTGCCGGGATAACCCACCGGCCCGCCGGCTGCATCTGTGTACGTCAACGCAACCAGGCCCCTGCTTTCAAGACGACGCAACGTGTCATCGTCGCGCACGGCCAGCCGGCCTTCGCCATGCGCCACCGGGCAATAGATCAGTTCATCCATGCCGCGCGTGAACAGGCACGGACTGGCCGGGTTCGCCTTGAGATACACCCAGCGGCACTCGAAGCGCCCCGAGTCGTTGAACGTCAGCGTCACATCGCGTTTCGCCGCCTGTTGACCGTCATCGCCCGGCAACAGCCCGGCTTTCACCAGCGCCTGGAAACCGTTGCAGATGCCCAGCACCGGCCGGCCATCGGCCACAAAGCGCGCCATCTCATCGCCCAGTCGATGGCGCAGGTCGAGCGCCCACAACACGCCGGCCCCCAGGTCGTCGCCATACGAGAAGCCACCCGGCACAACCAGCATGTGATAGTCGAGCAACTCGCGCTCGCCGGAGATCAACTGATTGACATGGACGATCTCAGGATCGCCGCCGGCCAGCTCACAGGCCAGCGCCGCGTCACGATCGCGGTTCGTGCCGGTGGCGTGCAAGATCAACACGCGCGGGCGCGGCTTGACCGGCGGCGCAGTGTAAACGGAAGGCAAGGCAGATGGCATTTGTTGCGGCGAACTGAGTTGCGCCGGCGACTCCCCGCGCCAGGCGCGTTCCAGATCGGCCACCGGCGCGCGGATCAACGCGCCGCTCTGCCCGTCGATTGCCAGTTCATCGCTCGCGCTCACCGCGCCAATGGCCGCGCACGGCAGGCCGGCCATCAGCAGCTCAAACTGCGCCGCGTCTTCAGGCCGCACTTCGACGATGAAGCGCGTCAACGACTCGGCATATAAAGCCACATCGTCGTTGAAAGCCGGGTCGTCGCTGCGCGCGTCAATCGGGACACGGCTGAGATCGACCTGCGCGCCCAGCCGGCCGGCCAGACACATCTCGGCCAGCGCGACAGCAATGCCGCCCTCCGAGCAATCGTGACAGGCTTGAACCATGCCGCCGGCAATCGCATGATGCACAGCGCGCAAGCGCGCCAGGCCGTTCGTCACCGGCTGCGGCGGACTCTGGATTTTGGATTTTGGATTGGCGATTGGCGATTGACGATTGACGATTGACGAATCAGCATCCGGCGATTTGGGCAGGAATCCGAAATCCGAAATCGCAAATCCCAAATCGCAGACGGCTGCGCCGCCGAATTCGGCGCGGGTGTCGCCCACGATGTACAACAGGTTGCCCGGCTGCTTGAGGTCCATCGTGCAGGTGCGCGCCACGTCGGGCACAATCCCCAGCGCCGAAATCAGCAACGTGCCGGGGATGGCGTGCCTGCGGCCATCCGCGCCGGTGTACTCGTTGTTCAGGCTGTCTTTGCCGGAGATGAACGGCGCCTGATACGCAATCGCGGCGTCGTAGCAGCCCTGCGCGCAACGCACCAGGCTGCCCAGCCGGTCCGGCAAATTCGGATTGCCCCAGCAAAAGTTGTCGAGCAGCGCAATCTGATCCGGGTCGGCGCCGACGGCCACCGCGTTGCGCATAGCCTCATCCACCGCCGCCCACGCCATCGCGTATGGATCGAGGTCGGTGTACTGCGGGCAAATGCCGGCCGACAACGCCACCGCGCGGATTTTGGATCTGGGATTTTGGATCTGGGATTGATCGCGTACTCCGTATTGCGTATTGTGTATTGCGTATTCTGATTCCTGACTGCCGCTTACCGATTGATATTCCGTGCTCCGCGCTCCGTATTCTGTGCTCTGTGCTCTGTATTCTGTGCTCTGTATTCTGTGCTCTGTATTCTGACGACTGACGACTGACGACTGACTACTCGCCACCGGCGCCAGCACCGCCGCATCACTCGGACCGTGATTGTCCACCCCGACCAGCGGCTTGACCGCCCCGCCGCCCTGAACCTCGTGATCGTAGCGCCGCACCACCGGCTCTTTGCTGCGGATGTTGGGATGAGACAGGAGCGCCTTGAGAATTGTCGATTGACGATTGGCGATTGACGATTGGCGATTGGGCGCGCGGGAATCGTCAATCGTCAATCCCAAATCGTAAATGGCCGTGAGTTTACGGCGCGGGATGCCGTTGTGCAGAAAGTCCATCGACAAATCAGCCACCGGCTTGCTGCCATAAAACAGCTTCAGCCGGCCCGTCGATTCAAGCTGCCCGATCTGCACCGCCTCGATGTCCTGCCCGTCGCAAATCGCCTTCAACAGGCGCCACTTCTCCGGCGGCACAGCCAGCACCATGCGCTCCTGCGCCTCACTCAGCCAGATTTCCCACGGGCGCAGGCCGGGATACTTCAGCGGCACGGTTTCGAGCTGCACGCGCGCGCCGACATCCTTCGCCATCTCGCCGACCGCCGAGGAAAGGCCGCCGGCCCCGCAATCGGTGATGGCGTTGTACAGGCGCTCATCGCGCGCGCGCAGGATCACTTCCAGCGTCTGCTTCTCGTGGATGGGATGCCCGATCTGCACGGCGCTGCCGGCGATCTGGCCGGTGGCCTGATCCATCTCCATGCTGGAAAAGGTCGCGCCGCGCAGGCCATCGCGGCCGGTGCGCCCGCCCACCACCACGATGTAATCGCCCGGCTGCGGGTTGGAGGGGTGCGCGTCGCGCGGAAGAATGCCCAGACAGCCGCAGAACACCAGTGGGTTGGCTGTGTAGCCGGGGTGATACAGGATCGCGCCGTTGACGGTGGGGATGCCCATCTTGTTGCCATAGTCTTCGACGCCGTGTATCACGCCGTCGGCGATGCGGCGCGGGTGCAACACGCCGGCCGGCAGTTCAGCTTCCGGCAAATCGGCCGGGCCAAAGCACAGCACATCCGTGTTGGCGATGGGCCGCGCGCTGACGCCCAGGATGTCGCGCACCACGCCACCCACGCCGGTGTTCGCCCCGCCAAACGGCTCCAGCGCGGAAGGATGGTTGTGCGTCTCAACCTTAAAAGCCAGATCGAACTGATCGTCAAACGCGACGATGCCGGCGTTATCCACAAACGCCGAGCGCACCCAGGGCTTGTTGATCTCTTCCGTCGCCGCGCGGATGTACTGGCGCAACAACCCGTTGACGATTTTGGATTTGGGATTTTGGATTCTGTATTCTGTATTCTGTATTCTGGATTCTGGATTCTGACTGTCCGATGGATCGCCCCCTTCAACGCGAAAGTCGATCAGAGCTTTGAAAGTTTTGTGCACGCAGTGCTCGCTCCACGTCTGGGCCAGCATCTCCAGCTCGGCGTCGGTGGGATCGCGCTCCTCATCCTCGAAGTAGTCGCGGATGGCGCGCATCTCGTCCTCATCCAGCGCCAGCCGGCGCTCGCGGCTCAGGCGCAGCAAGCCATCCTCGTCGAGATTGCGAATGGGGATGATCTCGACTGTGTCATCGATGGGCTGATAGGGCACGAACGGCGCGCTGATCGGTTGATCGATGCTGTGGCGCTCGATGACCGGGTTGGAAAAGACCTCGACCGCCAGCCGCTGCAACGCTTCGGGCGTCAATTCACCCCACAGCAGATACGCTGAGCCGGTGGCAGCGCGTTCGACGCCGGCGATGCCGAGCAATTGCGCGGCGCGCAGCAGGTTTTCCGCGGCCGGGTCGGTCACGCCGGGCAGCCGCGTCACTTCGATCACATGATCGGGCGCGGCAGCCTGAATGTAAGATGACCAGGCCGGCGCGCCGTCTGCCCCGCCCTCCGCCACAATCTCATACACTTCCGTGACCGGATCGGCCAGCAAGGTTTCGGCAAGTTGGCGCGCCTGTTGTAGGGAGACCGAGCCGCTCAAAAAATACAGGCGCAGTTCCTGGCAGCCGGCCAGCCCGGCCATCCCAGCTTGCCGGGCAATCTCGATATGCCTGCTCGCAGCGGCAGCCGGACGATCGCAGTCTGTGCGGACTTCCACGCGCAGTGTTTGTGTCATGTGCTTATCCCTCGCTGAGCGCGTACCATATCACGGGTAGGAGCAGCAGCAGCAGTAGAGGCAGGGCTTGTTCCTGCCCTGAAAACAAAGACAAGCGCCCCGAGGACGGGGCGCCTGGAGATCGTCAACCGGCAATACGTGCCGTCACCGGCCGCTGGCTGTGGGGAACCCGGCGTCGCGCCACTGATTCATGCCGCCGGCCATGCTGGTTACGCGCGGGAAGCCGGCTTGCAGCAAAATGTCGCGCCCCGTTCGGCTGCGATTGCCTGACCGGCATACCACCACAATGTCTCTGTCCCTGGGCACATCGGCAACCCGTTGCGCCAGCGCGCCCAGCGGGATGAGCGTGGCGTCCGGGATATGGACGGCTTCCCATTCATCCGGCTCGCGCACATCAAGGATGAAGGCGCCCTGTTCGCGCATAGCGGCGGCCTGCTGCACCGAGATCTCTGGCGAAAGGGGGGCGAATGAAGCCGGCACGGCGCGTGCTGCGTCCGCAGCATCCTCTGCGGCGGCGACGGTCGGCGCAGGGGTTGCCACAGGCGCCGGCGCGGCAGCGTTGTTCTGCGTCAGCACGAGCACACCCAGCGCCACCAGCGCCAGGACGCAGGCGATGCCGCCGTACAGCAGCGCCGGCGCGGGCCGGCGCGACAGTTGAGGCTGCGCAGGCGGGGCTTTTGGAGCCGGCGATGCAGCTTTCTGCGCGGCCTGCGGCGCGCTGTGTCTCTGGCCGGAATAAGAATGAGAGTGTTTGGCGTGTTTCTTACTGCTCATCGTAATCCGTGGATATGTGAGGATTCAAAAAATGACAGCGTGGCGCATGACAGCCGCTCACCAGACCTGATGCACCAGCGGCTTGATATTTTGGGCGTAGACCACGCCCACCTGGTCCATTGTGGCCTGACTCAGCGCAGGGGCGTCTGCCGCTGCCACATTCTCCTCGACCTGCGCCGGGCGTTTGGCGCCGGGGATGGCGCATGTGACGGCGTCGAACATCAGGATCCAGCGCAGCGCGAACTGGGCCATGCTCATGCCCGGCGGAACCAGCGGGCGCAGCAGTTCGACCGCGCGCAGGCCGGTCTCGAAATCCACGCCGGAGAACGTCTCGCCGCGATCGAACGCCTCGCCCTGCCGGTTGAAGGCGCGGTGGTCGTCGGGCGCAAACGAGGCGTCGCGCGTCATCTTGCCGGCCAACATGCCCGACGACAACGGCAGGCGGGCCAGAATGCCGACCCTGCGCCGCTTTGCCAGCTCGAAGAACAAATCTGCCGGGCGCTGGCGGAAGATGTTGAAGATGATCTGCACCGACTGCACGCCGGGATACTCAATGGCCTTGATGGCCTCCTCCACCTTTTCCACACTGACGCCGTAATGGCGCAGCTTGCCCTGCTGAACCAGATCGTCCAGCGCGCCGAATACCTCCGGCATGTAGTAGACCTGCGTGGGCGGGCAGTGCAACTGCACAAGATCGAGCGCGTCGGTTTCCAGATTGCGCAGACTGCGCTCGACGAAGGCGGTCAGGTTGGCGCGCGTGTAGCCCTCGGCCACGTGCGGGTTGAGCCGGCGGCCGGCTTTGGTGGCGATGATGATCTGTTCTTTGCGCTCGCGCTTCAGTTGCGCCAGCAGGCGTTCGCTGCGCCCGTCGCCGTACACATCGGCGGTGTCGAAAAAGTTCACACCCAGATCGACGGCGCGATGCAGCGCCGCCAGCGATTCGCGGTCGTCCACCGCGCCCCACGTGCCGCCGATCGCCCACGCGCCAAAGCTGATGGCGGAAACTTTCCAGCCGGTTCGGCCAAGTTCTCGGTATTCCATCTTTCGATTTTGGATTTTGGATTTGGGATTTGGGATTGTGAGTGCTGAGTTCTGTATTCTGAATTCTACGAGTCTCTGCGCTGTGCAAGTTGCGCGCCATAGCGTTCAAACTCGTCGCACGCAATCTCCTGCCAGCGCGGGTCAAGGCCGATGGAGGCGTTATCCGTGTAATAGCCGGCCACAAAGCCGCCCCGCCCGCGCCACAGCTTGTCCAGCATCTCGCGCGTTTTGGCCCGGATCGCCGCTTCGTCGCGGCTTTGCAGCGTGCTCTGAATATCGACGGGGCACCAGAAGGTGATCCGGCCGCGCGCCTGATGCGCTGCCAGCGCATCGATGCCGTGCAAATCGGGCTGGTCGAATTGCAGCAGATCGACGCCGGCTTCCATCAGGCCGGGCACAATGGCCTCGATCTGCCCGCACGAGTGCATGAACACCGGCATCCCCAGCGAATGGGACAGCGCGCACAACCGCTTGAAGCGCGGCGCGAACTCCTCATGCCACACGCGCGGGCTGACCAGCGTCTGCGTCTGGGTGCCCCAGTCCTCGACGATCATCACACAGTCTGCGCCGGCGGCAGCGTAGTTGCGAATCATCGGCGACAGCACTTCCTCATCGATGCGGTCGTGCAGGCGGTGGATGGCTTCGCGCTCGCTCATCAGGTCCATGAGATAGGTTTCGAGCCGGCGCATCTTGCGGGCGATGTTGAAGGCAAAGCCGGGCAGTCCGCCGATCAGCCACTTGTCCGGCTGGTCGCGGCGGGCTTGCCGCACGGAGTCGTAGTCCTCCGGCCGCGTGTAATCGGGAAAGACATACGTGTCGATGTCGGCCAGCGTCTTCAGCACGCCCTCGGCCACTTCGCCCTTCGAGGTGTCGTCGATGCGCCGCCACAGATTACCCCACTCATCGAAACGCTCCCACGCTGCGCCACCGGCGCGCTGCCAGTCGGTGGCGCGCGTGGGTGGGTCGCAGTTGGCCCACGCAAGATCGGCGTCGCCGAAGGAGCGCGCGACGCGTTCAGGGCAACTGTAGTCGAGGGTGCGTTGAACGATCTCGCGTGAGTTCATCATGTCTATTTCAGTTGCGGCCCGGCCCGGCGGCCCGACAAGCGCGGCAAGCCCGGCGGCTTGCCCTACATGGCTTGCCCTACAGCGCTACATCCACCTCACGCCCGGCTTCCTGGCTGCGATAGATGCCGTCGAGGATGGTCTGCACATACAGCGACTGCTCGGCCGGCACAGGGCTGGGCAGCCCTTCGGCGACGGCGCGCGCGAACTCGATGCATTCCAGCGCATGCGGCTCGGTGGTGTCCTGCGTCAGTTGCAGCGTGTTGTTGGTGTACTGGCGATTGGCGTAGAGGGTGTGCAGGAACTCGGCTTTGGGCCATTCGCAACCGCCCTCAGTGCCGTACAACCACACGCGCGCTTCCTCGTCCGGCGTATTGTGGTGCAACAGCCAGCTCACCTCCAGAATCAGCGTGGCGCCATTCTCGAAGCGCACAAACGCGGCGGCAAAGTCTTCAACGTCCATGTCCGGCGGAACGGGCGCGCGCCCCCACTGCGAGAAAGCGCCCTTGCGTTTCGCCAGCGCCGTCCGCGCAACACCGCTGACCGCCACCGGCTTCGGGTGGCCCATCAACCACAGCGCGAGGTCGAGAATGTGCACACCGATATCGATGCAGGGCCCGCCGCCGCTGTGCGCCTTGTAGAGGAAGCCGGGACGGGCCGGAATGAAGCCGCGCCGCAGCATCCAGGCGCGCGCGTGATAGACGGCCCCCAGCACGCCGGTGTCGATCTCGGCCTTCATCGCCTGCGACACGCCCCGAAAGCGGAAGTGCTGCGCCGTCATCAGCAGCCTGCCGGCCCGATCGCGCGCGGCGATCATGCGCCGGATTTCGTCGGGCGTGGGCGCAAGCGGCTTCTCGCAGATGACATGCTTGCCGGCCTCCAGCGCGGCAATCACCTGCTCGGCGTGATACATGTTGGGCGAGCACACATCGACGATGTCGATCTCCGGGTCGTTGATCAGGTCGGCCGGCTGCTCGTAGAAGCGCGTGACGCCGTACTTCTCGCGCCATGTGGCGAACACGGCCGGGTTGATGTCCGAGCCGGCTGCCACTTCCGCGTGCTGCGACGACTGCCAGCCGGGCATGTGCGTGTTGGCAATGCCACCCAGCCCGATCACACCCACTTTCATTTTCTGCGTCATTGTCTGTCTCCTGCCTGGTGCATGATTTTTTGGTTTGCCCCCGCAGATCAGGCTTGATCCGAAGCTGCGGGCGGATGATCGCTTGCATTCAGGTTGGCCGCCAGGATGTTGCAGAACAGCGCGCCCTGCTCGACGGCGTCATCCAATGCGACATGCGTGTGCGGCTGTTCGTCGAACCAGGTTTTGGGCATGTTGCGCTTGGCGGCCTGGCGGAAATTCGTTTTCATCACCGCCATGGCATAGCTCTTCAGGTCGAGCGCGGCATAGCCGAACGGGCTTTCGCCAACGAAGCGCAGCAGATACCAGTACATCCACATGAAGTCATAGCTGGCGGGGAAAGCCACGAAAACCGGCCGGCCCTTGAACTGTCTCAGCCACGCCACGTAGTTGCGCATAGCCTTGTCCGGCGGCTGGGGGTCTTTGCGCGCGGCGGCCCAGGCGTCGGGGTGCTGCTGCCACCACGCCATCGTCACCGGATGGCCGGCGGCATTCGGCAGCGTTTCGAGGTTCGCGGAGAAGGTCCCGAGCAGCGTCTTGTCGGGCAGATAGGCCGCAGACGCGAAGCTCACCATCGAGTGCGGGCCGGGGATGGGGCCGTCGGTCTCGACATCGGTGCTGACGTAGATTTCGCGCATGGGGCCGACTGTAGCACCAACCCGGCATCCGAACGGGATGGGGCGTTTCTCTGCAAAGGCATGTTGTTGCCCGGCGACTGGAAGTCGCGGGCAAATCCTGGCGAAGCCGGCGCAAGGCCGGCTTCGCTAAAATTGCGCGATGGGAAATACACTCCTGGGCGGGTTGCCGCGACAGCAACCCCCTACAAATCGCGCTTGCTGAACTGCCGCAGCGCCAGAAGGAGCGCCCCCAGCGTGTAGACCAGCGCCCAGGCCAGCATCGCCGTGCTGGGCACCGAGGCCACCGAAAATGGCGTGGCCGGCATGTCACGCAGCAGCGCCGGCTGCATCACATACGAGGCCAGTTGCCACAAGGCCTCGCTCGGCATGATCAGGCTGGCAATGACACCGATGTTGCGCGTGGTGGCGTTATCCAGCAGCACGCCGGCCTGTTCGAGCCACCCGCCGATGAACGCCAGCCCGTACAACCCAAACACCATGACGCCATTCGCCAGCGTGCTCAGCCGCGTGCCGCCCAGGATCGACAGCGTCATCAGCAGCGTGCCTTCGAGCAGCATCAGGGCCAGGCCGGCCGGCGCATTCTGCACCTCAAACCCGGCGATCACCCGCACGATGAGCAGGATGCCGCCGGCCATCATTGCCAGATACAGCGCCAGCACAACCCAGAAGCCCAGCCACTTGCCGAGCACGATCGACGCGCGGCGCACCGGCTTGGTCACCAATGTCTGGATCACGCCGGAGCGGATGTCGCCCGCCAGCGTGTCCACCGGCATCAGCACGGCCATCATCACCATCAGAAAGTTGACCGCGTACAGGCCGGCCATAACCAGAAAGCTGAGGCCGGCGCTCTGCTGCGCGCGACGCAACGCGGAACCCGGACTGTTTACAAACACGTCCTGGTACACAAAGTAGAACCCCGCGCCATATACAAGGAGAAACGCCACGCCGAGAATCAGCGCCGCAAGCGCCACCTTGCGCCCTTTGATTTCATGCAGCGTGAGATGCGCCACCGTCAGGATTTCCATCATCCCGGCCTCTCGTCCTCGCCCATCACCTCAAGGAACAATGCTTCGAGCGACTTGTGATCGGCAGCCAGCCGGTAGATCGAGACGCCCTGCGCCACCAGCCAGCGGGCCATGTCCGGCAGCGCAGCCTCAGTGGACACAGTCAAACGCACCAGCCCATTCATTTGGCGCACATCGCGGCCAAATTGCGCCAGACCGCCCAACAACGCGGCATCGACGTTGCCCAGCTTCAGTTCAACAGCAATATCGCCGGCCTGCTCTGCCAACGCCATCTCGCGCACCACACAGCCGCGCTTGACAAACGCGACGCGGTCACAGGTCACTTCCACCTCGCTCAACAGGTGCGAATTGAGGAATACACTGGCGCCCTGCTCGCGCAACTCGATGATGATGTCGCGCACCAGCAAGCGCCCCAGCGGGTCCAGCCCCGATGTCGGCTCATCGAGAAATACCAGGGCCGGCCGGTTCAGCAACGCCTGCGCCAGCCCAATCCGTTGCAGCATGCCTTTGCTGTAGCCGCGCAAAGAGCGGTCTGCGGCATCCAGCAGATCAACCCGCTCGAGCAACTGCTCGATCCGGCCGGTCAGCGCGCCGCCGCCCAGGCCATACAGCCGGCCATGAAAACGCAGAAACTCGCGCCCGGTCAGCCAGTCCTGAAAACGGAAATGCTCCGGCAGGAAGCCCATCTTCGCGCGCGCCTGCACATCGCCCAGCGGCGCGCCGAGCACCCGCCCCGCGCCGGCTGTCGGCGCGACCAGCCCCAGCAACATCTTCATCGACGTGGTCTTTCCCGCGCCGTTCGGGCCGAGAAAGCCGAAGACCTCACCCTGACCAACCGTCAGGGTGAGGTCATCCACAGCTACTTTCGCGCCAAACACTTTGCGCAGCCCGGCCGACTCAATGACGAGGTTCATTGCATCGAGTTTGCCATTGCGATTAGCGCAGCCTGACCGATGTCGCCGGTCGCCGCGTACACCGCATCGCCTTCCGACCACAGCAGCGTAGCGATTTGCGGAACCTGGCGATCGGCCACGGCCACTGCGCTGCTTTCACCCTCCGCTGCTTGAATGAGCAGACCGATGGCGCCGCGCACCTGTACCTCTTGCACGGTGGCCGCATTGGCGGGGATGGGAATCAGCAGGGTGCTGCTCCAGTCGATGGTCTGGGCCATGCGGCGCGCCTCATCCGGCGGCATGCCGGTGAGTCGCAGAGCGAGTTCGCCCAGCTCGGCCAGCCTGACACCCTCTGGCAGCACGATCTCCGGGCTGCGCGCCTGCATCAACACCACACCGCCAGTCCTCGGATCGGAGCCGCGTTGATATACCAGCGCCACCACCGGCGGCGTGGTGATCGTCACCGCTGCGCCATCCAGCGCAGCCGGGATGGTGGCATCCTGCATACCCAGCATGTTAACAAGAGCTTGCAATCTGGCCGTATCGGCAGTGAAGCGCGCCACGCCGCCGCCATGCACCATGATCTCCGGCCCGCTCAGATCGCCGGGCACGCTGGCCGGCGCGCGCACGGGGATGCCGGCCAGTTGACTCGCTTCCGCCAGGCTGCTCACCGTCTGCGGATCGGCCGGCTTCTGCAACACCTCCACGCTGCTGCTGAGCATCGACTCGATATCGAGCTTGCCGTCGCGCAACTGCTCGATCACTTCCGGGCTGATGGTGACGGCCGTGATGCGCTTGACGCGGAACAGGTTCAGGAACTCCTGCGCCAGCGCCTGCGCCGCCGGCGACACAATCAGCGCCACAGCCAGAACGCCGGCCAGTCCCGCCAAGGCCAGCTTGCCATTCAGAAACCGGCGGGGCGCAGCCGGCGTCTGACTTGCCTCGGCCAGGCTCAACCTGCGCTTCAGGTCTCGCTTGAACGCCGGGCGCGGGTCTTCGCGCAGATGATTCATGAATTGATCCTCCATTTTGCTCACCTCTATTATTGCGGCGGGATAAATCCCGCGTTACGGTTGTGGCGGGATAAATCCCGCGTTACGGTTGCGGCGGGATAAATCCCGCGTTACGGCGGACACCATCCGTTGTCACTGATTTGCCACTTCCCATTGCCGCCTCAGCGCCTGCACGGTCCGGCTGATGATGGTGCCGACGTTGGACTCAGTCAGGCCGGTCTGGCGGGCAATGTCACGATTCGTCATCCCGGCGCCATACTTCAGCGCCAGCAGGTCACGCTCACGCGCCGGCAGCCGCGCCAGCAGCGTCGCCAGCCGCGCGCGCGCATCACGATCCTCGGCCACTCGATCGGGAAGCCGGGCAGTGTCATCGGGCACGGCGCGCGCATCATCGAGGGATAGCTCAACACGCCGCCGGCGAAAGTGATCGGTTGCCACGTTGCGGGCGATGCTGAACAGCCAGGTCGAGAAGCCGGCCCGGTCATGCCGGTACTGATGGCGCGCGCGCCAGGCCTTCTCGAACGTCATGGATGTGAGATCCTCAGCCTGCGCCACATCACCCACGCGATACAGAAAGAAGTTGTACACACGCGGGAGGAGCGCTTCGTACAGCGCATCCCAGTCCGCCGGCGCAGCCGCTTGGCGCAGCAGCGGAATCAAGTGTTTCAGTCGCACGATGTTGTCCTGTATGGCCATACTTGCAGAAATATACGCAGGGCCAGCGCCGGTATCACACAGCAGGTCGGGCGCATTTTCCTGCGGAGGCAGTTTGCGCGCAAGGCGGGACAAGCCCGTCATAGTGCGCGCAGGATGAATCCTGCGTTACCTACAACCTCTGACTGCGCACAGCACTTGCGAAGCCGGCCTGTCGGCGGAGGTGTCGGAAAATGGGCCCGCGCGCATTGCGCCATTTCAACACAGGGCTACAATACGCCAGCGTCAGTAAGCTATGGCATCGCACAATCCCGGCGCACCTCGCGGCCCTCGCCCTGGCGACAGCCAGCGATAGCCAATAACAGGCAGGGACAAACGTCACACAGCAAGCCGGCCCTTTGACACTGGCACTTGACCGAGCGAATCACTACCATGAGGTCTGGTCATTTATGGTCGAACTCCTTCTCGTCATCGCCGCCGCCGCCTGCGCCATACAGGCGATTCGCGCGGAGCGGCTGCTGAACGCGGCGTTGTGGCTCGCCGGAGCGAGCGCCTTCATCGCCATGATCTTCTACAGCATGGGCGCGCGCGAAGTCGCCATCATCGAACTGAGCGTGGGCGCCGGCCTGGTGACGGTGTTGTTTGTCTTCGCCATCAGCGTCGCCGGCGACGAATCGATGGAAGGCCGGCCCGCCGTGCCGGGCGCGCTGGCTGCCATGCTGGCCGGCCTGTGCGTCATCGGCCTGGTCTGGTTGCTGCGCGACCTGGCAACGCCAACGGCCACCAGCCCAAATGCTGACACCCTCACCACTGTCCTGTGGCAGGAGCGGGCGCTCGACGTGCTGGCGCAAGTCGCATTGATCTTTACCGGCGTCATCGGGATGCTGGGCCTGCTGGCCGAGCCGCGCACTGCCCACGCAACCGAAGGACAGACGGCATCCGCCAGCGCAGAGGATGAGAAAACCCGCGTCGGGCTGCCCGGATTGCCCCATCCCACCCCACAAGCAGCGATCAGACCGGCAAACAGCGCAGGCACGGCCCATATCCACCCATCCGAAAAGGAGGCGGCCCACATATGAGCCTGTCGCCGGTTGCCGTTGCTTTACTGGGCGTCGCGGCGCTGCTGGGAATCGGGTTGTATGGCCTGCTGGTGGCGCGCAATCTCATCAAACTCATCGTGGTGTTGCAGATTCTGGCCAAGGCGGCGATGCTGGCATTCGTGGCCGCCGGCTACGCGCAAGAACAAATGGGCCTGGCGCAGAGCATGGTGGCCATGGTCATTGTGGCCGACACCGTTGTGGCTGTGATCGCCCTGGCGCTGGCGGTGCAGGTCAAGCGGCGCTATGGCACGCTTGATGTGCGCAAGCTCACGAACCTGCGAGGCTGACGCATGGCAGCAACATTCATCACACTCACCATCGGGCTGCCCTGGCTGGGCGCGCTGGCGGTCTGGGTCGCCGGCGATCAGCGCCCCAGAGCACAACACGCGCTGGCTGTGTTATTTGCTGTGGCCGGCGGGCTGAGCGGGCTGGCCCTGCTCACCACACCCAGCACAGAGGTCGCCATCCGTCTGCCGGTGGGTGGCGTGTTCGGCGATTTCACCTTTGTGGCCGACGGGCTGGGCGTGTTCCTGGCAGTCGTCGCCACCGTGATCGGCAGCCTGGCGGTGATCTTCTCCGTCGAGTACATGAAGGGAGAGGCGCAACTGGGCCGTTATTACGCCTTCGTCCTGCTGTTCATCGGCGCGATGGCCGGCCTGGCACTCACCGGCAGCCTGTTGTTGTTGTTCTTCTTCTGGGAAGTGACGGCGCTCACCTCCTACGCCCTGATCTCGTTCCACAACGACGACCCGAAAGCCGTCGCCGGCGGCATCAAGGCGCTCGTCATCACGCAACTGGGCGGGGTTGGTCTGCTGGCCGGCGCCCTGGTGATCTACGCCCACCTGGGCAGCTATGACATCGGCGCGTTTCTGGCCGGCGCGGATTCGCTGCCCGCCGACTTGCGCGCCCTCGTTGCGTTCGGTTTTCTGGCAGCCGCCGCCGCAAAGTCGGCGCAAGCGCCGTTTCACACCTGGCTGCCCGACGCCATGGAAGCGCCGACGCCGGTGAGCGCGCTCATCCACGCCGCGACGATGGTGAACGCCGGCGTGTATCTGCTGGCGCGCTTCTTCCCCGCCTTCGAGAGCGTGCCGGGATGGAGCACGGCTGTGGTCATCATCGGCATGGTCACGGCGCTGCTGGCGGCCATCATGGCCCTTGTGGCCGACGACTTGAAGCGCGTGCTGGCCTACTCCACCGTCAGCCAGCTCGGCTACATGGTGTTCGCCATCGGCTGCGGGTCGGTGCTGGCGAGCCAGTTTCATCTGTTCAGCCACGCCGTGTTCAAGGCGCTGCTATTTCTGGGCGCCGGCGCCGTCATTCACGCCATCGGCACGCGCGACATGCGCCAGATGGGCGGCCTCGGCAGGCAAATGCCGCTGGTGCGGGGCGTGTTCGTCATCGGCGCGGGCGCGCTGGCCGGCATTCCGCCCTTGAACGGCTTCTGGAGCAAGGAACTGGTGCTGGAAGCAGGGCTGGCGCACGGCCCGCTATGGGGATACATCGGGATGGTGATCGGCGCCGGCCTGACGGCTTTTTACACGGCGCGCATGGTGTGGCTGGTATTCTACGGCGAACCGCGCGGCCATTACCATCCCCACGATGCCCGGCCGGCCATGGCGATTCCGCTCGTCCTGCTGGCCGCCGGCACACTGACCACCTGGCTTGTGTTCGGGCCGTTTACCACGCTGCTGGCCGGCGCTGTGCCGGGCTTACACGAGGAATCCACATTGGCACTGGTCACGAAAGTTGTCACCGACCCGGCCACGCTGCTGGCGCTGGGCGTAGTCGCCATCGGTTTACTGGCCTGGCAGCAGCGCAACCGGCTTTCGGGCATTGCCACTGGCCTGCGGTCACTGGGGCAGGCCGCCGCGCAGGGCTTCGGATTCGAGACGGTCAATCAGTTTGTGGCGCGCGCCACGCGCAGCGCGGCCAGCGTACTTCAACGCACCCAGACCGGCGAGCTGAACTGGAACGCCGTCGGCATTGCCGGCGCGCTCATCATCGCGCTCATCATTCTGGCCGGGGGAGGGTCTCGCTAACATGGCACTGTTTCTGTGGCTGATCGCCATTCCTGTGCTGGCATCGCCGGTGGTGTATCTGGCCGGCCGGCTGGCTGGGCCGGCCCTTGCGCGCTGGCTGGCTTTCCTCGCGCTGGTCGTCACGTGCGTCCCATTCGCGCTCGGCGCCCAGGAGCTGGCTGCGAATGGCCCGGCGACGTTCACCCTCGGCCTGGTCAAGCTCAAGTTCGACGGGTTAAGTCTGCTGCTGGCAGCGCTGGCGCTGGGGCTGGGCGCGTGCGTCACGCTCTTCTCGACTGCCTACATGCGCGGCGAAACCGGCGAAGAGAAGTATTACGCGGCGCTGCTGGCAATGATCGGCGTCATCGTGGGGTTGGGCTGCGCGAACGATCTGTTCAACCTGTGGGTGTGGTTCGAGGCGATGGCGGTGTCGTCGTACATGCTGGTGGCGTTCTACCGCGACCAGCCGGCCTCGCTCGAAGCCGGAGTGAAGTATCTGGTTCAGAGCGCCGTCG
>CALBEF010000130.1 GCA_937927775.1 uncultured Anaerolineae bacterium | reverse complement strand
TGGTCGAGCGCGTCGTCAGGCGCGTGTGGGACGGCATGGGGTTGATCGTGCTGCACAGCGGCCACTTCTCCAAGCCGTTCAAGCGACTGATGGGCACGGATTGCGCGCTGCGCTGGCGCGAGGCCAACGACAAGGAGCGCCTCTGGGTCGTCAACCCCGCGCATCCAATCGCCCAGGGCCTGCCGGATTACTTCGAGCTGGATTCTGAGGAGATGTATGGCGAGTTCTTCGGCGTCCCACAGCCGGACGAGCTGGTGCTCATCAGTTGGTTCACCGGCGGCGAGGTGTTCCGCAGCGGCTGCTGTTGGCATCGCGGCATGGGCAAGGTGTTCTACTTCCGCCCCGGCCATGAAACCTATCCAACCTACTTCAATCCGCTGGTCCGACAGGTCATTGCCAATGGCGCGCGCTGGGCCGCGCCGACGCGCGTCGCCTCGTTCACGCGCGATGTGTCACGGCCCTCGAAGCCGCTCGAAGACCTGGGCATAAGCGAGCTGACCAAGGACTCATCGCTGCACGGCCATTGAGGCCGAACTGCGCGGTTAATCGCAAGGCTGCGCCGGCTCGCAAATGCGATAGCTCTGCCCGAACAACGTAAAAACGACCGGCTGTGAGGTCTGCGGCCTGGCGAAGGAAAGCTGGAACACCAACGTCTCGCCCGGCGTGATATTCCATGGGAAGGCCGGCAGGCTGGAGTTGAGCGGGTATAGCTGGCCGCCCGGCCCGCTCAGCGACACGTCGCGCAACGAGCCGGAAAGGAACTGACCGGTCAGGTTGCGCACGTTGCCGACGATGCGCAGCTCATTGCCCTCCGCCGAGATTTGCGCGTTGAGAATCGTGACTTCGGCGACCGGCGCGCTGGTGGGCGCCGGCGTCGGCGGCAGCGCAATTGGGCGATACGGGATGACCACCTTGGCGATGTAGGGGCTTGTCTTATCCAACGAGAAGCGCCACTCCAGGCTGGGGCCGGAGAGCGTGTTCGGCACTTCAAACCCGGCGGTCGCGGTGATGGTCTCGCCGGGCTGCAACGCCCCCTGAGTGAAGCCCCGACCGCCGGCAGCCGCAGAGGCCTCGCGCGAGAACGGGATGGCTACGCCGGTGGCGTCGGCAATCTCGCTGAAAAACTGGCTGGCATCTAGGATTCGCGTGACCACGTTGGTCACCTCGAAGTCCACCTGCAAATAGCTCTTGCCCGCCGGCAAGCCGACCGTCGAACCCGGCAATAGCCGCTGGTTGATCACGCGGACGCGCGCATCGCCCAGGTTGATCGGCGTGCCGATTGCGGTGAGCTGGTTGGGGGTACTTTCGTCGGTGAACGTGGCGATTACAATCCGGCGTTGGTCGCCGCCCTCACCCAGCAGCACCAACGTGAGCCGCGGGCTGTTCTGCGCGAGCAGCGCCCCGACGTCGTCGTTGCGGATGGTGTCCTTCTGCGCGACGCGGTAGCGCTGCGTGCCCAGGTTGGTGTCCAGCAGGATCAAATCGCCGGAGCTGAGCGACTCTATGACTTCGCGATTCTCCGGCGACGCATGTAGGCCGATCACGTAATTCACAAACGTGCCAGGCACCCAAAACGCGGTCTTTTGCGCGCCTGGGTCATACTGCCATCGCGCGCCCTGCACGTCCATCAGCACAAGACGGTAGGCGTTGACGCCGATGTTGAGCCGGCTTGGGACCGGCGCCGGCTGGATCGCGTCGTTGACGCGGATGACGAGCGCGTCAGTGGCGCGAACGGTAGGCTCATCTGTAACCGGCGCTTGCGTCGCTTCGGCAATTTCCGGGCCGGGTGGGAAGGGGCCTGGGCGCTCCGAGAGCAACACCAGGCTCAGGATGAAGCACGACAGCGCGCAAATGCCCAGTAACGCCAGGCCGCTGATCAACAGCAGAGGACGCCCGCGAGGGTCGTTCCACAGCGGGCTGACAACCGCGCTGAGCGCGCTGGCCCACCGCTTGCGCGCGCTGCTTGTTCCCTCGTCGTCTTCCCAACGACCGGCGGCGCTCTCCGGCGTCCCCCAATCATCCGGGTCGTCCTGCGGCGTCGTAGTGGGTGCCATATCGAGATTTTATCCGGCGCGGGCGTCGCATATGCTGAGAGTGGGCCATTGACGCGCTTGACCCTGCGCCGTTTACCCGCCGCCGGCAGGCCCGCCCAGCCCGCCTTCGGTCAAGCGGCGCAGGTCAGATAGAACAGCGTCCACTTCCTCAAGCGTGAGCGGCGAGCCGTCCTTCTTGGTCAACAGGCCGCCGGCGATGCGCTCCGCTGCCACCTCGCGAATGGTGACGTTGCGCTTCATGGCTTCTTTCACCAGCTCTGCGCCGGCCAGATAGCCGATGATGGGGTTGAGCGCTGTGACCACGATGGCGTTCTTCGCCAACCAGCCGGTCGCCTTCTCCGGCTGCGCCACAATGCCGACGACGCAGAACTTGACGAAGGCGTTGATCGAGCCGATCGCCACCTGCATCATCTCATTCAGGTTGTGGGCGATGATGGGCATCATCACGTTCAGCTCGAGCTGGCCGGCCTGCGCCGCCAACGCCACGGTGTGATCGCAACCTTGGATGTGGAACATGGCCATGTTCAGCATCTCGGCCAACACCGGGTTGACCTTGCCCGGCATAATGGACGAGCCAGGTTGCACGGCAGGCAGCCGAATTTCATCCAGGCCGGTGGTGGGGCCGGAGCTGAGCAGGCGCAGATCGTTGGCGATCCGCGTGAGCGTAATAGCCAGCGTGCGCATACTGGCGCTGAAATCCGCCGGATCGGCCATGCTCTGCATCCCCTCGAACAAATTATCGCTTTCGTAAAGCGGCTGGCCGAGCAGGCGCGAGAGCGCCTGGACCATGCGCCGATGGTATTCGGGATGCGCGTTCAGGCCGGTGCCGACAGCCGTGCCGCCGATCGGCATGCGTCGCAGTGCATCGGCAGCGCGATTGATGCGCTCCAAGTCACGCTCCACCGCGCGCGCGTAGCCGCCGAATTCCTGGCCCAGCCGGATGGGCACAGCGTCTTGCAGGTGGGTGCGGCCGGACTTTACGATTGGATCGAACTCCTTCGCCTTGGCCCATAACGCGTCAATCAACCCTTGCACTGCAGCCTGCAGCTCTGGCAAACGCCACAACACGCCCAGGCGAATCGCTGTAGGTGTGGTGTCGTTGGTGGACTGCGCCATGTTCACATGGTCGTTGGGGCTGACCGGCTTCTTTTCGCTGCTGTTCAGCGGCGCGCCGAGGATCTCGCTGGCGCGGTTGGCGATGACCTCGTTGGTGTTCATGTTGTGGCTGGTGCCCGCGCCGGCTTGAAACGGGTCTACGACGAAATGTTCGTTGAACTTGCCGGCCATGACTTCTTCGGCAGCCTGGATAATGGCGTCGGCGATGCGCGGCTCCAGCAAGCCCAGGTCGCGATTCACCTCGGCGGCGGCGCGCTTGATGGCGGCCATGCTCCACACAAACGCGAAGTAGGGTCTGCGCCCGGTGATGGGGAAGTTGTTGACCGCGCGTTGCGTCTGAGCGCCGTAATACGCATGCGCCGGCACGCGCACCTCGCCCAGCGAATCTTTCTCGATGCGGTATTCCATACGACTCTGCTTTGTGAGATTGTGTAAGCGCAAAGGATTATCGCTCAAGCCGTGCCGAACTGCCGGTCGCCGGCGTCGCCCAGGCCGGGCACGATGTAGCCGATGTCGTTCAGGTGATCGTCCAGCGCCGCCAGGTAGATCTGCACGTCGGGGTGCGCTTCGCTGAGCTTCTTCACCCCTTCCGGCGCGCCGATCAGGCCGACGAACTTGATGCGCTGCGCCCCCCAACGCTTCAGGATGTCCACAGTCGCCACGGCGCTGCCGCCGGTGGCCAGCATCGGATCCAGCACCAAACACACCTGAACCGTCGGGCTGACCGGCAGCTTGTTGTAGTACTCCACCGGCCGCAAGGTGCGTTCGTCGCGATAGAGGCCGATGTGCCATACTTCCGCAGATGGCAGCATCTCCAGCGCGCCCTCAACCATGCCCAGGCCGGCGCGCAAGATCGGAATCAGGCCGACGTTCTCGGCCAACTTGTGGCCGGTCGCTGCGCCCATCGGCGTCGTGATCGGCAGCTCGGTCAACGGCAAGTCGGATGTCGCCTCGATGACGAGCATCATCGCCAGCTCGCGCACGACTTCGCGGAACTTCTTCGGTTCGGTCTTCTGGTCGCGCAGGATGGTGAGCTTGTGCAGTGCG
>CALBEF010000129.1 GCA_937927775.1 uncultured Anaerolineae bacterium | reverse complement strand
CTCGATCATACATACGCACATACGGACGGGCGCTACCTGCCCTCGGCACAACGTGGAGCTGTGACTTCGGAGAATAACAGCGCTTTGATGGTTGTTTTCTTGTTTTGCGTAACCTCCTTGCTTAAAAGTGTTGCCGGTTGCACTGGCCATGGCATCATGGACTCTGGCCTGACTGCCTGCGAATCATAAGAGGAATAGCAGGCTTTGTCAATTGCGGCGATATTTGCCTTGTTTCCGCTCACGCGCCACATCGAACACTGCGAATTTGCCCGCGAACTGCAATTTGCGCTGCCTCTGCGGTGTTCCGGGGCAGGGTGCGCGCAAACGCAGGAAGATTATATACGCCTGAAGTGAACTGGCGAGTGGCCGATTTCAGGCCAAATACCGGCCATCCCGCATCGGTTAAGATACGCAACCATGCCAAAGCGAACAGACATCACGTCCATCCTCATCATCGGGTCCGGCCCCATCGTCATCGGTCAGGCGTGCGAGTTCGACTACGCCGGCGTGCAAGCCTGCAAAGTGCTGCGCCGCGAGGGCTATCGCGTGGTGCTCGTCAACTCGAATCCTGCCACGATCATGACCGACCCCGAGTTCGCCGACGCAACCTACGTGGAGCCGTTGACGCCGGAGTTGATCGAAAAGATCATCGAAAAGGAGCGCCCCGACGCGCTGTTGCCCACCGTCGGCGCGCAGACGGCGCTCAACCTGGCCACTGAGATGGAAGAAGCCGGCATCCTGCGCAAGCACGGCGTGCAGTTGATCGGCGCCCGCGTGGACGCGATCAGGATCGCCGAAGATCGCCAATTGTTCAAGGAGGCCATGCTGGCGAATGGTCTCAAAGTGCCGTTGGGCGAGACCGTCACCAGCGTCGAGCAGGCTGTCGCCCTGGTCGATGGCAAAACGTTGACTTATCCGGTTCTCATCCGGCCTTCGTTCACCCTGGGCGGCAGCGGCGGCGGCATTGCCTGCGATGAGGCCGATCTGCGCGCCAAAGTCTACAAGGGTTTGCACGAAAGCCCGGCGCATCAGGTGCTCATCGAGCAGAGCGTGATCGGCTGGAAGGAATACGAGCTGGAGGTGATGCGCGACTACAAGGACAACTTTGTGGTTGTGTGCTCCATTGAGAACATCGACGCGATGGGTGTGCACACCGGCGACAGCATCACCGTGGCGCCGGCGCAGACGCTGACGGACAAGGAACTGCAACGCCTGCGCGACATGGCCAAAATCGTCATGCGGGCCGTGGGCGTCGAAACCGGCGGCAGCAACGTGCAGTTCGCCGTCGATCCGCGCACCGGCGAAGCCCTGGTCATCGAAATGAACCCGCGCGTGTCCCGTTCGTCGGCGCTGGCTTCCAAAGCGACCGGTTTCCCGATCGCCAAGATCGCCGCCCTGCTGGCGGTCGGCTATTCGCTGGACGAGATTCCCAACGACATCACGAAAAAGACGCCGGCCTCGTTCGAGCCATCGCTCGACTATGTGGTGGTGAAGGCCCCGCGCTGGGCGTTCGAGAAGTTCCCCGGCGCCGACCCCACGCTCGGTCCGCAGATGAAGTCGGTCGGCGAAGTGATGGCGATCGGCCGCACCTTCAGGGAGGCGCTGAACAAGGCTGTGCAGGGGCTGGAGATCGGCAAGCTGGGGTTGGAAGGCGGACGCGCTGCCAATGGCGCGCTCGACCATCTGGCTGTTCCAACCGCCAGCCGGCTGTTCGATGTGGCCCAGGCGCTGCGCGAGGGCGCTGCGCTGCAAGACATCTGCGCGGCGACCGGCTACGACGAGTGGTTCGTCACACAACTCCGGGCGCTCATCGACACCGAGCAGGCGCTTGGCCGGCACACGCTGCAATCGCTGCCGGCCGATCTGCTGCGCCAGGCCAAGCGCGAGGGGTTCGGCGATGCGCGCATCGCCCGCTTGCTGGCCGGGCACGATGCGGCAACCGCGCTCGACGTGCGCGCGCGCCGGCGCGCCCTGGGCATCATCCCCAGCTTCTATCGCATCGACACGTGCGCCGCCGAGTTCGAATCCTTCACGCCCTATCTGTACAGCAACTACGACGGCTACGACGAATCCGAGGTCACCGAGCGGCCCAAAATCATCATCCTGGGTGGTGGCCCAAATCGCATCGGGCAGGGCATCGAGTTCGACTATTGCTGCGTCCACGCCTGCTTTGCGCTGAAGGAACTGGGGTTCGAGACCATCATGGTCAACTGCAACCCGGAGACGGTCAGCACCGATTACGACACTGCCGACCGGCTGTATTTTGAGCCGCTGACGCTGGAGCACGTGCTGAATGTGTGGGAGAACGAGAGCAAAGCGGGGGCGCGCCTCGTGCCGGTGTTGGCGCAATTTGGCGGGCAGACGCCGCTCAATCTGGCGCAGGCGTTGAAGGATGCCGGCGTGCCGATCTGGGGCACCTCGCCGGAGGCGATCGCGCTGGCCGAAGACCGCCAGCAGTTCGCGGATGTGTTGCGCGAACTGGACATTCCCCAACCGGAGAATGGCACGGCCATGTCCCTCGACGAAGCAAAAGGCGTTGCGCATCGCATCGGTTACCCGGTGCTGGTGCGCCCGTCCTACGTGCTGGGCGGCCGGGCCATGGGCATCGTCTATGACGACGATGAACTGACCGAGTACATCACCGAGGCGACCGCCGTTTCACCGAATGCGCCGGTGTTGATCGACCGCTATCTGGAGGACGCCTACGAGATCGATGTGGACGCGGTGTGCGATGGCCGGCAACTGGTGATCGGCGGCATCATGCAGCACATCGAGGAGGCCGGCGTGCACAGCGGCGACAGCGCCTGTGTGCTGCCGCCCTACAAAGTCAGCGAGTATCACCTGAACACCATCCGCGACTACGTGGAGCGCATCGGCCTGCGCATCGGCGTGCGCGGTCTGATGAACGTGCAACTGGCGATCAAGGATGACATCGTGTACGTGCTGGAAGTGAATCCCCGCGCCAGCCGGACGACGCCCTACGTCAGCAAAGCCACCGGCGCGCCGCTGGCCAAAATTGCCGCGCGCATCGCCGCCGGCCAGACCCTCGAAGAGATCGGTTTCACACGCGAACCGAAGCTGGACGGCTTCTTTGTCAAAGAGGTCGTGTTGCCGTTCAACAAATTCCCCGGCGCGTTCGTGCGCCTGGGGCCGGAGATGCGCAGCACCGGCGAGGTGATGGGGCACGCCTCCACCTTCGGCCACGCCTTTGCCAAAGCCGAGCTGGCGGCCAACAACAGGCTTCCGCTGAGCGGCAACGTGCTGATTACTGTCAACGATTTTGACAAGGGCGCCATCACCAGAATCGCCCGCGATCTGCATCAACTCGGCTTCCACATTCACGCCACGCGCGGCACAGCCGACTGGTTGAACAAGCTGGGCATTCCGGCGACGACCGTCAACAAAGTGAGCGAAGGATCGCCGCATGTGGTCGATCTGATCCAGCGCGACCAGATCGACCTGGTGATCAGCACGCCGCTGGGCCGGCGCGCTTACACTGACGGACAGGCCATCCGCGCCGCCGCAACGATGAACCGCGTGCCGCTGTTGACCACGCTCAGCGCCGCCTCGGCAGCGGTGAATGGAATGCGCGCCCTGCGCGCCAAAGAGTTGAAGGTGCGCAGCCTGCAGGAACATCACGCCGGCTCGCGGTAGGGCAAGCCGCCGGGCTTGCCCTGCAGACTACAAACCCAGCGTGCGCGCCACGTCGAGCGCCTTCGCTTCGGTGTCCGGCTTGTCGATGCCGTCGCGGAGTTGCCACACCTCGATGTGCGTCACACTGGCCCCCGGCGCCAGCGGCGCCAGCGGGCCAATGGTCTCCAACTCAACAAACGCTTCGTTCTGGTAGCACTCGGCGTTGCAGCCATAGTCGGGATGGTTGGCGCCCGGCACGGGTGTGAAGTGCTTGGTGAAGAGCGTGCCATTCAGCCAGTAGCCGATCCAGCCGTGCGTGTTGAAGTAGCCGATCTTGGTGGCCGGCGCGGGCCGGGTGTGAATCAGCGTCATGCGGTCGCCCAGCGCAACGCGGCCATCGGTGAGTTTGGTGTACGGCCAGAAGCTGTAGCGTTGAGACGGCAGCAAGCCCTCCGCGTCCGACGGCTTGTCGGGTTGTGGAAGCAGCACGATGCCGCCCAGCACGCACTGGGTAATGGCCCACGGCGCGAGTTCCACCGTCCACAATCCCTCATTGCGCAACACATGCGTGACCGTCACTTTGGCGGCGGCAGGGTCCACGTCGAACGACAATTCTTTGGCGATCCCCCCGCCGTCAGCCGGCACGCTCACGGTGACGCCAGTCGCGCCGGTCTGTGATTTTAAGGTTTGTGTCTCCGGCCAGTACGTGCGCGCGCTCCACTCCGGCGCGTGCCACAGCCGGTGCCCGCCCAGCAGGTGATAGGGGCCGTTCACAGAAGGAATGGTCGCCTCCGGCAGTTCGGCCAGCAGATTCGCGCCGTTCTCCCAGCCGAAGAAGATGGCGCGCGGGCCGCGCTCTGTCGTCACAGCCAGCCGGATTGTGCCGTTGCTGATCCACGCGCATTTCAGATTCATGTGTTCGCCCGGTGTGATGCTTGTCATTTCGTTTGCTCCTTTTTTGAGATTCCCGGAGTCTTTGAGACTCCGGGAATCTTCTGATGTGCTAGGATAACTCACCTGCGCAGATGAGCGTTTCACGTTTGTCGGCGCGAGGTGGCGCTGCGCCGGCGCCGTGATGCGACTGGCGCGCGCGTAGTCGAGGCGAATCAATATGCTCTTTGCACAAAGACTCAGGAATCTGGGCACCGAAACCGCATTTGCCGTCTCTGAGGCGGCCGCCGCGTGGAAAGCCCAGGGCCACACGGTATATCCGTTCCATCTGGGCGATCTCAACATTCCTACCCCGGCCAATATCGTCGAAGCGCAGAACCGCGCGATTGCCGATCGCAAAACCGGCTACGCGCCGGCTGCCGGCATCCCCGAACTGCGCGCGGCGCTGGCGGACGATGTCGGCCGGCGCCGCGGGCTGCGCCTCTCGGCGGAGAACGTCGCCGTCCAACCCGGCGGCAAGCCCGTCGTCACCAAGTTCATTCAAACCCTCATGGAGCCGGGCGACGAAGTGCTCTACCCCAACCCCGGCTACCCCATCTACGAATCGCAGATCGATTACTTTGGCGGCGTCGCGTTGCCCTATCGCTATCTTCAAACGCCGACCGGCTTCCAGATCGACCGCGATCATCTGGAGTCGCTCATCACGCCCCGGACGCGCATCCTGATCTACAACAATTGCCAGAATCCGCTGGGCGCAGAGTCCTCGCCGGAGGAAATGCAATGGCTGGCTGAACTGGCGCTGCGGCACAATCTGTGGGTGCTGTCCGATGAAGCTTACTTCGAGACGCGCTACTCCGGCGTCAGTCAGAGCATCGCCGGCCTGCCGGGGATGCAGGAGCGCACGGTCATTCTGTACACCTTCTCCAAGAAGTACGCTATGACCGGCTGGCGGCTGGGCGCGGCCATCGGCCCGCGCGAAGTGGTTGCCGCCATCGCGCGCCTGAACACGAATGACGAGTCCTGCACGGCGCACTTTGTGCAGTGGGCCGGCGTCGAGGCGCTGCGCGGCGACCCGTCCGGCGCGCAACACATCCTCGAAATACTGCGCGAGCGCCGCGATGTGGCAGTGGAGGCATTGCAGGCGATCCCCGGCGTCTCGCTATACAAGCCGGAGACCACCTTCTACCTCTTCCCCAACGTGACCGAGGCCATGTGCCGGCTTGGATTTACGGATGTGGCGCAGTTTGCCGACGCCGCGCTGCGCAACACCGATGTGTCGTTCTGCACGCGCAAGCATTTCGGTCGCCCGCAGCCGGGCGAGACGGAACACTATGTGCGTTTCGCTTATTCCGGCATCGACGCCGCAGACATCCGCGCAGGTTTGGGCCGGCTGAAGGATTGGATTGCCTCCGCCGGCTGAACAGGAACAACACCCATGTCAAAACCAAGAGTGTTCATCACCCGCATCATCCCCGACCGGGGCTTGCAAACCATCCTTCAAAACACCGACGCGATCGTGTGGCAGGACGAGCTGCCGCCCCCGCGCGACGTGTTGCTGCAACACGTGCGCGATTGCGATGGCCTGGTCACCCTGCTGACCGATAAGATCGACGCCGAACTCATGGACGCCGCGCCCCGGCTGAAGGTCGTCGCCAACTATGCCGTCGGCTTCGACAATATCGACGTGAAGGCAGCCACCGCGCGCGGCATCTGGGCCACCAACACGCCCGGCGTGCTTACCGAGACCACCGCCGACCTCGCCTTTACGCTGCTCATGGCCTGCGCCCGGCGCATTGCCGAAGGGCGCGACTATGCCAAAGCCGGCAAGTGGCGCACGTGGGGGCCGATGCTGCTGATGGGACAGGACATTCACGGCGCCACGCTGGGCATCGCCGGCATGGGGCGCATCGGTTACGCCATGGCCCAGCGCGGCAAGGGCTTTGGCATGACCATCCTCTACCACGACGCCATCCGCAACGAAAAGGCCGAGAAAGACCTGGGCGCGATTTACGTGAGCATGGATGACTTGCTGGCCCGCTCGGATTTTCTGTCCTTGCACGTGCCGTTGACGCCCGAAACGCGCCATCTCATCAACGCCGAGTCGCTGAAGCGCATGAAGCCGAACGCGGTGCTGGTGAACACCGCGCGCGGGCCGGTGGTGGACACCACAGCGTTGTACGAGGCGCTGAAAGCCGGGCGCATCTTTGCCGCCGGCCTGGATGTGACCGACCCCGAACCGCTGCCGGCGGACAATCCGCTGTACACGCTGGACAATTGCCTGATCGTGCCGCACATCGCCAGCGCCAGTTTCGAGACGCGCAGCCGCATGGCCGAGATGGCAGCCGAGAACCTGTTGGCGGGTCTGGCCGGCAGGACGCCGCCCAACTGCCTGAACCCGGAAGCCAAACCCAGAGCGTAGCGCGCCGGCTATTGCGCCGAAGTCGCCCCATCGAAGACCCTCGCCGGCCGGGCAGGCCCGCGAGGGTCGTTTCATGCTTCTTTCAGCGATTCATCAGATCGCCATGCGATAATCTCTTGCGTGATCGGCGTATTGTCTGGCTTGTAGATGGACAGGTGAGTGGAAATGGTCAGGATTCGATCCTCTGAGATTACCCCGGAGCATGTGTACCGCTCGCGGCGCAGGTTCATGAAAGGGATTGGCGCGATCGCGCTGGGTTCTGTTGCGTCGGCGGCATTGACGGCCTGCGGCGGACTGGGGCAGGATGACCTCGATCGGTTTGCGGCCGCGCCGGCCGGCACGTCAGTCGCGGCGCCCGAAGATGCGGCTGCCGGCGAGCGCGCGCAACAGCCCTCAGCCGGCCAGACCGCAGATGAACTCGGTGACGCGCTCACCTCCTTCGAGGCCATCACCAACTATAACAACTTCTACGAGTTCTCGATGAGCAAGGAGGCAGTCGCCCGCCTTGCCCGGGGGTTTACCCTGTCGCCGTGGACGGTCACTGTAGGCGGACTTGTCAACAATCCCAGGACATACGACATTGACGATCTGCGCAAACTTTTCCCGCAGGAAGAGCGCATCTACCGGCTGCGTTGTGTGGAGGGATGGTCAATGGTCATCCCCTGGCTGGGCTTCCCGCTGGGCGCGCTGTTGCGCGAGGTCGATCCGCAGTCCGGCGCGAAGTACGTGCGCTTCGAGACGGTGATGCGGCCGGAGGAGATGCCGGGCCAGCGCGACCGATACTTCCCCTGGCCGTATGTCGAGGGGCTGCGTCTGGACGAGGCCATGCACAATTTAACAATTTTGTCCACCGGCCTGTATGGCAAGCAGTTGCTGCCGCAGAATGGCGCGCCGGTGCGGCTGGTCGTGCCGTGGAAGTACGGCTTCAAGAGCATCAAGTCGATTGTCAAAATCGATTTGGTGGCGGAGCAGCCCACATCCCTGTGGATGGCTGCTGCGCCGCATGAGTACGGCTTTTACGCCAACGTCAACCCCGATGTGCCACACCCGCGCTGGTCGCAGGCAACCGAGCGCCGCATCGGCGAGATGGGGCGCCGGCCCACGCTGAGGTTCAACGGTTACGAGGAAGAGGTGGCCGCGCTGTACGCCGGCATGGACCTGCGCGCCAACTACTGACGATTTTGGATTGGCGATTGACGATTGACGATTGCGAAGCATGTGATACGCAACACGCAATACGCAACACGCAACACGCAACACGCAATACGCAATACGCTCTACGCAACCCTCAACCCTCAACCTTCAACCCCCGATGGCCTGGCTGCGAGCGAACTGGTTTCTGGTGCTGGCCCACACCGGCGCGTTGCTGCCGCTGGTGGTGCTGGTGTGGGATGTCGCGCGCGGCAATCTGAGCGTCAATCCCATTCAGGACATCACGTTCCGCACCGGCAAGTTCGCGCTGCTCATGCTGATGCTGTCGCTCGCCTGCACGCCGGTCAACACGGTGACGGGGTTCAGGCCGGCGCTGCGCATGCGCAAATGGTTCGGTCTGTACGCATTCCTGTATGCCGCGCTGCACTTTCTCGTGTTCAGCGTGCTTGACTTCGGGCTGGACCTGGGGTTGATCCAGCGCGAGATTGTCGAGAAGCGTTACATTCTGGCCGGCCTGGCTGCTCTGCTGATCCTGCTGCCGCTGGCGATCACGTCCACCAGAGGCTGGCAGCGCCGGCTGGGCAGGACGTGGAAACGCCTGCACCGTTTCGCCTATCTGGCCGGCGCGCTGGTCATTCTGCACTACGTCTGGCTGGTGAAGGCGGATGTGCGCGAGCCGCTGCTGTGGGGCGGGGCGCTGGCCGTTCTGCTCATCCTGCGCATCCCGCGCGCGCGGACCTTCTTCGTCAACCTGCGACGCCGACTTTCTGCCTCCAAAGCGACTACCCCCGCTTTGCAATAGCGCCGTTGCGCCTGCGCGGCCCGGCATGTGCGCGCCCTGAACAGTTTGTTTCTCAACGTTGCCTTTCGCAGCGATAATTGCGCCAGGTGACAAGATGAAACAAACATTGCTTAACGGGACATGGGCGCTGATCGATGAACCGCTGACTACAACGGCGCAGGACGCCGGCCATGTGCTGGCGCGCGCAGACGGCTGGATATCGCAACCTGTGCCGGGCGACATCCATCAGGGCTTGATGGACGCCGGCCGCATCCGCGACCCCCTGCTCGGCCTGAACAGCTTTGACTGCGCCTGGACTGAAGATCGCTCGTGGTGGTTCCGCAGGACGTTCCCCACCGACCCGGCCTGGCGCGCGTCAGACGCCGTCGAACTGGAACTGAACGGGCTGGACGCCAATGCGTCGATCTTTCTCAACGACCGTCACCTCGGCGACCACAGGAGCGCGTTCTACCCGTTCGTGGCGGACATCAAGGCGCATCTCAACGCCGAGGGCGACAACACCCTGCTCGTGCGGCTGACAGCCGGCGTGGAGGATGTGACGCCGGATATGCTGGCCCCGCTCGGCGTGCCGGTGAGCACGGAAGCCGCAAATGGCCGGCCTGAACGCGGCGACCAGCGGCGTGTCTTCGTTCGCAAGCCGCAATACTCGTTCGGCTGGGACTGGAGCCCGCGCGTGGCGACCACCGCCATCGCCGGCGATGTAGTCATCCGCGCCTTCAACACCGCCTGCATCCGCGAGGTGCGCGTGCTGCCCCAGCGCGTCCCCGACGCCGACATTGCGCAGGCGATTGAAGTGCGCGTCACCGTCACGGTGGACTTTCTGCACTACTTCAAGACCGGCGATGCGACACTGCGCCTGACACTCCGCGACGCAGACGGCAAACAGGTTGCCCCGCCGATCAGCAGGACGGTGCTGTTGCGCTCCGGCCTGAACTTCGTCGATTTCGCGCTGCGCCTCGAGTCGCCCCGCCTGTGGTGGCCGAACGGCCTGGGCGAGCAGCATCGCTACGTTTTTAAGGTTGAGCTGCTCGCGCAACGCGAGCGGGCGGCGCAAACGGTCAAAGCCGGCTTGCGTTTTGTCGAACTCATCGACCGCGACCTGTTCGCTTTTGTGGTGAACGATCACAAGGTCTTTTGCAAAGGGGCGAACTGGATTCCTGTTGACACGATCTACGCCCGCGCCGGCGCCGATCGCTATGACAAACTTGTGCGCGAGGCAAAGCTGGCTAATTTCACCATGCTGCGCGTGTGGGGTGGAGGCCTGTATGAACCGGAGGCGTTCTACGAGGCCTGCGACCGCTATGGCATCCTGGTCTGGCACGACTTCATGTTCGCCTGCGCCCCCTATCCCGATCATCTGCCCTGGTTTGTCGAGGAAGTGCGCCGCGAGGCCGACTATCAAACCAGGCGCCTGCGCAACCACGCCTGCATGGCGCTGTGGAGCGGCAACAATGAAAATAACTGGGGCTTCGACGAATGGTGGCATGAGCAGACGCGCAGCGGGGCTTATCTCTACAATTACCTGTTGCCGGCCATCGTCCGCGCCAACTGCCCGGAGATTCCTTACTGGAACGGCTCGCCCTACGGCGGCGAGACGCCCAACGCGCCGGATGTGGGCGACCGGCATCACTGGCCAGACTGCATGATGAACCCGGACATGAACAAGCGCATCACGCCCGAAGAGTACGACAAGTGCTCATCGCTGTTCATTTCGGAGTATGGCTACATCGGCGCGCCGCCGAAGGAAACGGTCGTCGCCTATCTCGACGGCGCGCCGTTCGACCGGCAGGGCCAGGTGTGGCAGCACCACAACAACACCTTCGAGAAGAACACCGTTGACGCCGGCATCCGCAAGCACTACGCCGACCCGGAGTCGATCAGCCTGGACGACTATTTCCTTTACAGCGGCCTGACACAGGGCCTGATGTACGCCTACTCGCTGGAGTCGTTCCGCGCGCGGCCCGATTGCCACGGCGGGTTGTTCTGGATGTACGCCGATTGCTGGGGCGAGGTGGGTTGGACGATTGTGGACTATTACCTGCGCCGCAAGCCGGCCTGGCACTTCGTCCGGCGCGCGCTGGCGCCGGCCCGCCTGATCCTGCGTGAGAAGAACGGCGTCGTCACCGTCACGTTGGCGAACGACACGCGGATCACTCTGAAAGGCGCCCTGGAGTACGGTGTGATGTCGCTGGATGGCCGGCAGCGCGATGCGCAGCG
>CALBEF010000128.1 GCA_937927775.1 uncultured Anaerolineae bacterium | reverse complement strand
TGCCGAGTTTCAGCCACTTGGTCAGACTTTTCAGGTAGCGTAGGTTCACATTCACGGGCTGGCTAACCAGCGCATGCACCCGACAAGCTTCGCCTCGCTGCGTTCGGCTCGTCTGCGGGTGATGCGCAGGCCGTTAGGCCGCTATAACCGCGTGGTTTTTCCGCAACTGCCGTCAAAAACTAAACACGTCCCCGGCCAGTCTGGTGGGTGATATCAAGCTGGCTGGCCTCCCCTGGCCAGCGCCGCCACCGGCCCAAAGCTGCGCCGGTGTGCCGGCGACACGCCCAATCCCCGCAACGCCTGCCGATGCGCGCGCGTGCCATACCCCTTGTGCCGGCCAAACCCGTACCCCGCGTGCGCCGCGTCCAGCGCCTGCATCAGCGCGTCACGTTCGGTTTTGGCCAGAATCGACGCGGCGGCCACCGACAGGCTGATCGAATCCGCGAAGTTGAAGACGCGCTGTGGGAGGGGCACATTGGGCAGCGTCAGCGCGTCGATCAGCAGCGCGTCGGGTTGCAGGGGCAGCGCGGCTATCGCGCGCGCCATCGCCAGCCGCGTCGCGCTGATAATCCCCAGGGCGTCGATCTCTTCCGTCGTGCCGGCGCCGATGGCAAACGCCGTCGCTACGCGGACGATCCGCTCCCGGCACGCGGCGCGCTGCGCCGGCGACAATACCTTTGAATCGTTCACGTCGCGCAGCGCGCTGGCAGTTTCGGAATCGAGGGGCAGGATGACGGCGGCGGCCAGCACCGGCCCGGCCCACGCCCCGCGCCCGGCCTCATCCAGGCCGGCGATATGCGTATATCCCATCGCCTCCAGGACAAACTCGTGCTTCAGTGACGGGCGCGAGCGCGAATTGTGTTTTGTCGCAGCCATATTCGATCAGCGCAGCCCCGACCGCAACACCGCCCGGTACGCCGCCAGGCGCTCGGCCCGCAGCGGCCGGCGATGGCCGATCAGCCACTTGGCGCCTTCCAGCAGCAACTGTTCGGCAAACAAACTCAACAGCGCCACGCGCAGAACGCCGGCCTGAAGCGGCCCATGGTGCCTGGCGAAGTAGCGCACCTTGCTGGTGTTGAAGTAGATCATGCGCCGCGCCGAGACTTGCGCGCTGCTTCTGGCTTCGTGGTGCACGATGACCGCCTGCGGGTGATACACCACGCGCCAGCCGGCCTGTTTGATGCGCCGGCACCAGTCGATCTCCTCCGAGTACATGAAGAATGTCTGTTCGTCGAAGCCGCCGGCCTGAAGGTATGCCTCGCGCCGCGCCAGCATCGCTGCGCCCACCACCCAGTCCACGTCGCAGGTTTCATCGTCGCGCCGGTCACGCATATAGTACCTGTCCAGCAGCCGGCGCGGGGCCAGCGGTTGCAGCCAGGTGCTCTCGAACAACGCCGTGGCAAGGGTGGGAAAGCGCCGGCGCGAGGATTGCGGCGCGCCATCTGCATAGCGCAATTGCGGGCCGATGATGCCCGCGTCCGGGTGGGCGTCGGCGTAGTCCAGCAGGGCGTCCAGCGCGCCGGGCGTTACTTCGGTATCCGGGTTGAGGATCAGGAAATAGCGCGCTTGAGCGAGCGCCGGCTGGCCGGCCTCTGCGTCCAGTTGCTCGGCGCAGGCCAGGCCCAGGTTGTTGCCGCCGCCATAGCCCAGGTTGCGCGCGCTGGTGACAAGGTGAACGGCGGGAAACTCCGCGCGCAGCATGGCAACGCTGTCGTCGGTCGAGGCGTTGTCCACCACGATAATGCGCTGCGGATGCCGGCTGGCCGGGTGGCGCTCCAGTGACTGCACGCACGCGCGCAGCGCATCACGCACATTCCAGTTCACGATGACAACGGTGAGCATGGCAGCGAACCGGCGCGAGTGGGCAGGCGGGGGTCAATGCGCGCCGGCTTACGTGTTGCGTTGTAACGTGTAGTCGGCCAGCTCCATCAGCGTGGCGCGGTATGCGCTGTCCGGGAAGCCGGCCAGAGCGCGTTTCGCGCTGGACGCGATCCTGTGCGCCTCGGCCAGGGCCATGTCCACCGCGCCCGAAGTTCTGATCTGCTCGATCAGCGCATCGTAGGTTTCCGCGTCGCACTCGCCGCGCAGGGCGCAGTCGATGCGCGCGTCGCGCTCGTTCGACTCGATGTGGCAGATGGTGGGCAGGGTGATCAGGCCCCGGCGCAGGTCGCTGCCGACCGGCTTGCCGACGGCGGCCTGCTCGCCGGTGAAGTCCAGGATGTCATCCATGATCTGGAAGGCCATGCCCAGGTCGCGGCCATAGTCAAGCAGGGCGGCCATCTGCGCTTCGCTCGCCTCGCTCAACACGCCGGCGGCGGTGGCGGCCAGCACGAACATCGAAGCCGTCTTGGCGTAGATGCGGCGGAAGTAGTCGTCGCGCGTGCTGCGCCGGGCCCAGTCGGTGAACTGTTGTTGCAGCTCGCCGGCCACGATCACGCTGAGCGTTTCGGCAAAGATGTTCATCACGCGCACGCTGTTGGTTTGCGCGGCCAGGCTGGCGGCTGTGGCGAATAAATAATCGCCTGTCAGCACCGTGGCGGCCGGCGTCCAGCGCGCGTTCAGCGTGGACTCGCCGCGCCGCATCAGCGACCCGTCGATCAGGTCATCGTGCACCAGGGTGGCGGTGTGCAACATTTCGACGGCGCTGGCAAGGTGGATGATGCGCTCGTTGTCGAGATTGTTGAGCAGGCCGGCAACCAGCAGCGTGACCGTCGGGCGGATGCGCTTGCCGCCGCTTTTGACGATGACCTCGACGGCTCGGCGCAACTCAGCCGGCTGAAGATCGGGCAGGCTCAACAGGGTCGATTCGACCTGCGCCATCTGGTCGCGGATGAGATCCATTGCGCGGTGTGGCGTGTTGCGCGCAGCGCCCGGAACAGCTTCCATCCCGTGTGTTGACTCCATTCGAATTGATTGGCCGGCTGCGGTCTCGTGCGCCAGCCCGGACACAGTATCCATATTTCCACTCGCTCTACAACCCAAAAAACGTCATTGCGGCAGATGTCGTTTCATCCGCAACGCGCGCCAATGATACGCCGCGAACCTGAGATACGCTCTCAGCTACGAGGGCTACCCAGGCCGGCTCGTTGCGCTGGCCGCGATATGGATGGGGCGGGAGATAGGGCGAGTCGGTTTCGAGGAGCATGTGATCGAGTGGGATGGCGCCGGCCACTTCGCGCAGGTTCTCGGCCTTGCGATAGGTGACCGGCCCGCCGATGCCGATGTGCCAGCCCTGCGCCAGCGCGCGTTCAGCGTGTTCCATCCGCCCGCCGAATGCGTGCAACACCACACGCAATCCCCGCGCGTGCGCTTCGAGCAGCGCCAGCGCGTCGTCGTAAGCGTCGCGGCAATGCACGATGACCGGCAGGTTAAATTCGCGCGCCAGAGCGAGCTGGGCCACGAACGCCGCCGCTTGTTGCGCGGGCGTCGTGCGCTCCCAGTGATAGTCCAGGCCGATCTCGCCGATGGCGACGACTTTGGGTTGTCCGATCAGCGCGCGCAGGGCGGGCAGGTCATCGTCGAATGTGGCGCAGTCGTTGGGATGGATGCCGACTGCGGCATGAATGTGCGTGTGCTGGGCGGCCAGTTCAATCGCGCGCCGGCAGCTTGCCAGATCGTAAGCCGGGTTGACCAGCCGCGCGACGCCGGCCTCTTGCGCGCGCGCCCAGACCTCATCGCGGTCGGCATCAAAAGCGCCGGCGTCGAGGTGGCAATGCGTGTCAAAGAGCATGACCGGCTAATCGTCGCTGGCGGCGTCGCCCAGGCCGGCCAGGCGCACGCCATCGCGCAGAATCGCCTGCACCCGCTCCTGCTGTGTAGTCTCGGTGTACACGCGCACAATCGGCTCGGTGCCGCTCAGTCGGATGAGCAGGAAGCCGCCATCTTCCAACACGAACTTGAAGCCGTCGGTCATGTTCTTGCCGGTCACGCGCAGGCCGGCCACTGTGCCGGGCTGTGCGGCGGTCAGGGTCGCGCGCACCTGATCGCGCTGGGCCGGCGTGCACACCGTGTCGATGCGGTCGTAGTAGTGCGCGCCGACTTTGCTGAACAGCAACTCCACCAGTTGCGAGGGCGCGCGGCCAGTCTTGACCATGAAATCGAGCAGATACAGGTTGCCCAGAATGCCATCGCGCTCCGGCACATGGCCGCGAAAAGCGTAGCCGCCGCTTTCCTCGCCGCCGATCAGGGCGTCCACCTCGGTCATCTTCGGCGCGACGTACTTGAAGCCGACGCCGGTTTCATACACCGGCGCGCCGTATATCTGACCAAGCTGCTCGAGCATGGAAGTTGTGCTGAGCGTTTTAACAATCGGCCCGCGCTGGCCGCGCACTTCCAGCAGGTACAGCGCCAGCAGGCCAAACACGCGCAGTTGATCGACGAAGCGGCCCTGCTCATCACCAAACCCGCAGCGATCGGCGTCACCGTCCATGATGCAACAGCAATCCGCGCCGTGTTGCACAGTGGCGGCAAGGCCGGCGTCCACGTTGGGCGGGATCGGCTCCGGGCGCTTCATCTCCGGGAAGATCGGGTTGCGCGTGTTGTGAATCTCGATGATCTGCGTCCTGCCGCCGCCCAGGATGCGGGTAAGCCAGCCGGCCCCGTTGCCCCACATGGCGTCCACCACGATCTTCAGGCCGGCGTCGCGGATGGGCTGCGTGTCCACCAGCTTCGCCAGGTTGGCGAGGTAGGGCGGCGCGGGGTCGAACGTCTCGATCAGCCCCTGTGAGGCGGCGCGGTCGTAGCTCATGCTTTTCACATCTGATCCGGCGGGGATGAGCGACTCGATGCGTTTGAGGCCGTCGGGATCGATGGCGCCGCCGGTGCTGCCGCGCACCTTAAAGCCGTTGTCGTGCGGCGGGTTGTGGCTGGCCGTGATGTTGATCGCGCCGAGCGCGCGCTTGTCCACGACTGCGTAGGCGATCACCGGCGTAGGCGTTGCGCCGTCGGTCAGCCAGACTTTAATGCCGTGCGCGGCCAGCACTTCAGCGGCTGCCGCCGCGAAGTCTTCGGATTGAAAGCGCTTGTCGTAGCCGATGACTGCCGACAGCTCGCCGGCCGGCTTGTCTTTGGCCGTCTCCAGGATATATGCGGCGTAGCCCTGCGCGCAACGCCGCACGTTCGTGAAGGTGTAATCATCGGCGATGCGTCCGCGCCAGCCGTCTGTTCCAAACTTGATGTCGCTCATGGCTTTGTAACTCCCTGGGTTTTTGGTTGCTGTGTCTTGTTGCGCGGCGCTAGGCCCGCGTCGCGTGTTCGCGCTTGAGGTTTTCGAGATCGGCGTCCACCATCATTTCAATTAACTGTTTGAAGCGCACTTCCGGCGCCCAGCCCAGGCGCTGGCGAGCTTTGCCGGCGTCGCCGATCAGCAGATCAACTTCAGCGGGGCGGTAGAAGCGCGGGTCGATTTCGACGTGCTGTTGCCAGTCCAGCCCGACGCGCGCGAAGGCCACTTCGCACAGCTCGCGCACCGAGTGCGTCTCGCCGGTGGCGAGCACATAGTCATCCGGCTGATCCTGCTGCAACATCAGCCACATGCCGCGCACGTAGTCGCCGGCATAGCCCCAGTCGCGCCGGGCGTCGAGGTTGCCCAGCTTCACCTTGTCCTGCAGGCCCAGGCTGATGCGCGCCGCGGCGTGCGTCACCTTGCGCGTGACGAACTCCAGGCCACGACGCTTGCTTTCGTGGTTGAACAGGATGCCGCTGCACGCGAACAGGTTGTAGCTTTCGCGGTAGTTGACGGTGATCCAGTGTCCGTACACTTTCGCCACGCCGTAAGGGCTGCGCGGGTGGAAGGGCGTCGTCTCGCGCTGCGGCACTTCGGCCACTTTGCCGAACATCTCGCTGCTGCTGGCCTGATAGAAGCGCGCGTCCGGCTTGATCAGGCGAATGGCTTCCAGCACGCGCGTGACGCCCAGCGCGGTGAACTCGCCGGTCAGCACCGGCTGGCTGAACGAAGCCTGCACGAACGACTGCGCGGCCAGGTTGTACACCTCATCCGGCTGGTATTCGCGCATGATGTCCATCAGCGATGACTGGTCCAGCAGGTCCCCGGCGACGATCTCGATCGCGTCCTGGATGTGGTGGATGCGGTCAAAGTTGGTGGTGCTGCTGCGGCGCACCATGCCAACGACGCGATACCCTTTGGACAGCAAAAACTCGGCCAGGTACGAGCCGTCCTGGCCGGTGATGCCGGTGATGAGTGCGGTAGGTTTGCTCATACGTCAGCGCATGCGGGGTGTCAGGCTGCGCCGGCAGCGACGCGGGCGCGCCAGTCGTTCAGAACATCGGCGATAGTCTGCTCGAAGGGGATGGCCGGCGCCCAGTTGGTGGCTTCGCGCAGCCGGCCCGGGTCGCCATAGCTGATCGGCGTGTCCACCGGGCGAAACTTCGCAGGATCGGTTTCCACCGTGATGCGCGCGCTTGTCATGCTGAACATCAGGTCAAGGATCGACTGGATCGAGCGCGGGACGCCGCTGCACACGTTGTATGCCCGCCCCCCGTCCGCGAACTTGATCAGCGCCAGATACGCCCGCGCCACGTCGCGCACATCGGTGAAGTCGCGCTGGGCACTCATGTTGCCGAGGCGCATCACCGGCTCCTGTTTGCCGGCCTCGATCAGCGCGATTTGCCGGGCGAAGTCGCTCACCACAAAGTGCTCGCGCTGGCGCGGGCCGATATGGTTGAACGGTCGCGCCACCACCAGGTCGAGCCTGTGGCTCAAGTGGTATTGCAGCGCCGCCAGGTCCTGCGCGGCTTTGCTCACGCCATAGGGATTGTTGGGGCGCAGCGGGCTGGCCTCGGTGAACGGCAGGTCGCTCGACAGCGCCGGCGCGCCGTACACCTCGTTGGAGGTGACGATCAGGACGCGCGGCGTCAGCCGGTTGATGAGGATGCCTTCCAGCAGGTTGATCTGGCCGCGCACGTTGTTTTCAAATGTGGCCCACGGATCCTTCCATGCCGTTGGGACGTGCGACTGGGCGGCCAGGTGGATGATAAGATCGGGACGTTCGTACTTCATCAGCCGGCGGATGCCGTCGGGGTCGCGCAGGTCGAGCCGCCACCACTGCACCCGGTTGCTGGCCCGTTCTCCCTCGGTCGAACGCGACACGCCGATCAGATTCCAGTGTGTTTCGCGCAGCAGGAGTTCGGCCAGATAGCTGCCGGCGAACCCGTCCATCCCTGTGATCAGAACTCGCATGGTCGTTAATAGGAGACGCCCGACGCGCCTGAGTCGTCTGTGGCCCGGGCGCGCTTGGCCGGGCGCGCGCATTATAGCAGCGCGGTTTTGTGTCAGGGGGGCGGTGTGCCCGCAGGGATGAGCAGCGTGCCCAGCAGGCTGGTCGTGCCGAAAGCGATTGATCCAATTACCAGCAGCAGCATCAGGGCAATGAAGCCCAGTCCCCCGGCGATGCCAAGCCACGACAGCAGGCGAGCCTGCTCCGGCCTGCTGGCGTGGCGCGCGCCGGCCAGCCCAATCCCCCCCAGCAACAACGGCAGCAGCGGCAATGGCGGCGCGCAGAACGCGAAGCCCACCCCGAAACACGTGGCGATGGAGATGATCCCGCCAATTCCGGCCAGCGCCGCGATGAAGTCGTTTCCGTTGCGTTGCCGGCCGGGCAAAGGGGGCGCCTCGGGCAGGCGCGGCAGCTCGATGGCTGCGCCCAACTGGTCAAGGTAGGTCTTCGGGGAGTAGACGGTCTGGCCCTGTTCGCTCATCCGCCGCGCGACCCGCTCGCTGACACGCCGGCCATCCTCGGTGTACCACAGGCAGCCGGCGCACAACGGCACGCCAGACACCTCGCATCGTTCAATCGCCTCGTTCAGGCATTCCGCACAGCGCACAGCCATTTTCAAGCCTGTAAACTGTTCACCCTCCCACAGGGATGGGAGGGTGACTTTTGAGAGCGGAGAGAGTGAGATTCGAACTCACGGTGAGGCGAATGCCCCACAACGGTTTTCGAGACCGCCCCGTTCAACCACTCCGGCATCTCTCCAGATGCAAATTGCATTTTACCCCAAACAGCGCCGATGGGTGTGCTTCCGCCGATTCACTCGCTGCGCAGCCGCGCCAGAAATGCGTCCAGATCGGCCTGCGCGCGCGCGACATGCAGGGCGGCCCTGGTCCGTTTGTCGCGCGGCGGGCGCCGGCCCAACTCCCCCTCGAGCGGCGGCAGAATGCCGAAGTTGGCTTTCATCGGTTGAAAGGTCTTCTGTTCCGCATGGCGCACGTAGTGGCACAGCGCGCCGATCATGGTGGTGGGCGGCAGGCTGAGCAGGGGCTGGCCTTTCAGCAGGCGAGCGATATTCAGGCCGGCCACCAGCCCGGTGGCGATGTTGCCGGCGTAGCCTTCCACGCCCACAATCTGGCCGGCGAAGAACAGCGCCGGATATCCCTGCCGCTCGCCATCCCGATAACGCATCGTCGTCTCCAGCAGCGCGGGCGAGTTGATGAACGTGTTGCGATGAATCTGGCCGAATCGCTCGAATTCAGCGTTGCCCAGGCCGGGGATCAGGCGCAGCACGCGCTCCTGCTCCGGGAATTTAAGGTTGGTCTGAAAGCCGACCAGGTTGTACAGACTGCCGGCCAGATTGTCCTGCCGCAGTTGGACGACGGCGTAGGGCCGGCGACCGGTGCGCGGGTCGCGGATGCCGATCGGTCGCATCGGCCCAAAGGCCAGCGCCTGACGCCCGCGCCGCGCCAGCACCTCGATGGGCAGGCAGCCCTCAAAGAAACGCTCGTCGCGCAGCTCAAAGTCGCGCAGGGTGGCTGTCTCGGCTGACACAAGCGCGTCCACGAATGCGTCGTACTCCTCGCGTGTCAGCGGGCAGTTGATGTAGTCGCCTTCGGTCTCAGATTGTGTGTCCACGTCTGCTTTAGCCCCCGTCTCGCTCGGCGTCGCTTGCGTGGCAGGGGGTGAATGCCGGTCAAAGCGCGAGGCGCGAAACGCGCGCGTGAAGTCGATCGATTCGAGCGTGACGATCGGGGCGATGGCGTCCCAGAAGTACAGATATTCGCTGCCGGTGAGCCGGGCGATGTCGGCGGCCAGCGCGTCGGAAGTGAGCGGGCCGGTGGCAATCACAGCCGGCTCGCTGGGAATGCGCGTCACTTCTTCGCGCACGATCTCGATGCGTGGATGGGATTCGATGTGTTGCGTGACGGCCTGCGCGAACACGTCGCGGTCAACGGCCAGCGCGCCGCCGGCCGGCACAGCAGCCTCGGCGGCGCAGCGCATCAGCAGCGAGCCGAGCTTGCGCAGTTCGTCCTTCAAAAGGCCGGGCGCGCGGTCGATCAGGTCCGAGCCGAGCGAATTGCTGCACACCAGCTCGGCCAGATGGCCGGTGGTGTGCGCCGGCGTCATCCTGCGCGGGCGCATCTCATACAGCCGGACGCGCAACCCGCTCTCGGCAATTTGCCAGGCGGCTTCTGTGCCGGCCAGACCGCCCCCGATGACGGTTACGGTTGCCTCGTTCATGCGCGCGAGTCTAGCACGGGCGCGCGCAATACTCAGCGAAACGCGCCAGGGCTGGTAATATGGCGGCGTGACCGGCATCGCGTTGATTGTGTTCGTTGTGATTGCGGCCGCGCTGGCCGGGCTGATCGCCTGGTGGCAACTGGCTGTGGCCGAAGGCGCATACCTGGGGCGCCGTGTCGTGGCGTTCCTGTACGATCGCTACGCGCGCCGATACGATCATGTCAAGCAATTCGACTCAACCAGCGACGCCGTCATGCTGGCTCTGCCGATTCTGGAATATCTGCGGACAATGAGCAGCCGACGGGCAGAGACGCGCGTCCTGGATGTTGCCACCGGCACAGGCCGGCTGCCGGCGGCCCTGCTGGCCCAGCCGGCGTTCCGGGGGCGCATCGTCGCGCCGGACATCTCGCCGAAGATGCTGGCGCAGGCGCAGGCTAAACTAAGCGGCTATGCAGATCGTGTGGCGTGGATGCGTCACGACGCGCAACGCTTGCCATTCAAAGACGCCAGCTTCGACGTGGTCACGTGTCTGGAAGCCATCGAGTTCTTCCCGCGCCCGTTCGAGGCGGTTGCAGAGTTGGCGCGTGTGCTGAAGCCGGGCGGCCTGCTGATGGTCAGCAACCGGGTGGGGCCGGACGCCTGGAAACTGCCAGGACGAACCATGCCATCCGCCGAGTTTGCCGCGCTGCTGGGCCGGCTGGGGCTGGCCGGCGTCGCCATCCGGCGCTGGCTGGTGGATTACGATCTGCTGCTCGCTGAACGGCGCAAGACAAGTGAAACGAGGTGAATCATGACCAGCATGCTTGACAATGCGCTCCGGTACGCCGAAGCGCGCCGCGACTTGTTCGTAGCTCAATTGTCAGAGTATCTGACCATCCCCAGCGTCAGCGCCCGGCCGGAACACGGTCGGGACATCAAATACGCGGCGCTATGGCTGGCCGACCATCTGCGAGAGCTGGGGTTGCGCGCCGAGGTGTACGAAACCGGCAGCGAAGCTGATCCGGGCAACCCGGTGGTCTTCGCCGAATGGCAACACAGCGACCCGCGTCGTCCCACCCTGCTGATCTATGGCCACTACGACGTTCAGCCGGCCGACCCGATCGAGGAATGGGAGAGCGGGCCGTTTGCGCCGGCCATCCGCGACGGGCGCATCTACGCGCGCGGGGCCAGCGACAACAAGGGCCAGCACATGGCGCACATCAAAGCGGTCGAGTCGCTGTTGAAGACGGCGGGCACGCTGCCGGTGAATGTTAAATTTCTGATCGAGGGGGAGGAAGAGATCGGCGGGACGCATCTCGGCGCATTCATCGCCGGCCACGCTGACCTGCTGGCCTGCGACGCGATTGTGATCAGCGATTCATCACTCCTCTCGCCCACTCAGCCGGCGCTGGTGTATGGCCTGCGCGGACTGATCTACTTTGAAGTTGAGGCGCGCTGCGCGGCGCATGATTTGCACTCCGGGACGTACGGCGGCAATGTGCAAAACCCGCTCATGGCCCTGGCGCAGATTCTGGCGCGGCTGAAGGATGAGCAGGGGCGCATCCTTGTGCCCGGCTTCTACGACGACGCGCGAACACTCGACGCGGACGAACGGGAAGCCCTGGCGCGCGCGCCGTTGAGCGAGGCCGGCATCATTGCCGAGACTGGCGCCGGCCAGGTGTTCGGGGAACCCGGCTTTTCCATCGCCGAGCGCATGGGCGCGCGACCGACGCTGGAAGTGAATGGCATGTGGGGCGGGTATATCGGGCCGGGCGCCAAGACCGTGCTGCCGGCAGTCGCGTATGCCAGGATCAGTTGCCGCCTTGTGCCCTATCAAGACCCGGAGAAAGTGGCCAGGGCTGTGACAGAATACATGCGGCAGGTTGCGCCGCCGGCCACCACGCTCACCTTTCGCGGGTTACAGGGAGGCAGCCGCGCGACGCTCATCGAGCGCGATTCGCCGTATATGCAGGCTGCGGCCCGCGCGGCAAAGGCAACCTATGGCAACGAGCCGGTGTGGATGCTGGAAGGCGGCTCCATCCCTGTCGTCAACGACTTTCAAGCTGTGCTGGGCAAGCCGATTGTCCTGCTTGGCTTCGGTCTGCCAGGCGATCAGTTACATGCGCCAAACGAGCGCTTCGCGCTGGCGTGCTACGAGAAGGGAATCGAGGCCGGCATTCGCCTGCTGTGCGAATGCCAGTAGGGAAAAGCGCAAAGGGGCGAGTGTCAGACTCGCCCCTTTGCAACCTGTTTTGTTATCTGCCGTCTGTTATCTGCCGTCTCCGCCTACGCAGCCAGTCGCTTCTCTTCCTCGACTTGTTGTTTGGCGACATGACAGGCCACCAGGTGGCCGGGGCGCAATTCCTCAAAGGGCGGGTCATCGACTTTGCAGCGATCGATCGCCACCGGGCAGCGCGGGTGGAACCGGCATCCACTGGGCGGGTTGATGGGACTTGGCACCTCGCCCTGCAAAATAATGCGCTCGCGCTTGAGGGTTGGATCGGGGATGGGGATGGCCGACAACAGCGCTTTGGTGTATGGGTGCAGCGGGTCGCGGAACAACGATTCCCGATCAGTCAACTCGACCATTTTGCCGAGATACATGACGCCGACGCGGTCGCTGATGTGCTCGACGACGCTGAGGTTATGGGCGATGAAGAGGTAGGTCAGGCCGAACTCGCGCTGCAGGTCCTTGAGCAGGTTGAGCACCTGCGACTGAATGGACACGTCGAGGGCCGACACGGGTTCGTCGCACACGATGAACTTCGGGCGCAGGGCGAGCGCGCGCGCGATGCCGATGCGCTGGCGCTGGCCGCCGGAAAACTCGTGCGGATAGCGCCGGGCGTGATAGTCCTCGAGGCCGACGCGCTTCAACATCTCCATGACGATCTCATTGCGCTTCCTGCTGTCCCGCATGCCGTGAACCAGCAACCCTTCGCCGACGCTCTCGCCAATCGGCATGCGAGGATCGAGCGATGAGTAGGGATCCTGAAAGATGATCTGCATGTTGCGGCGCATCGCTTTCAAGGCTGCGCCGGACAGGCTAAAAACGTCCTCGCCTTCAAAGATCACCTTGCCGCGCGTGGCCGGGATCAGCCTCAACAAGGTGCGGCCAACGGTGGTCTTGCCGCAGCCCGACTCGCCCACCAGTCCCAGCGTCTCGCCGCGCTTGATATTGAACGACACATCATCAACTGCTTTGACCTGGGCGACAGTGCGCTGCAGGATGCCGCCGCGAATCGGAAAATACTTCACCAGGTTTTTCACCTGCACCATGTCTGGCTCACCGACCGGCGGCTTGCCGTTCGTTGGCGCAGATACTGTCGATAGTGTCGGAGTGCTTGTTGATGAATTCATGCTACTTAACCAGTCGCGCACTGAAAAGCTGGATATGCGGGATGAATACCTGACAGGGGTTGATAAAGCGCGCCGATGTCACTTCTCATACATCCAGCAGCGCACCCAGTGATTTGGCTCGACCTCGCGCAATGGCGGCGTCTCCACTTTGCAGCGCTCTCGGGCCGCGCCCTGGCACACCTGGCAACGCGGCTCGAACCGGCAGCCCGGCGGGGGGTTGAGCAGGTTGGGCACTATGCCCGGAATGACATCGAGGCGTTCGCGCACCTTGCCCAGCACCGGGATGGAGCCGATGAGACCCTGTGTGTATGGGTGCAGCGGTTTGGCGAACAGGGTGTACACGTCGGCTTCTTCAACCACCTGGCCGGCGTACATCACAACTACGCGCTCGCACATTTCCGCGATCACGCCCAGGTCGTGCGTGATGAGCATGATCGACGTGCCGGTTTTGTCGCGCAGATCGCGCATCAGATCAAGAATCTGCGCCTGAATAGTCACATCGAGCGCCGTGGTTGGCTCATCGGCGATCAGCAATTCGGGGGCGCAGGCCAATGCCATGGCAATCATGACGCGCTGGGCCTGGCCGCCCGAAATCTCGTGGGGATAAGCGTGGACGCGCTTCTGCGGCTCGGGGATGCCGACCATGCGCAGCAGTTCGATGGCGCGCTTCCAGCCGGCTTCCTTGCCAAGGCTCTGGTGAATATTGAGCACCTCGGCAATCTGGTCGCCGATCTTGAAGACCGGGTTGAGGCAGGTCGTCGGCTGCTGAAACACCATCGAGATGCGGTTGCCACGGATCTGGGTCATCTCCTTCTCAGGAAGATCGAGCAGATTGACGCCGTCGAAAATAATTTTGCCTTCGAGGATTTTGCCCGGGGCGCCGATGAGCCGCATAACTGACAGTGAGGTCACGCTCTTGCCGCAGCCGGATTCACCGACGATACCGACCGTCTCACCGCGTTTTACTTTCAGGTCAACGCCATCGACTGCCTTGACAACGCCGTCCTCAGTGTAGAAGTAAGTCTTGAGGCCCTGAACGTCCAGCATCAGATCGTTGCGGTCCGAGCCGGCCTTGCCTTTGCCGGCTGCCCGCGCGCCTGTGGCAGCCGCAGGTGCTACAGAACTCATGTATCCTCCGATTGCTCCTTGTCTTCGTGAAGTGAGTGAGAGTTTACCCCAAAAGCGTCTGCTGATTTTGGGGTTACATCTTGAGCCGGGGGTCCAGCGCGTCGCGCAGCCCGTCGCCGATGAAGTTGAAACCGAGGGAGCACAGAACGACCGGGATGCCGGGGATGAGTGGAACCCAGGGATTGGTCAACATGAAGTTGGTGGCGAACTGGAGCATGTTGCCCCATGTCGGCGTCGGATCGGTGATGCCGACGCCGAGGAAGCTCAGCGCCGTTTCAGCGGTGAGCGCGCCGGCCAGGCTGAGCGTGTACGCCACAACCAGCGGCGGGAACGCATTGGGCACCACATGTCGCAGAATGATTCTGGCGTTGTTGGCGCCCAGCGAGCGCGCGGATTCGATGAAGTCGCGCTCGCGCACCGACAGCACCATGCCGCGCATCAGGCGCGCTGCGCCCGTCCAGCCGAACAACGTGAGCACGACGATCATCGTCAACACCTGCGCGCGCTCGATGCCCACTGTGTTCAGCAGCATCAGATTGCCAACCAGATTCAGCAGGAACGGCGGGTATGGCAGAAGTTTTGGATCCGTGATGAGGATGGAAGCGATGATGAGCAGGATCGGAAAGTCCGGGATCGAGGCCATGAACTCGAGGACGCGCATCACGATGCTATCCACGATGCCGCGAAAGTAGCCGGCCAGCGCGCCGAGCGTCATGCCAACCAGTGTCGCGGCGGTGGCGACGGAGAACGCCACGCTGAGGGTGATGCGCGCCGCATACAGCAGCCGTGTGAAGAAATCGCGCCCGACATGGTCGACGCCCAGAATATGCAGGGCGCCGGTCTGAGAATTGGCGGTCAACGGGGCGGAAAAGCGCGGCGCCAGACCTGTCGCGTCGCGGGGGAATGGGGCCAGAATCGGCGCCAGCAGGGATGCGACGAAAATCAGCACGAGGACGAACAACGAAATCATCGCCAGACGATGCCGGCGAAAACGCCGCAGGACAATGCCCCATTGACTTTCGGGTTTGCGCAGGTTGATGCCGCGCGAAGCGGCGGGCAGGTCTGCTGTGGTGCTAGCCATTGAGCTTTCTCACATTCTCACTCGAATTACGCCGCCAATGCTAACTCATTCGGATGCGCGGATCGACGATTGTGTACAACACATCGGACACCAGGAAGCCGACCAGCGTCAAAAAGGTCGAGATCAACAAATAGGCAATGGCAACCGGATAGTCGCTTGCGGTGAGCGAGTTGATGAACAACTTGCCGATACCCGGCCAACTGAAGACGCTTTCGGTAATAATGGCGCCGCCGAACAACGAGGGCAACACGCCGGCCAGCAGGGTGACGAAAGGGATCAGCGCATTGCGCAGCGCGTGCTTCATAATCACCACGCGCTCGATCAACCCTTTGGCGCGCGCTGTGCGCACATAGTCCTGCCGCAGCACTTCCAGCATCGAAGAGCGGATGAAGCGCGTCCAGCCGGCCAGGCTGAAAAACGTCAGCACGGACACCGGCAGGATGAGGTGCCATATCCGATCCGGCACGGTGCCGGCTCTGATCAGCCCAAACACCGGAATGGCAACATCCCGGTTCGAGGTTGCCAGCCCGGCCGGCAGATACGGCAGCCCCAGGTCTTTGAAGATCAGCGCGAAGATCAGGATCCCCATCACCCCTGTAAACAGGGTTGGCATTCCAGAGCCAAAGAAAGCCAGCGTCGTAAAGAAGTAATCGAATCGAGAATACTGCTTCACGGCGGAATAGACGCCGATCGGGATGGCGATTGCAATAGCCAGAAAAGTGGACAACCCCATCAAAAGCAGGGTGGGGCCAAGTCGTGTGTTGATTAATTGTGAAACGGGCTGCTCGCGCGCCAGTTGCTGCGAGCGGCCAAAGTCGAGCATGATCACGCCATTGCTGACGGGGCGACCGTCCAGATCGCGCAGGTAGACCGGTTTGGCGCAATTGATCTCCTCGATTCGCCCGTCTGGATACACCAGTTGTGCCCTGCCGGGTTTCAGGCATCCGACCTGGAGATTTGGAGAAATCTCCTGTCCGCCGATGACGATCGACCCGCGCGGATGCCCGATCAACCAGCGCAGGAAGCGAATGCCAATATCCAGGTCGAGGTCATAGCGCTTCATGATGCGCTCGACTTCGTCGGGATCGGGTCTGCGCGTGGTGCTCTGCATTGAAGCGAGTTGCTCAAGCGGGCCGCCGGGCGCGGCGTATAACAGCGCGAATGAGACAAACGAGATGACAAACGCCATCGTCACGATCACCGCAAACCGGCGGATCAGGTAATTGAGCATGCGACACCCTGCCTATAACACGGCGAGTAGCTCGCGCCAGCGCGAGCTACTCGCCCGGTACTCACAGCTTTCTACCGCTCCTCAAACCTGAACTAGCGGATGTTCAGGTTGAAGTCAGCATGCTCCCAGGTCGGGCTGGCGATCGGCTCGGCCACGATGGTGCCCTTCGCGTTCTCTTCGATCACGGTCTGGAGCTCCTGACCGGCGCCCAGGGTTTCCTTGCCGACCACATCGACCGTGCCCTGCAACAAAGCGGCCACGGCGCCGGCCGGGTTGGCATCGAAGATCTGAACGACGATATTCTTGACCTTCGGCTCGCCCTTCCAGTAGTTGGGGTTGGCTTCCAGCGTGATGCGCTGGCCGCGCTCCCAGCTCTTGATCACGTACGGGCCGGTGCCCAGCGGCGTGTCGGTCAATTCCGGCAGGTTCTTGAATTCTTTCGGCTCGATTTCGGCCAGCGTCTTGTCGCCGATCTTGCGATGAGACGGATAGTAGCCGAACGGCGCCAGGTAATACTGCGGCGGCTGATACCCGGCCGCGTACACCACCTTGTAGCTGTTGTCGTCCAGCGCCTCGTAGCTCACCACGCGGTCGCAGGTGAAGTAGCTCACCGCGCCGGACTCGCGATCGCAGGCCACCTTGTAGCCCAGTTCCCAGTCGGCCTTCTTGACCGGCTCGCCGTCGCTCCAGCTATGCGGCTTGAACTTGTAGGTCACGGTCAGTTGCGGCAGCTTGGCGCCGGCGGCAATCTGCACATCCTCGCCGGCGAGATTCTTGCCGGTCAGGCCGAGTTCTTTGCCCTCAATGTCCACCAGCTTGCCGTCCTTCAGCGTGCCGACATCGCCGTCAGCGTTCACGACCACATCGCCGTCCTTGATCTCGACTTCTGCATTGACCGCGCCGCCGTTATCGAGAGACGGGAACTCGTCGCCCTCGTACAACACCGGCTGGAAGCCATAGTTGTAGGATGTATTGAACACGCCGAACACCAACTGGCCGACAACCACAGCGACCGCCGCGCTTTCCTGCAGCAGGAACAGCGAAGCCGGCTCCTGGCCCTGCGCAATCACGACGGTGTCCTTGCCCGCCAGCTCCCACTGGTCGGCGCTGGCCGAGAAATACTCATTCGGATCGGGGATCAGGCCCTTCAGGTCCTTGCTATACGCGGTAGCTTCCAGGCGCTGGAAGAGCGGCAACGAGATCATGTCCTTGCTGAACTCTTCCTGAACGATGGTATACAAACGCTTGCGCTCGGCGTCATCCAGGGTATTGTTGGCCTGCTTGATTGCCTGGCTGGCTTTCTCGTTGCACCAGCCCATGTAGTTCTGGCCGTTCCAGTTATTGGCCGGCGTCGGGATCTGGTCGCAGGCGTACAGCGTCACGCCCGGCGGCTCAGGTTCGCCCACCCAGGCGAACGCGCCAATGTCGAAGTCGCGCCGGCGCAGACCAGAGTTGCCGCCGAACCAGATCGAGCCGGGGATATACGACGGCAGGAGCTGGATGCCGCACTGCTGCAGCGAGCTGACAAACACCGCGCCCCACGTCTGGCGGAACGGCGCATTGGTCGTGGTGAAGCGCAACGCCAGCGGCTCCTTCTTGTCATTCACACGAATGCGGGCGCCTTCGGGCAGTGTCCAGCCGGCTTCATCCAGCAACTGGCCGGCCTTTTCCACATCAAACGGATAGTCCACGATGTTGGCATTCGGATCGACGTTCCTGGCGTACCACACGGAATCCTTCGGGATGAAGGTGTCCATGAACAGCTTGGAGCGCTCCTCTTCCGGCAGGTAGCCGTACACCGAGCCGATCAACGCGCTGCGGTCTGTGCAGTGCGCAATCGCCTGGCGCACGCGAATGTCGCTCAGGATGGGGTGCGGGGTTGTCCATTCAGCCGCCTGAGGAGCGGGCACGGTGACTTCGACGACTTTCTCAACGACCTTTTCGACTTCCTTCGTCTCGACGACGACTTCCGTCTCTTTCACAACGACAGTTTGCACAATTGGCGTGCCTGCCGGGGCCGCGCAGGCGGCCAGAATCATGCTGGTTGCGGCAGTCAGTCCCAAAACGGCAGACAGTTTCCTGGTTTTCATATGGATTTCTCCTCCTTGAAACAACGAGTGATCGTGTAACGCTCAACCGAGAGTTGGACAATCTGCAGAATCACAGGGCATCGGCTTGATCCGGCGCCTGGCCTCACCTCCTTAAAAAAGGAACGCCCAAAACGGGCAGTTACGCTGGAACACCCTCGATATGGGATGCCGCTGCTCACAGCCCGCCCTACGTAGATCTGGGATCACTGATTGAGCAATTATCGTTAACCAGAACGTATTGTCAAGGATGACCCGGCGCCGTTGTTCACGACTCAGACGCCGGGCGCAGCCGGCTCCGTCAGTTCAGATGCGGCTTGATCTTTGCCAATAACCGCTCTTTTGGCATGTAGCCGACCAGCCGCTCGACCGGCTGGCCGTCCTTGAACAGGATGAGCGTCGGAATGCTCATGACGCCGTACTTCATCGCCGTGTTGGCGTTGGAATCGACATCCAGCTTGCCGACGGTCAGCTTGCCGCTGTGCTCCTCGGCGATTTGATCGACGATGGGCGCGACCATCTTGCAGGGGCCGCACCATTCCGCCCAGAAATCGACCAGCACGACGCCCCGCGCCTTTTCCACCTTGGTCTCGAAATCTCCATCTGTCACTACAATTGTGTTAGCCATGCTGTGTGTTCACTCCTTAGCTTGTGCAATCTGCTCCCAAAATCTCAATCCGCCGGCACATGTCTGGCCCTCGGCGCGCATCGCGCCCGGCTCAGCGTGCAGGAGGATAACGGCACCGTAGTCTTTCGTCAAGATTCAGCGCGCGTAACAGGTCAAACCTGCGTCGCGGCCGCCAGACGCTCCGCTTCATCCATCAGGCGCTGCAATTCGCCGAACCCGACCTGCCAGAACCCGGCATCGTGAATGTCCACGCCCACCAGCGCCAGTTGCTCGGCCGGCGACAGGCTGCCCCCGGATTCCAGCAGCGCGGTGTAGCGCGGCACAAACGCGGCGCCCTCGCGCCGGTATTTCCCGTACAACGCCAGCACCAGCAATTCGCCAAACGCATAGGCGTAGCAATAGAACGGGGTGTTGATGAAGTGCGGAATGTACGACCATCCCCATTCGTACCCCTTTGTCAGCGACACCGCATCGCCGTAGTACGGCGCATTGGCTTGCAGCCACAAGTCGCCGATCTGAGCGCCGCTCAGCCGGCCCTTTGCCCGCGCCGCGTACACCAGTTGCTCGAAGCGGGTCAGCACCGTCTGCCGGAACAGGGTGGCAAAGCTGTCTTCCAGCTTGCCGGCGATCAGCGCCAGCCGCTTGCGCGGATCGCTCAGGCCGGCCAGCAAGTCATCGAACACCAGCATCTCGGCGAACACGCTGGCGGTTTCCGCCACCGGCAGGCTCATGTAAAAGTTGAACAGCGTCTGCCTGCGGCTCAGGTAGAAATGAATGCCGTGACCCAGCTCGTGCGCCACCGTCATCACATCGCGCAGATCGTCGTTGTAGTTGCACAGGATGTACGGATGCGCCGAGGGCGACACGCCGGCGCAGAACGCCCCGCCGCGTTTGCCGTTGCGCGGGTCGGCGTCGATCCAGCGCTCGTCGTAGAAACGCCGGGCAATATCCTCAAACGCCGGCGAGAAACGCCCCAGCGCGGAAAGAATGATCTCGCGCGCCTCGTTGAATGTCACGTGCTCTTTTGCATCGAGCAACGGGGCGTACTGATCGTATAGCTCCAGCTTCGGCAGGCCCAACAGGCCGGCCTTCAGCGCAAAGTAGCGGTGCGCCAGCGGGTAGTTGCGCTCCACCACATCCATCATCGTATGAACAGCCTCGGCGTCGATCTCGTTCGCCAGATGCCGGGGCGCTATGGGGTCTGCATACTTGCGCAGCCGGCTGGTTACCAGATGATCGTGGAAGCGCGTGTCGTACACAAACGACAGCACCTGACCCTGGGATTCCAGCCCGCCATAGAACGCCTCGAACGCAGCCCGCCGCACGCCGCGATCCGGGTCGCGTTGCAGCGTCAACGCTTCGCTCTGGTTCACTTCGCGCGCCTGGCCATTGACCTGAACTTTGAAGCGCTGCGCCGCGTTGAACTCGGCAAAGAAACGCTGCCAGGCATTGATGCCGGTCAGATCCTTGTCGTTCATCAATCGTTCTTCCGGCTCAGTGAGTGTATGCGGCTTGAAGCGGCGCTCGCTGCTCAAATAGTGCCGGTATGGGGCCAACAGCGGATCGTCTATCAACTGTTGCGCGCGCGCCTCCGGCGCGTCCAGCCATTCCAGGTCGAAGAAGAGAAGCTGGTTGCGCAGGCCGGTCGTGTGCTCTTCGACCCGCTGCATCAGCGTGCGGTGCGCTTCCTGGCTGGTGTCGGCGGCAAACAGCAGCGACGCATACGCGCTGAGTTTGAGGATCGTTTCCTGCAAGTTCTCAGCTTCCTGCAGGGCCATCAACAGATGATCGGCAGTCACCCCGTCGGGCGTGTTGATCGTGCCCCGATATCGGGCGGCGAAAGCCTCGGCCTGCGCCGCTGTGTCCCGGAATGCGCGCTCGATGGCCGGGTCATCCGGCCCGCTGAAGAACGCGCTCAGGTCCCACGCCACGCCGGCGGCGCTTTTCTCCGCCGGCGCGCCGGCCACATCTGCCGCGTCTGCTTCAACGGCTCCAACGTCCGCAAACTGCTCTGACCACATGCTTGATTTCATAGCCGCGCATTCTACCGTCTGGCCGTGCGCTGGATGGCCTGTCAGTTAGATGCGACAAGGCTGTTTTGGTTGCGCGGCGCGCGACTGCGGCGCGCGACTGCGGCGCGGATTACGCCGGCGCGGACAACACGCCCAGCGCATACAGCGCGCCGATAATCGCCCCCCACACAGCATACCCCGCCAGCAGGGCGCCGGGCAGCGTCCACCCACCGCGCAGCGCCACATACACCACAGCCAGCCAGATCAGCCCAGGAATCAAACTGATGAAAAACAGCCGGGCGTACTCGGCCAGCGTTGAACTGCTGGCATCGACGCCGCTTGCCAGCACCCACAACGCCAGGGGCATGTTGATGGGCATGGTGGCGAACAGGGTTGCCAGCAATTTGGAGCGGTCGCGCAACACAGCGACGGCCAGAATAATCAAAATCGACGCAACGACAGGGAGCGTTTTTTGCCAGTTCATCGCCAGTGGCAGGAGCAGGAATTGAACCTGCTCAAGACGCCTTCCGCGCCGTATTGACACCCAGGCTCGCGCCGGGCCGCTCTACCGGTGAGCTATCCTGCCAGACCATGGGACAGGCTGCGCCGCCCAGGCGCGCCCGCCCCATGCAATCCACCGGCGCTATGAGCAGCCGGTCGTCGCGCCGCACGTGTCGCACTTCAGGCATGTGCCGTTGCGCACCAGAGTAAACGAGCCGCACTCAGGGCAGGGGTCGCCGGTGTACCCTTTCAAACGCGCCTGTCGGCGTTTCTCATCCACTGCGTCGGCAGCAACCCTGACTGTCCTGACCTCCAGCGAGGCGCTGACGTGCGGCTGGGCGCCGTTGCCATTGCGCAGCGCCGATGCAGTCGTCGGCGAGGCGACATCGACAGCGCCATCCGCAGCCGGCGTCGCTGTCGCCGGCTCGTTGAACTCGCGCGCCGGCAGGCGCAACTGCGCCGCGCCGAATGCCTGCTCTGACACAACCTCCTCGGCGCTGAACTCCGGCTCGGCATCGGGCTGGGGAGCGGCCACCTCATGGGCCAGGTCGGTGCGGCCCAGATAGGTAATCGCCAGTTCGCGGAAGATGTAATCGATCACGCTGGAGGCAAAGCGAATGTGGTCGTTGCCGCTCACCGGGCCGCTCGGCTCGAACTTGGTGAACACAAACGAGTCCACGAATTCCTCCAGCGGCACGCCGTATTGCAACCCCAGCGAGATCGCAATGGCAAAGCAGTTCAACAGGCTGCGGAAGCCGGCCCCTTCGCGGTGCATGTCGATGAAGATTTCACCCAGCGAGCCGTCGGTGTATTCTCCGGTGCGCAGGAAGACAGTGTGGCCGGCGATCTTGGCTTTCTGCGTGTAGCCGCCGCGCCGGTTGGGCAGCCGGCGCTGTTTGGCCAGATAACGCACCACCACGCGCTCCAGCGCCTGGCGCTGCGTCGCGTTCAAGCTGGTCGCAGACGCTGCGGCGCTGCCGGTCGTGTCAGCCACCTCTTGCACTTCCTGGCCGTCGTCGTCAGCAGTGATATTCAGCGGCTGGCTCAGCTTGCTCCCATCTCGGTACAGCGCGTTGGCTTTTGTGCCCACCTTCCAGCTCAGCATGTAGGCGTCGGCGATGTCCTGCACGGTCGCTTCGTTGGGCAGGTTGATCGTCTTGCTGATGGCGCCGCTGATGAAGGGCTGCACCGCGCCCATCATCAGGATATGACCCTGCGACGAGATGAATCGCCGGCCGTACCTGCCGCACTTGTTCGCGCAGTCGAACACGGCGTAGTGCTCCGGCTTCAGATGCGGCGCCCCTTCCACCGTCATCGTGCCGCACACATAGTCGCTGGCCGCCTGGATTTGCTCTTTGCTGAACCCCAGCGCGCGCAGCATGTTGAAGGCCGGGTCATTCAACTGCGCCTCGCTGAAGCCCAGCGCGGTTCGACAGAACTCCTCGCCCAGCGTCCACTTGTTGAAGGCGAATTGAAGCTCAAAAGCCGTGGGCAAAGCGGCTTCCACTTTGGCGATCGCGTCGTCCGTGAAACCTCTGGCTTTCAGCGATTCAGCGTTGATGTGCGGGCAGCCGTTCAGCGTGGCGTGGCCGACGGCATATTTGATGATGTCGTCAATGTGCGCGTCGCTGTAGCCGAGGCGCTTCAGCGCCGGCGGCACGCTCTGGTTGACGATCTTGAAGTAGCCGCCGCCGGCCAGCTTCTTGAACTTGACCAGCGCAAAGTCCGGCTCGACGCCGGTCGTGTCGCAGTCCATGACTAACCCGATGGTCCCGGTAGGCGCGATTACACTGACCTGCGCGTTGCGATAGCCGTGCCGCTCACCCAGCGTCACCATGCGGTCGGCGTCCTCGCGCGCCGCCTTCAGCAGGTCAGGCGGGCAGTCAGCCGGATCAATGCCCATCGGCGGGATGCTCAAGCCCTCATACTCAGCCGCCGGAGCGTTGCAGGCGGCGCGGCGATGGTTGCGGATCACGCGCAGCATGTGCTCACGATTGCGCGCGTAGCCGGGGAACGGGCCAAGCTCGGCAGCCATTTCCGCGCTGGTCGCGTAAGCGTGGCAGTGCATAATGGCCGTCAGCGCGCCGGCGATGGCGCGGCCCTGCGCGCTGTCGTATGGAACGCCCATCACCATCAGCAGCGCGCCCAGGTTGGCGTAGCCCAGACCCAGCGTGCGGAACTCGTAGCTCAGCTCGGCCACGCGCCGGCTGGGGAACTGCGCCATCAGCACGCTGATCTCCAGCACAATCGTCCACAGCCGGACGGCGTGGCGATACGCTTCAACGTCAAACGTTGCGCTTTCGGCGTCGTAGAAGCGGGCCAGGTTGAGCGAGGCCAGGTTGCAGGCGGTGTCGTCGAGGAACATGTATTCCGAGCACGGGTTGCTCCCGCGAATCTCGCCGTCAGCCGGGCAGGTGTGCCACTCGTTGATTGTGGTGTGGTATTGCAGGCCGGGGTCAGCCGACTGCCACGCCGCCTCGGCGATTTTCTGCCACAGGTCGCGCGCCTTGATCATCCGCTTCGGCTTTGGCGCGCGGCCCTCCTGTTTGGCCTTTTCGATTTCTGTGCGCCAGACCAGCGGCCATTCCTTGTCGTCAATCACCGCCCGCATGAATTCGTTGGTGACGCGCACGCTGTTGTTGCTGTTCTGGCCGCTGACGGTGGCGTAGGCTTCGCTGTTCCAGTCGGCGCTGTATTCGGGAAAGTCAATGTGGGTAAAGCCCTGTTGCGCAAACTGGATCACGCGCTGAATGTAATTTTCGGGGATAAAGGCCGCGCGCGCCGAGGCAATGGCAGCGGACAGCGAGGTGTTGCGCTTGCGATCAAAGCGCGTCGCAGCGTCCTCCCACTCATGGCAGGCGCGCATGATAGCGTTCAGGTGCTTGTTGCTGAGCCTGCTGCCGGCCACCAGCGCGGCGACCTTCTGCTCTTCGTTCACCTTCCAGTCCACAAACTGCTCGATATCGGGATGGTCGGCGTCCAGGATCACCATCTTGGCCGCGCGGCGCGTCGTGCCGCCGCTCTTGATCGCGCCGGCGGCGCGGTCGCCGATCTTCAGGAAGCTCATCAGGCCGGACGACTTGCCGCCCCCACTCAGCGGCTCGTTCTCGGCGCGCAGACGGGAGAAGTTGGTGCCGGTGCCGCTGCCGTATTTGAAGATGCGCGCCTCGCGCACCCACAAATCCATGATGCCGCCCTCGTTCACCAGGTCGTCTTCGATGGACTGGATGAAACAGTTGTGCACAAGGACGTTGTTGCACAGATACCGGCCGGACTCGGTCTGGATATCGTAGACCGGCAATACATCGACCGGCTCGATGCGGATGATCGTCTCATCGCGCAGCGCCGGCAGCCTCTTGCCGGCGAATTCTGACGAACACGCTCGGTCGAGCCGCGCCGCCTTATCCGAAGACACAAATCCGATCGCCTCGCGAAAGGCCATGCGCGACTCAGCGTAACCGATGGAGACGAACCACGGCGTCCGTCGATTGTCCCGCTTCTCCACGCCAGCCTGCACTCGCGCATAGATGCCCAGATTGAGCAGCAGCGCCTGCGTTTCTCTGGCCAATCTGGCAGACACGGTGGTGAAGACAACATCAGCAGTGCGCGACTCTCGTTGCTGCGCGGACTCGGGTCGTGATGAGCCGTTCGGCGCAGGAGAAGCTGCGCCCATAGCCAAAGCAGGAGCAAAGCGATGGGGCAATTCAACAGCAGTCAGGCGCGACACACGGCGCCGCAATCGCACTGCGCCGTCGGTCTGAAAGAGCGAGCGCAGATAGGCGCACTGGGCCTGGCGACCGGCGCGCCGAACCACGGCTGGCACGCCGTGATCACGGCTTTCGCGCAACAGTTCGTATTTCTCGACGAATGGGCGCAATGTTTCGCCGTAGAGCCGGATACGCCGGATCGTCAACCTCGGGTTGCCTGACTCGACCGGGCGCACTTTGTAATGCGCGCCC
>CALBEF010000127.1 GCA_937927775.1 uncultured Anaerolineae bacterium | reverse complement strand
CCCATCGTCGATCACGCAGCGCAGAAGGAAGAGTCCATCCGCCGCTTCAGCCGGGTCGCAAAGAGGGTTGAGGGTTGAGGCACGTGTTGCGTATTGCGTATTGCGTATTGCGTATTGCGTGTTGCGTGTTGCGTGTTGCGTGTTGCGTAGGCTGCGAAAACTTCTGACTCCCGACTCCTGACCTCTGACTCCTGACTCCTGACTCCTGACCCATGTCCTACTCTCCGATCCGCTGGCTGTACTGGTTGACGTTTGCGCTGTGTCTGGCGCTGATCGTGGCGCTGAATCTGCCGTGGCCCGGGCTGCCGCCGGCCAATCCCGCTGCGCTGCTCAACGACGCCTGGTTCCTGTGGGGCTTCAACTACTTCGGCCTGCTCATCATGCCGATGGCCGCGCTGATGATCGACGATGGCCGGCGGCGCGGCATGAAGTGGCCGCTGTACGTTATCCCCTATTTCGCCATCGGCATCATCCCGCTGAGCGTGTTCCTGGCGCGCCGGCCGGCTGTTGAGACACATGACCGCCCCACCCCGCGTCTGCTCGAGCAACGCTGGGTCTGGGCGCTGATCGCGGCGAGCGTGTTCGTGATCTCGATCATCTTTCTGCCGCGCGGCTCGGTCAACCAGCTCACCGAGACGATGTTGCAAAATCCCGGCCTGTTGTTCATGTGGCTCGACATTGCGCTGAATCACCTGGCGGCCCTGCCGCTGGCGCAAGCCGATATGCGACGGCGCGGCGCAGACCGTCAATCGCTCTGGCTCACAGCCATTGCGCTCACCGGCCCGGTCGGCCTGGGTCTGTGGATGGCGCTGCGCCCGCCGGCGACTCGAGTATGATCGACGGCGCGTTGGATGGCGCGTAGTTCCATGTTGCGTGTTGCGTACTGACTGCTGACTACTGACGGCTGGCTGCTGACAACTGACAAGCGACTATGGAGGAATGAAAAAATGGAACCAAGACTGCCAACTGCCCTGGATGATTTTCTGTTCGATTTGCGCGGTTACCTGATTCTCAGGAACGCCGTAGAGCCTGAACTGGTGGAGCGGCTAAACACGGCGATAGACGCTATCCCGCCGCTGGAGTACGGCGAGTGGTATGGCAACACCCAGCGACGGGATTACACAAAAGACACCGGCTTTGAACTACACAATTGCGTCGAACTGGGCGGGCCGTTTGAGGAACTGATCGATCACCCTGGCTGGATCAATCTGGTGCGTCACTACTGTGGCGAAGAGAAGTCTTACGTGGAGGGGCTGTTCATCGATGAGTGCATTTTATCTGTGCGACGCAGCGGCGGGCATCATCCTGTCCACTCCGGCGGCTACCAGGGCGCTTTGCGCGGCGCGTACCACTACGCCAACGGCGTCTTTCGCTGCGGGCAGTGCAATATCATTCTGGCGTTGACCGATATCGGGCCGGGAGACGGCGCGACCATGGTCATCCCCGGCAGCCACAAATCCAACTTTCCCCACCCGCTGGCCGGCGACTACGCGCGTGGAGACCGCATGGACACACTGGAAGGCGCCATAGAGGTGCACCTGAACAAGGGGGATGCCGTGCTGTTCGTGGATGGGATCATGCACGGTGGGAGCAGCCGCACAAATCCGGGGGAGCGCCGGGTGGTGATCTTTCGCTATGGGCCGAGCTGGGGCGCTACGCGCTTTGGCTATGAATACTCTCAGACGCTGCTCGACCGTCTGACGCCCGCGCGACGAGCGATTTTGCAGCCGATCAAGCCGCTCCGACCGCCGATGAAACCCTGATGTAACATACGCTGTAAAAGTCGGACTGGGGGCGTGGCGCCCAATCCCTATCGGCGCCGGGATTGCGTCTCGATCTCGGCGCCGACTCTGTTTATCTCACTAGAGCCGGCGTAGGGGAACAGACTCAACACCACGAACAACGACGTGAAAACCAGCAACACAGCAACGATGATGAGCATGGACATACTTAAAAACTCCCAGACCCGGCAAATGCGTTGCTGCCGGCAAACACTGTCATGAATTCATCTTCGCTGTATTAGTCGCAACGCAGATAAATCTTTGCACACTCCCAGACAATCACGGCACTAAAATGTTTCAAAAAGAATGGTTGGCGCGCCAACTGGAAATGTTGTCGGCGCTCTCGGCGCAGGTTCTCCTGCTGCGGCGAACCGGAGACGACAAGGCTGCGCAAGCGTTGATCGACGACGCCTGCCGTGAGCTATTTGGCCTCGAGCCGGGTCTCATGGCGCTCATGCCGGAGGAGTTTCTGATCGACAAGGCGCGATCGGGCAACCGAATTGACGGACATCGCGCGCTGGCTCTGGCTGCGCTGCTGCGCGAGCGCGCCGGCACAGGCGATGCCATCAACTCGTCTCCACAGGAAGATGCCAGCCGGCAAGCCCTGCTGCGCCGCTCCGTGGCCGTGTTTCTGGCGTGCGCGGAGGATGGCACGCTGCCGCCCGACCACGAGCAGATATACGACATTCATCAGGCGCTCAATGGGATCGATTACGAGACACTCACCCCCGAATTGAAATACCGGCTGTTTCACTACTTCGAAGACGCCGGCCAATACGCCGAAGCTGAAAACGTTTTGTTCGATCTGATCGAATCAAGCCCCGCGCCCCAGGCGCTCATCGCCGAAGGGATTGCGTTTTACGAATGGCTGCTGGAACAGGACGACGCCGACCTGGCTGCCGGCAACCTGCCGCGCGATGAAGTCAACGAAAGCCTCGCGCGACTGCGGGCAATGTGACCGGGCTTCAACAAGCTCAGCCGCCGAAGGGTTGCAGCGCAGGTCGGCAGCCTGCCCCACAGCCCCCATGTACAATTGTCGCCACACACCATGAACACATTCAACCGGGCCTTCACGCTCGCCGGCCTGATTCTGCTGACCATTTCCGGCGCGGCCACGCTTGTTGCGCCGGCCATGATGTTGAACTTCATCGACAGCGCCGCAGCATTCTTTCACACCTCGGTCTTTGGCGGCATGGCGGATGTTGCCCGCGCGCTTGTTCGCATCCTGCTGGCTGCGATCTTCGTCGCCGTCATGCTGGCGCTGGTATGGATGGAGATTCGCGGCCCGGCGTCGCGCACGGTTGAGGTTGCCCGCGCCACCGGCGGGCGCATCCGGCTCACAACCCGCGACCTTGAAGAGCAGATTCGCCAGCGCGTCGATGCGATCAGCGGCGTGCTGCATGTCAAAGCGCGGGTCGCGGAACGCGACAAAGCCGTTGTCGTCTCTCTCGACGTGGAAACGGCAGCCGACATAGATCTGGTCGGAAAAGGCGAGGAAGTGGCCGCAGTCACGCGAAACGTTATTCAGGACCAGTACGGCGTCAAGCTGTTCAACAAGCCGCAGGTGACTATCAAGGCTGCCCGGCAAGCCTTCAAACCGCCGAAGCCGGGCAAAGCCCCGCCATCGGCAACCGCCCTGTCCGCCGGCAAGGACGCCACTGCAAACACCTCTACCGGCAACAGCGTATGAGCGCCACCGAAAGCCTGACCCCAACAACCGAACACCCGCAGAGCATTCCCCTTCCGGCATTGGTGGAGAGTTTGCTTTATGCCGCCGCAGAGCCGGCATCGATCAGCAGTCTCGCAACCGCGCTGGACGCCAGCATCCAGGACATCGAAACCGCCCTGGCAGAGCTGGCCGGCCAGTATGTCGGGCGCGGCGTGCGGCTACAGCGGCACGGCAATCACGCGCAGATCGTCACTGCGCCCGAAGCCGCCGAGCGCGTGCAAAAGTTTCTCGGCCTCGAATCGCTCACCCGGCTATCCTCGGCCGCGATTGAAACCCTGGCTATCATCGCCTATCGCCAGCCCATCACCCGGCCCCAGATCGAGATGATTCGCGGCGTCAACTGCGACGGCGTGATGAAAACGCTCGAACAACACAACCTGATTCAGGAACTGGGCCGGGCCGAAACGGTGGGCCGGCCCATGCGCTACGGCGTCTCATTTGAATTCCTCCAATACTTTGGGCTGACCGGCGTGCACGAGCTGCCGCCGCTCGAAAACCTGGATGTGCTGCCCATTGGCGCTGAGCAGGACGAGAGCGACGCGGCGGGTCTCGACGAGGCGACGCTCCGGGCTGCTGAGCCTGACCCTGCTCCGGGCGCTGTCGTTGAAAGCGCCGACACCGCGTGAGGCGCGCATCAGCGCAAGTGATGAACTCGCAACAGTATCTTGCGTTGGCCGGCGCCGGTTCGCGGCGCAAATGCGGCGACCTCATCAAACAGGGCCGCGTCACCGTCAATGGCCGTCAACTGACGTTCGGCGTCGAGATCCAGCCCGGCGACGATGTGCGCATCGACGGCCAGCCAGTCAGGCCGCCGCGCGAACTGGCATACATCGCCCTGCACAAACCGGAGGGCTATATCTCCGATCGGGGCGTGCCGGGCGAAAAGAGCGCGCTCGATCTGGCGCCGCCGGGCCTGCGCCTCTTTGCAGTCGGGCGGCTGGACAAGGACGCCACCGGCCTGTTGCTGCTCACCAACGATGGCGAACTCGCGCAGCGCCTCACCCACCCGCGCTATGAACACGACAAGGAATACCGCGTGCTGGCGCAGGGCGTGCCGACGCCGGCAGACCTGGATCGCTGGCGACACGGCGTGCCGATCGGTCGCGGCACCGACATCGACATCACCGCGCCGGCGCGCGTTGAGATCGTCGATATTGAGAACGGCAACGCCTGGCTCAGCGTCACGCTGCGCGAAGGCCGCAAACGACAGATCAAGCGCGTTGCCAAAGCGATCGGACATCCCGTGATCCGGCTGATTCGGGTGCGCATCGGCCCGGTCGAGCTGGGCAATCTGCGAGCCGGCGAATGGCGGCGGCTAACCGAGGAGGAGGCGCGCCGTCTCCGCGCGCAGGCCGGCCTGCCACAGCCGGCGGTCGAGAAGCTATGACCGAGCAAAGCCACAATTCACACACCTCGGCGCAGATGACGCCGGGCGAGACAGTCGCCATCGCCATCGACGGGCCGGCGGCTTCCGGGAAGAGCACGCTGGGCGCTGCTCTCGCGCGTCGCCTCGGCTGTCTGTACCTTGACACCGGCGTGATGTACCGCGCCGTCACACTCGCCGCGCTGCGGCAGGGCATATCGCTGCATGACGAAGCGGCGATTGTCGATCTGGCCCGGCGTATCCGCATGAACATCCGGCCGCCCGATCCGAACAGTCCCGACGATGGCCGGCAATACACCGTGCTGGCCGATTGCGCCGGCCCTGGCGATGAGGCAGATAGCCTGCGCGACATCACATGGGAACTAAGGCGGCCTGAAGTCGATGCCGGCGTCTCCATCCCATCCGCGTATCCCGATGTGCGCGCCGAGATGGTGCGACGCCAGCGCCAGATCGCGCGACAGACCAGTGTCGTCATGGTGGGCCGCGACATCGGCACGATCGTGCTGCCGGATGCGGATCTGAAGATCTATCTGGACGCCTCGGTAGAGGAGCGCGCCCGCCGGCGTTATCAGGAGATCATTGCGCGCGGCGGTCAGGCTGACTATGCCGAGGTGTTGTCCGCGCTTCGCAAGCGCGACGCGCTGGACTCGACCCGCGAGCAGTCGCCCCTGCGCCCGGCGGATGACGCCGTCATCGTAGACTCGACTGGCCGCAGCCCGGATGAGGTGCTCGATATCTGTTACGATCTTGTCCAGGCGCGGTTGTCCGCGCGAGCAGCGCAGCGCGCTTGAAACGATGCGCGCGCCGGGTCGCGTGGCGTGATCTGGCAAGCTGGAGGAAAACCCATGAAGGTCAGGAAAGCCGTCATCACCGCCGCAGGCCGGCGACAGCGCAACCTGCCGCTGCAAACACTCGTCGATCGCGACGGCGAGTCCAAGTCGGCGCTGTGCATCATTCTGCAGGAAACGCTCAGCGCAGGCGTCGAAGAGATCTGCGTCGTCGTCGCGCCGGGGGACCAGGAAGCGTACACCGCTGCCGCCGGCAGTCTGGCCGGCCGGCTGCGCTTCGTCGAGCAGCGCCAGCCGCTCGGATATGGGCACGCCGTGCTGTGCGCGCGCGCCTTTACGCAGGACGATCCGTTTCTGCACGTCGTCAGCGATCATCTGTTCCTGAGCCGCGAGAGCAGAACGTGCGCCCAGCAGTTGATGGAGGTCGCGTCGGCCGAGGATTGCTCTGTTTCAGCCGTGCAGCCAACGCGCGAAACCATGTTGCCCTGGTTCGGCGCCGTCGGCGGGCGTCTGGCGAACGGGCGCGAACACCTGTATCAGGTTCAGGAAGTGCTGGAGAAGCCCACGCCAACCGAAGCCGAGCAGCGGCTGATCGTGCCGGGCCTGCGCGCGGGACATTACCTGTGCTTCTTCGGCATGCACGTGTTAACACCGGGTGTGATGGCCATTCTCGACGATCTCGCTCAAAGCAGGCCGGCCGGCAACATCCAGCTCTCCGACGCGCTCAACCATCTTGCGGCGACCGAGCGTTATCTCGCGCTCAATGTCAACGGCCAGCGCTACGACATCGGCATCCAATACGGCCTGCTGATGGCCCAGCTTGCGCTGGCCCTCAACGGACGCGATCGCGCCGAAGTGCTCGCGCAGATGGTCGAACTGCTCAGCCATTGAGCGATTGAGCGACTGGGTGATTTAGCGATTGAACGATTGAACGATTGAGTCATTGAGAGCTTGCGCAACCTTACATGTCCCGGCTAATCCCGATCATTACCTCGCCCGACCCGGCCATCCGCAACCAATCGCTGGATGCCGTTTGCCGCGCAGCGTCGCTGCCGGAACTGCTGGCGGAGTGCGCCGAGCTGGATGCCTTTCGCCGGCGCAGCAGCAATTTGTACGAGCGCGTGCGCGCGCTCTTCTTCCTGTACGCCATTTACCGCTTTCACCTGCCCTGCAAGCCCGGCATCTCCGGCCGGGGGCTGGCGCCATTCGCCGGCTATCAAAATCTGCTCGAACGACGCTTCGAGGAGGCCATAGACCTTTTTCTGCGCGAACAGGCGCAACGCGGCCCAAACGACGCCATTTGCAGCGCGCTGGCCGCCGGCTATCACAGCCTGGGATTCCAAACGCTGGCCGACCAGGTGCGACGCAGCGTGCGATCGGCGCGCGGCAACCAGTGGATGTTCCGCATCGGCCATCCGGCAGACCAGCCTCTGCGCCTCCGGCCTGAACTGCTGGCCGGCGGTGAACACAGCCCCTACCCCATTTTGCGCGAGCGGACGCCGGTGCGCATGGACCTGTCGCACAGCGCCTGGAGCGACATTTTCTTCCTCGGCATGGACTTCCCCGAAGGCGCGCGCGTGCTGAACGTGTCGATCGACCTGGGCGTGCGCGGGCGCGACGCGGCGCCGCGTCCGCCGATTGAGACTTATCTGCGCGTGATCGACGAGCCGGCGCTGCGCCTGACCAGCGTTGATCTGGGCGCGTCGGCGACCATCACCCGGCTGGCCGACGTGTTCGACTTCGCCAAAGACTATTTAGGATTGTTAAAAGCGGCTGTCATCGCCGCCGGCATCGTGCCTCCCGGCATCGAAGGGTCGGGGCAAAGCCTGCCCGATCTGCTGGCGCGCATGATCGGGCCGGGGCTTGGGCTGGAAATCGTCAGCAACGTCAACGGCATCCCCAAAGGCTCGCGGCTGGCCGTGTCCACCAACCTGCTGGCGTCGCTCATCTCGGTGTGCATGCGGGCCACCGGCCAGGCCAAATCGCTGACCGGGCCGCTGCAGGAGAACGAGCGGCGCATTGTCGCCGCGCGCGCCATCCTCGGCGAATGGCTGGGCGGATCGGGGGGCGGCTGGCAGGACTCTGGCGGCATCTGGCCCGGCATGAAGTTGATCACCGGCGTGCTGGCGTCGGAAGGCGACCCCGAATATGGCATCAGCCGGGGCCGGCTGCTGCCCGCCCATCAGATTCTGAACGCGAACGACGTTTCGCCGGAGACGCGCCGCAGACTACAAGACAGCCTGGTGCTGGTGCATGGCGGCATGGCCCAGAACGTGGGGCCGATCCTGGAGATGGTGACCGAGAAGTACCTGTTGCGCTCGGAAGCGGAATGGGCCGCCCGGCAGGAGGCGATTCGTCTGCTGGATGAGATCGTCGCCGCGTTGCGCGCGGGGGATGTGCGCGGCATCGGCGCATTAACGACGCGCAACTTCGCCGGCCCGATCCAGACCATCATCCCGTGGACAACCAACCTGTTTACCGAAACCGTCATCGCGCGCGTGCGCGCCGGGTTCGGCGACGCCTTCTGGGGATTCTGGATGCTGGGCGGCATGTCGGGCGGCGGCATGGGCTTCATCTTTGCGCCCGAACACAAACGCGCCGCGCAGGATCGGCTGGGCGAAATCATGCTGCAAGCCAGGCAGGAACTGGAGAGCGCCCTGCCCTTTGCCATGCAGCCGGTCGTGTACGACTTCGCCATCAACGAGCGGGGCAGCGACGCCGATCTGCTCACGGGGCGCGCCGACGCCTCGTCGGACGCCCGCGATTACAGCCTGATGCCATCCGGCTACTACGCGCTGGTGGTGCCCGATCTGCTCAAGCGCGATCTGCGCGCGCTGCCGGCCAGCCAGCGCGCCGAACTGAGCGAGTTTGCCGCCGCCTGCCGCACGCGCCCCGAATTGAGCGGCATGGTGCAAACCTTGTTTGATCGCCTGATGCCGCACGACACCGCAAAAGGCGGCGCAGCAGATGGGACGCGCAGCCCGCGAGACCAGCTCATGGCGCTGCTGGAAGCCAACGGCTTTGACCGCGCCCAGCACGAGCAGATTCGCGCCGATATGCGCAATGGCCGGCTGGGCCTGGCGCAGAACCGGCTGCCGGCCAACACCGACATCCGCGATGTGACTGAAGGCGATGTCTACGACGCGACAAACGGGCTGCCGCGCGAATATTACGAGGCCGGCCTGGAGGCGCTGGCCGCCGGCCAGGTCGCCGTCGTGACACTGGCCGCCGGCATCGGCACGCGCTGGACACAGGGCGCCGGCGTGGTCAAGGCATTGCACCCGTTCTGCCGGCTGGGCGGCAAACACCGCTCGTTCATCGAAGCGCACCTGGCCAAAAGCCGGCGCATCAGCCGCATGTGCGGGGCAGCCATTCCCCACATCATCACCACCAGCTACCTCACCCATGAGCGCATCCGCGAGCATCTGGCGCGCGTGAACGACTATGGGTACAGCGCCGAATACCTGCCGGGCGGCAATCGGGCGATATCTCCGCTCCGCTTGTCGCCGGGCCGCGCCATCGGCCTGCGCATGATCCCGATGGCGCGCGATCTGCGCTTCATGTGGGAGGAAATGCCGCAGCAACTATTGGACGAGCAGGCGCAGAAAGTGCGCGACAGCCTGCGCCATGCGCTGATCGAATGGGCTGTGCGCGCCGGCGAAGGAAACGACTACACCGACAACGCGCCTCTGCAATGCCTGCATCCGGTCGGGCACTGGTTCGAGGTTCCCAACCTGCTGCGCAACGGCGCGCTGGCCGGCCTGCTCGAGGATTACCCGAATCTGCGCTACCTGATGGCGCATAACATCGACACGGTTGGCACAGATGTCGATCCGACGCTGCTGGGCCTGCACATTCAGATGGGCGGTTGTCTGACCTTCGAGGTCATCACGCGCCGGATCGACGATCGCGGCGGCGGGCTGGCGCGGGTGGACGGGCGCGTCCGGCTGGTCGAAGGGCTGGCCATGCCGCGCGAGGAGGCCGAGTTCGGGCTGACGTACTACAACACCAACACCTCGTGGATCGACATCGACCAGTTGCTGGCCGCGTTCGGGCTGAGCCGGGCCGATCTGTCCAACGAGGCCAAAGTGGCCGATGCCGTGCGCAGTTTTGGCGCCCGTATGCCTGCCTACATCACGCTTAAGGATGTTAAAAAACGCTGGGGCCACGGCCAGGAAGACGTGCTGCCTGTGGCGCAATTTGAGAAGTTGTGGCCCGATATGACCGGCGCGCCGGAGGTGGTCTGCCGCTTTGTCGCCGTGCCCCGGCTGCGCGGACAACAACTCAAGGACCAGGCGCAACTCGACGGCTGGCTGCGCGACGGTTCGGCTGCGCATGTGGAAAACCTGTGCGAATGGGGATGAGGCCGCGCGCTGAGCGATAACCACGCGCCGACGCCCAACCCATCGGCGCGCAGAAAACCAAATCGCGTTACCCGGAGGAAGGAAGATGAATCATGTGTCTGACACAAACGCATCAGCGTTCGATCTTGACCAGCAGTGGATTGCGGAGCACTACGACGAACTGGCCGGCCGGCACGCCGAAGAGTGGGTCGCAGTCAAAGGCCGGCAGGTGATCGCGCACGACACCGATCTGGCCCGGCTGCTGAGCCGGGTGCCCGACCTGGAACACACCTGCATCGAGTTCATCGAGCGGCGAGCGCCGCGCTTCGCGGAAAACCGAACGCCCGCCACAGATGCGCCCGCCGGTCGATAGCGCCATCCGCTCAGCAATATCAGGGAGCAAGATGGACACCATCCAACGACTCACCATTCTGCCCAACGAGCCGATCGCCACCGTCAGCCCGTATCTCTACGGCCAGTTTGCCGAACACCTGGGCGAACTGGTCTATCCCGGCATCTGGGTTGGCCCGGATTCCGCCATCCCGAACACGAACGGCATCCGCAACGATGTTGTGGCGGCGCTGAGGCCGCTGCATCTGCCGGTGCTGCGCTGGCCGGGCGGCTGCTTTGCCGACGGCTATCACTGGCGCGACGGCGTCGGCCCGCGCGCGCAGCGCCCGATGCGCATCAACTACTGGTGGGGCATGGCAGCAGAGCCAAATCACTTCGGCACGCACGAGTTCATCGACTTCTGCCGCGCCATCGGGACAGAGCCGTACTTCACCGGCAACGTGGGGTCAGGCACACCGAAGGAGTTGAGCGAATGGGTGGAGTACTGCAACTTCGGCGGCAACTCCAACCTCGCCGACGCGCGCCGGGCCAACGGCGCAGACAAGCCGTTCGGCGTGAAGTTCTGGGCAGTCGGCAACGAGAGCTGGGGCTGCGGCGGCTGGATGGACCCGGAGTATTACGCCTCGCTGTTCAGCCAGTTCCGCACCTTCATGTTCGACTACTCGGAGACCAGCGTGCATGCCATTGCCTGCGGCGCGCCAGATTGTCACTGGGACTGGACGCGCCGGTTCATGGACGCGCTGAAAAGCCGCTTCTGGAACCGGCAACACATGGCGCAGTCGCTCGCCGCGCACTACTATTGCGGCACAGCCGGCACAGCCACCGAGTACACCGAAGCGCAATGGCTGGAACTGCTCTCAAAGGCCGCAGCCATTGAGGGGATCGTCACCGGCCATCGCCAGATCATGGACCAGTACGACCCTGAGCGCAGGATCAGCCTGATCATCGACGAGTGGGGCGCGTGGCATCCGGTCGAAGCCGGCAAGCCCAGCTCCGGCCTGTATCAGCAGAACACCATCCGCGACGCCTGCGTGGCCGCGTTGTCTTTCGACGTGTTCAACAACCACGCCGACAAGATCTTCATGGCCAACATGGCCCAACTCATCAACGTGCTGCAATCGCTGCTGCTCGCCCAGGAGGATCGCTGCATCAAGACGCCCACCTACCATGTCTGGGACTTGTATCAGCCGCACAAGGGAGCGACGGCGGTGCGCTGCGTCGCGCAATCCGAGACGGTCTCGGACGGGGGCGAGGCGAAGGACTTTTGCCGGCGCATGTATCTCGATAAGAGCGCCTTCGGCCTGAGCGCCGTGCAAGGCTCGGCAACCGTGAAGGACGGCCGGCTGTGCGTCACCGCCTGCAACACGCATCCCACGCAGCCGGTGGAACTGGAAATCCGGCTGGCCGGCGCGGCCTTGCCGCAGGCGGAAGTAGTGCGCCTGGCCGCCGACGACATCCACGCGCACAACACGTTCGATCAGCCCGACCGGGTGACGCTTTCCGCGCCGGAGCAGATCGTCGCTAAAGGCGATGCGTTGCGCATTCACATGCCGGCGGCGTCGATCCTGCGCGCGCAGGGAACGCTGAAGTAAGGCAGAGCGGTTACCAGCAGTGAACGCGGTTGCGCAGGTCGCGGCCACGGCGCAGCGCATCCTCGGCGGCCGGCCGGGGCAGCGCGAGGAGCAGGATGCCCTTGTCGATGGTGTTGCGGTAAATGGTCTCCATGTCGTTGTATTCGGGTTGCGACATGTTGATGGCCGTCAGGCCGCGCAGGGTGGACATCTGCTCAATGTAGTGGTCGCCCTTGCCGCAGAAGTGGATGGCGCCGCCGCCCAGTTCGTCAAGCAGGCGTTGATCGTAGGGCAGGATGAACTCGCGGAACATGGCCGGCGAGAAGTTCATGGCCGAGTCGTCGCGCAACATGATGTGGCCGGCATGCAACAGCGACCAGTGCACCGCGTATTGCGCGCCGGCCGGCGCCAGGCGGTCCCACTCCCGCATGAAGCGGATGTAGGTTTCGGTGATCAGATTCAGCAGCGCGTGAACCAGATCGGGCCGGTCCAGCGCGTCGAGGAACAGCGAACTGCCCCAGAGCAGCTCGCACACATCCATCGGCCCTTGCAGATCGGGGTGGTACAGGTGCGTATAGCGGCCGATCAGCGGGTAACGCTCAAAGAGAGCCATATAGCGTTCGGCCATCTCGAAAACGCGCGCGCCCAGTCCGGCGCGCAGATTGGGCGCGCCACGATCGAGAATGGCTTTGATGCCGTCAACGCCCCCCTGGATCGGGATGGATGTCGGCAATGTGTTTGTCTCGGCCGGCATGATGAACAAGTCGGCGCCCAGAACGCTGGGCAGGATGCCGGTGCCGTAATTGCAGCGCACGGCCAGCAACGCGCCGTCGCCGGCTTCGAGCGAACGCGAACACGTCCCGAACTGCTGGATCGCCATGCGCTCAGCGTCGGCAATCGCCTCATTCACCGGCACTTCGGGCCAGCCTGACAGGGCCGGCGCTGCGCGCATCCGCCTCGGCGAGAAGATGTCGCCGCGCCATTCGCCATCGACGAATCGCTTCCATTCATCATGCAGCGCATCCTCGACGCGAGGGTCGAGCCGCCGTTCCAGATCCTCGAGCAGCACTTCCAGCATGGTGATCTCCGTTGCGATCTCGACAGATGTGTCCTCTTCTGACTTGCGCATTATGCGGCAGACCGGCAATCTGTGGGAAAATGCCGGCCTATGCAAGTTGAAGAGAACGCAACCCCGGCGCTGGCCGGCGCGCCCGCCAACGCAGCCACTGACCAAACTACTGCCACTCGCGGCGCGAGCATCCTGAGAGACATTGCCGAGACGATCGCCCTGTTTCTGGTGGTGTTTACGCTGTCTCAGGTGTTTCTGGGGAACTTCATGATCGAACAGGTCAGCGCCGTGCCCAACTTCATGCCGGGCGAGCGCATCCTGGTGGACAAAGTGATTTACAAAGCCACCGGCCTGCACCGGGGCGACATGATCGTGGGCAAATGGCCCAACGACAGCACCGACGTGTTCAAGCGCGTGATCGGCCTGCCCGGCGAACAGGTGGAGATTCGGGACAGCCACGTGTATATCAATGGGCAGATGATCGAGGAACCTTACCTGCGCGCGCCCGACGCAGTGGCCGGCACACGCTCGTTCGAGCACGCCTGGGTGCTGGGGCCGGACGAATACTTTGTGATGGGCGACAATCGCATGTATAGTGGCGACTCGCGCTCGCGCGGGCCGATGAAAGCCGGGGACATCGTGGGGCGCGCCTGGCTGCGCTACTGGCCGTTGTCCCAGTTCCTGCTCATCCCCGGCGTGGACTACGGCAATTAACCCTACTCCAATACGCAATCCCCCCTCAAGCCATGCTGGAAAACCTGCGCCAATACGTGCACGAACTGCATATGGAGTTGCCGCGCTACAACCTGGTGGTGTGGACGATGGGCAACGTCAGCGTCCGCGACCCTGAGAGCGGGCTGGTTGTCATCAAGCCGAGCGGCGTGCGCTACGAGCATCTGAAGCCGGAAGACATGGTCATCACCGATCTGGACGGGAACGTGGTCGAAGGCCGGCTGAAATACTCCAGCGACACGCTGACGCATCTATACGTGTATCGCCACCGGCCCGACGTGAACGGCATCGCACATACTCATTCCACCTTTGCCACTGCGTTCGCGGCGGTGGGCAGGCCGATCCCCTGCTTTCTGACCGGCGCAGCCGATGAGTTCGGCGGCGAAATCCCGGTCGGCGAGTTCACGCTCATCGGCACCGAGTCGATCGGCGAGATCATCGTGCGCCGCATCGGCAGGAGCAAGGCCATCGTGATGCAGAATCACGGCGTGTTCACGCTCGGCAAAACCGGCGAAGACGCGGTGAAGGCGGCCGTGATGTGCGAAGACGCCGCGCGCACGTCGTTCTACGCGCTGCAACTGGGGACGCCCATCCCCATCCCGCCGGAGGACATCGCCCGGTTGAACGACCGCTACACGAACGTGTACGGCAACCGCCTTTAAGACGCACGGAGTCTGGGAGACTCCGGGGCGCTTACTTCGATCAGCCGGCGCGCCTGACCCATGCCCTGCGTGGTCAGCCGGCCCACGCCGGCATAGAAGGCAAAGTCGGCCAGCACATTCATCAGGCTCAGCCAGTAGCGATCGCGGTTGGTGGCAACAAAGCGCGCGCCCCCCACAAAGCCGATCTGCACGTTGCCGCGCTTGCCGCGCACCATGCGCGTGCGGCCGCGATACTGGCTGATCGCCATGCACTCCTCGGCGAAGCGGCGCGCTTCATCCGGCATGGCGATGGGAGCGAAAGCATTCCATTTGTCGAGCAGGCTGCCAAACACGCTGCCGGGCAGCGGCAGGGGCAGGTTCTGCCCTTTGGCGCGGAAGGCCGTCGGCGAGACAAAGCGCAGGTCGAAGCGCGACGCCGGCACATCGCGGGCGAGCAGATAGGGCGCGCTGAGCTGTTCATAGGCGGCGCTGCCGGCATACGGGTGAACCGACGCATCGAGCGCCGCGCCGGTGACGCGGAACGGCGCCCCTTCGAGTTCAATCGTGAGCGAGCCAGACCGTGCGCGGTCTGCCAGCGCAGTCAAAAATCCAGAGACCGGCGCATTCAGGCCGGTGTAGCGCAACCACAGCGGTTCGCCGGGGGCGATCACCAGCGCCTCTGCGCGACGATGCGCGCCGAAGACGTTCGAGCAGGTGAAGGGTTTGAGGTCGTCGTCCTGGTGCAGGGACTGGGACAAGGCGGGATCGTGCTCGGACATCAGGCGGAGGAAAAGGGCATGCGACGCGCGGCCCAGATCGCGCGGCAACTCGGCCGGCGCGTCGCGGGTGAACTGAAGCACGAGGGCGGTCAGCATTGGGTTGAGGGTTAGCGGGTGGCGCGGGCGGCGTCGCGGCGCGCCTGAAGATTTAAGATTTCGGCCACCTCGAAGCGGGGGGGCAGGGCGTCTTTTACGGGGCGCAGGCGCAGGCAGGGCGGAAAATAGCCCATGCGCCCGTGCAACTCGGCCAGCAGCAGCGCGGTGATGAAATTGAGGCTGGGCGGGTTGACAAGTATGGATTCTGTCTGCCACTGCTCGGCAGTCAGGCCGGCGCGCAGCAGGAGCGCGTCGAGCTGAGGGCCGAAGGGCTGCTGGTGATCGAACTGGGCCGGCAGATGGATTTCGCGGGCGATCGGCTGGCCGGCCAGCGATTCGATCTGCTCGCGCTGCGGATCAGTTAATGGATGGGAGAAATTGAGGAGAATCATGGATGAGTTTGGATTTGGGATT
>CALBEF010000126.1 GCA_937927775.1 uncultured Anaerolineae bacterium | reverse complement strand
CGGTTGCGGCGCGCGCGATTGCGGCGCATGATCTCCAGCCCCTCGATTGGTTCCAGGGCGCGCACGAGCACCGCTGCCGGCGCGCCGGCCCGCTCGGTCACGATGTTGAAGCAGTAGTGCATGCCGTAGATGAAGTACACGTAGGCTACGCCCGGCTGCATGAACATCGGCGCGTTGCGCTCGGTTTTTCTGCGATAGGCGTGCGCGGCCGCGTCACCGGGGCAGTAGGCTTCTGTCTCGACGATGATGCCGCTCAGCCGCGCGCCGTCTTCGAGCACGCGCACCAGCCGCATGCCAAGCAAATCGCGCGCGACCAGGCGTGTGTCGCGCGCGAAGAACGATCGGGCCAGCCGGCTCATCCCCTCTGTTGCTTTCCCCTGCTTCCTTGCGCGCTTATGCCCCCGCTCGGGCCAGTTCGCTCAGCGCCTCGATCAGTTCGTCGATCTCGTCGCGGGTGTTGGTCTCGGTGCAGCACAGCAGCATGTGATTCTGCAGGGCCGGGTAGTCTTTGCTCAGATCGTAGCCGCCGATGATGTCGTGCTCGTTCAGCAGGTAGTCGTTAACCTCAGAGACGGGCAGGGGGCATTCCACCACGAATTCGTTGAAGAAGGGGCGGTTGTCCCAGACGGTGTAATCGTCGAGCCGGCCGATCCGGTCTGCGGCGTAGTGCGCCTTGTGATAGCACAGGCCGGCCACCTGTTTCAGGCCCTGCTTGCCCAGCGCGCTCATGTACACGCAGGCGGCCAGAGCCATCAGGCCCTGATTGGTGCAGATGTTGCTGGTGGCTTTCTCGCGCCGGATGTCCTGCTCGCGCGTTTTGAGGGTGAGCACGTAGCCGCGCCGGCCATCCTTATCCACCGTTTCGCCCACGATGCGGCCCGGAATGCGGCGCATGAATTCGCGCCGGGTGGCGAAGAATCCCAGATAGGGTCCGCCGAAGCTGAGTGGGATGCCCAGCGGCTGCCCCTCGCCCACGGCCACATCGGCGCCATAGTCAGCCGGCGGCTTGAACAATCCAAGCGATATCGGATTGACCGCCATCACCAGCAGCGCGCCCTTTGCGTGGACCTGCTCGGCAATCCCGCGCATGTCCTCAAACTGGCCGAAGAAGTTCGGATTGGCGACGCACAGACAGGCGGTGTTCTCATCGACCAGCGCCAGCAGATCATCCATCTGTCTGGCGGCGTCCGCGTTCTCGTCGCCGGTGATACGCAGGTCCGGCTTGAACTGGGTGTAGGTGCGCAGCGTCGCGCGGTAATGGGGATGTGTCGCCGGCGACACGACAATTTTTCCGCGCCCTGTGGTGTTGACGGCCATGAGCGCCGCTTCGGTGAAAGCGGTCGCGCCGTCGTAGTGCGAGGCGGTGCAGATCTCGAAGCCGGTCAGGTTGCCGATCATGCTCTGGAACTCGAAGATGGCCTGCAACGTGCCCTGGCTGACCTCCGGCTGATAGGGCGTGTAGGCGGTCAGGAATTCGCCGCGCCGGATCACATGATCGACCAGGCTGGGGATGAAGTGGTTGTACGCGCCGGCGCCGAGAAAGCAGGCATAGTGGTTCATGTCGGCGTTGGCGTCGGCCAGGCTCTGCAACTCCCAGACCGCCTCCATTTCCGTTAACGCTTCCGGCAGGTTCAGCTCTGGAAAGCGGTATTTGGCCGGGACGGCGTCAAACAAGTCATCCAGCTTATTGACACCGATCGTGTCGAGCATTTCGCGGCGCTCGAAGTCGGTGTGGGGAATGTAGTTCATAGGGATATTTAGTGTTCCTCCGCCTTCAGCAGTTCTTCATAGGCGGCCGCATCCAACAACTGTTCAAACTCGGCGGGATTATTCGGCTTGATCTTGATCATCCAGCCCTCTCCGTAGGGATCCTTGTTGATGATTTCGGGCGCCTTCTCCAGCGCGGTGTTGACGGCTGTGATGGCGCCGCTCACTGGCATATACACATCCGATGCCGCCTTCACGGACTCCACGGCGCCGAACCGGTCGCCGGCCTTGAGCGTGTCTCCCACGCGGGGCAACTCGACGTAGACCAGGTCGTTCAGGGCCTGTTGCGCATGGTCGCTGATGCCACACACGACAAGGTCGCCATCGGCGCGCGCCCATTCGTGGGTTTTCAGGTATCGCGCAGTTGTATCGACTGTTGAACTCATTGTGATCTCCTCGGAATAATGTTATCTGTGAAAGCGCCCGCGCCAGCCGGTCTTGCGCCACAGGCGTCGCGCGAGCGCAACTCATCTGCCCAGATTATCACACCGGCCAGGGTTTACAATGCCAAAGCAGACTGTTCATGCTGCCGGGTGGCGGCCTGACAAGGTGAGGCGGATGGATACACGATTGGCGGAAATGTTTACACGGGGCGCGCGCGACCGGCTGATAGCGGATGGAATCCGCATCGACGAAAGCCGGCTTGCAGACACAGATTGCGCCGGCGACGACCTGACAGCCGTTCGTTTGGATAGGGATGAAGGCGCAGACGATTCCGTGATCGTGGTCACACTCGACGGGGACGAGATCGTTGGCTATGATGACGGTGATGACTCCGGCGGAGGAGGCTGGGGTGATGGCGGCGGCTGCGACGATGACGCGCCTATGCGCGCGCCCATCCCATGGCCGGCGCGACAGTCAGAGTTGTCGGATGAACGGCGTGACAGGGTCATTGTCATGATGGTCGCCGCGCTGACAGCGGGAACTGCGCTGTTGATCGGCGGCATTGTCCTTGCCGGCGCCGTCGGCTGGATTGAGCCGGCCTGTGGCGGCATTCTGGCGCCGCACACCGCGACCTGCCGGGGGGTGTCTCAACCATACACGACGCTCGATCGAGCCGTCACACCCGACTGGAGCCGATATCGACTCGATACGCCGGCAGATCAGGAGCAGCCGACGCCATAGCGCAGGGGCGTTTTTGTTTCAACCATACCTGTCCGGCTGCAATGAGCTGGCTGCAATAGCCGGCCAATCCCCTGAAAAGGCGTCTCATTGCGCTCAAGCCCCTCCGGGTCTCATACGGTAAGATACACGGGTTCGCAATCGAGCCTGCAATTCTGTCGTGAGGTGAATCGCACATGGCAACGCGGATCGAATCCGCTCTCGCGCCCGCGTCAGGGCGCACTGTGGCTGAGGCTGCGGAAGCTGCTTCTGCGCCACGGCCGCGCGCCGCATCGAGCAAGCTGAGCTTGTGGTGCGCGCGCTTCATTGAAGCCGGCTGGCTGGCCGCGCTCATTGTGGCCCCCCTTTTCTTTAACATTTACTCCAGCCGTGTGTTCGAGCCGGACAAGCTCACTACAGTGCGGTCGATTGCGCTCATGATGGCCATTGCGTGGCTGGTCAAATGGGTCGAGGACCGTCGCCGCCCGGCGCCGGAAGCGCTGGTCACATGGCGCACGCCGCTGGTGCTGCCAACGCTGATCCTGGTGGCTGTTTACATGATCAGCTCGCTGCTGTCGGTGGCCCCGCGCACGAGTCTGCTCGGTTCATATCAGCGTTTGCAGGGCGCGTACACCACCTTTTCTTACATCGTGATTTTCCTGTTGATGCTACAGAACCTGCGCACGCGGACGCAATTTGATCGGCTGGTCAATCTGGTCATCCTGAACTCGTTGCCGATCGCCATGTACGGCATGTTGCAGCGCGCCACGGCAGACCCGCTGCCATGGGGCGGCGATGTCACCGAGCGCGTGGCCGGCAACATGGGCAACGCCATCTTCATCGCGGCCTATCTGATCATGACGTTCTTTCTCGCGCTGGGCAAGATCGCGGACGCGGTTGCTTCTGTGCTGACCAGCGACGAGGTGCGGCTGGTGGATGTGGTGCGCACGGCCGGCTACATCCTCATCGCGCTGATGAATGGCTTTGTAGTCATGGCGCTATCGGGCAGTCGCGGCCCACAGTTGGGCATGCTGGCCGGCTTGTTCTTCATCGTGTTGTTGCTGGCGCAACTGTTGCGGCGCAAGAAACTGCGTCTGCTGCTGACGCTGGGCTGGATCGGCGCCGGCCTTGCGGGAGGCGTGTTCCTGGTTCTGCTCAATATGCCGGACTTCAAGGCGTTTGACGGGCTGCGGCAGATGCCCATCCTCGGCCGGCTGGGAACCGCCCTGTCCTTCACCGAAGGCACCAATGCCGTGCGCAACCTGATCTGGGAAGGCGCCAGCGAACTGGTAGCCCCGCATGACCCGCTCGTGTTCCCGGAGCAGCCGAGCGGCAGCTTCATGATCTGCGCCGGCCCCGACAACAAGGACGCCTGCAACGCCATCCGTCCCCTGATCGGCTATGGGCCGGAGTCGATGTATGTGGCCTACAACCGTTTCTATCCGCCTGAACTGGCGCACTTCGAGGCCCGTAACGCTTCGCCTGATCGCAGTCACAACGAAACCTGGGACGCGCTGGTGATTACCGGCGTTTTCGGACTGCTCGCTTACATGTTCCTGTTCGGCAGTTTCTTCTACTTTGGATTCAAGTGGATTGGCCTGGTCAGGACTCGATTCGAGAAGATTCTGTTTCCCTCGCTGCTGGTTGCCGGCAGCGTTGTGTCTGTGATTGTGTTCGTCGGCGCAGTTGGCTCGAGCGCCCTGGGCGTGGGGGTGGCTTTCGGCGTCGCGCTGGGTTTGCTGGTTTATCTCATTGTCAGCGCCCTGATCAACACCTTCGGCAAGTCCGGGAGCGAGATGCGTTCTGACATGCGTCTGCGCGACCAGGTCATGGTCATTGCGCTGCTCTCGGCGGTGATGGCGCACTTCATCGAGATCCACCTGGGCATTGCCATCGCGTCGACGCGCACGCATTTTTGGGCGTTTGCGGCCATGATGGTCGTGCTGGGCATGGGCTGGCTGAATGACTCCCGGGTTGCCGCGCCGGCTGATTCTGCGACCGCTGGCGGCCAGTCTGCCGGTGCGTCGGCAGCCAGTCCGCCTGCCCCGGGCGCCGCCCCGGGCGCCGGTTCTGCTGTTGCCGCCAAATCTCGCGCTGCCGAGGCTTCGCCGGCGGCAGTCGCCAGCCGGCGTCGGCGTCGCGCTGCCCAGTCTGGCAAGCCCGGCGGCTTGCCCTACAATCAGGCGGCTGTCCCGTCCGATCGCAAGTCGTCGTCCGGGTTGGCGTTGCCACCCTGGTTCGGTCCAGTGCTCGTCAGCGGGCTGTTTCTTGGCCTGATGCTGGGCATTCTGGCATTCGACTTCACCACGAACTCTGACCGCAACACCGTGCCGGCCGCTGTGTTCTGGGACGCGCTGACCAAAGTGCGCGGCGAGCGTTCCTATGGCATTCTCATCATGTTCCTGCTCACATGGACTGTCGGCAGCCTGCTGCTGGTGGGAGACGCGCATCGCAGCGGGACGCTGATGATCCGCGAGAAAGACAACTTCGCGCCGCTTGCGACGGCTGTGGCGTTGTGCATGTCGGTGTCGTTGCTGGTGATGGTCGCCTTTGGCGCGTTCATCGCCGGCCGGCTGGTGGATTTCGTCACTGCCGGCCAGAACACCGTCGATACCATCCTCGGCATCGCCGGCCAACTTGGAGCCTTTCCTGCGTATCTGTATCTGCTGATCGGGGTGGTGATGATCGTGACGGCGCTGCTCATGCGCAAAGAAGAGCCGGCGCAGCCGCGCGAAACGATGACAGCCGGCGGGCTGGCCCTTGCCCTGATTGCGTTCCCGATCGGCCTGTGGACAATGTCGACCAGCAATCTTCAGCCCATTGCCGCCGATATCATCTACAAGCAGGCGACGCCCTGGGACCAGCAGGGAGGCACTGTGCTCCAGCCGGGCACCAATGTGCAGGGCTGGGATATGGCTATCGAACATTATCGCCGCGCCATTGCGCTGGCGCCCAACGAGGATTTTTACTATCTGTGGCTGGGCCGGGCGCTGCTGGAGAAGGCCAAATCCACGCAGAATATTCAGGCGCTGCGCTCGTGGCCGGACAATGTGTCCTTTACCAAAGTGATCGACGACGGCCCGCAGAACTGGAACCGGCTGCCGAACACATTGCCCTCGGCAAACATGAGCCGGGAGGATTTGCTCACCGCCGCTGAAGTGATTCTGAACGAGGCCCGCATCATTAATCCGCTGAACACCGACCACAGCGCCAACCTCGCGCGCATGTGGCGGCAGTCCGGCGATATTGCAACCGATCCCCAGGTCAGGCAGCAGCGCTATCTCAATTCCTCGAAGGAGTACGAGACGGCCACGACGCTCAGCCCGAACAACGCCGTTCTGTGGAACGAATGGGGGTCGTTGTATCTCTATGCGTTCAACGATCTGGAAACGGCGATGCAAAAGCTTGACCATTCGCTGCGCATCGACGACAGATTTGACCAGACTTACCTGCTGCGGGGTGAAGTGCTGATGCAACAGGCGGCCCGGTTGGACCAGCAGCGCCAGATATCAGCGCAGATTGCCGCGACGATTCCAGCCACCGACACGAAGGCATTGCGGGAGGCGCAGGCGGCGCAACAGGCGGCTGACGAGGCGTATCGGGCCAAAATGCGCGAAGCGCGTATTGAGTTCACCAGCGCCATCAGCGTCAATCAGAGCAACACGCAGGCTTACAACGTGCTGACGTATATCGATCAGCAGCTTGGCGATATCGCTTCGGCCATCAGCGTCACCCAGGCGCTGATCGAGCTGAACCCCGCAGACTGGAACGGCTACAAGAACCTGGCCCTGCTGTATCGAGACGCGAACCAGCCGGATCGAGCGCGCGAGGCGGCTCAAAAGGCGCTTGAGCTGGCGCCGCAGGATCAGCAGGCCGGCCTTCAGGCATTCATCGCGCAACTCGCCGTTAGCGCGCCATAGCCTCGCGCAACTGCGCCCGCATAGACGCAAGCATGATCACAACAGTCATTATTCTCTTCGTCGGCGCGCTGGTGATTGCCACTGCAATGACGCCGGTGAGCAAGTGGCTGGCGCCGCGCGTGGGGGTCATGGACAAGCCCAGCCCTCGCAAAATCCACGCTTCGCCCGTGCCGCGCATGGGCGGGATCGCCATCTTCGTGGCGGTTATGGCTGTTGTGGTGCTGTTTGGCGGGCAGCAGGAGATCCAACAGACTGCGGCCATTCTGTTCGGCGCCGCATTCATGTCTTTTCTGGGGCTGGCCGATGACCGGTTTACGCTCAGCGCCTATCTGCGGCTGGCGCTTCAATTTGGCGCTGCGCTGTTTGTCTGGTACGCCGGCATCCGCGTCCAGATGTTCTCCATCGACTGGCTCGATGGCGCCCTCACCGTGCTGTGGATTGTCGGCATCTCGAACGCGATGAACTTTCTCGACAACATGGATGGCTTGCTGGCCGGCATCAGCGCCGTCATGTCTGGCTTCTTTCTGGCGCTGGCTGTGTTGAACGGCCAGGTGCTGGTGGCCACGTTCTCGGCGGCGCTGATGGGCGCCTGCATCGGGTTTCTGTTTTGGAATCTCAATCCGGCCAGCGTGTTCATGGGCGATTCGGGCAGCATGTTTCTCGGCTTTCTGCTGGCATGCGTGGCGATCAAGCTGCGCTTCGTCACCCAGGCGCCGAGCGTGTCGTGGATGGCGCCTGTGATCGTGATGGCGCTGCCGGTGTTCGATATGACGATGGTTGTCATCTCCCGGCTCCGGCGCGGCAAGAATCCGCTGACCACGCCTGGCAAGGATCACACGTCGCATCGCATCGCCGACCATGGATTCACCCGCCGCGAGGCGGTGTTGATACTGTATCTGGTGTGCTGCGCGCTTGGTCTGGTGGCTTTGCTCGTTTCGGCGGCTGATGAGACGGCTGCGCGCATCCTGGGGATTGCTGTCGCCGGCGTCGCGGCCTATATGCTTTGGCACATGGAGTTTGGACCTTGGAAGCTCAAAACGATTCCCGACCAACCGGCCACAGACAGTCAGACCAGCGCATCGCAGTCATAGGTCTGGGCTACGTCGGCCTGCCGCTCGCCATCGCCTTTGCGCGTCGCGGGCGTCATGTGGTGGGCGTGGACCTGGACCCGCGCAAGATCAGCCAGCTTGGCGCGCGCGTCAGCTACATCCCCGATGTCCCGACGGCAGATGTGGCCGCCGCCGTGGAGGCCGGCTGTTTCGAGGCCACGACGGACTACGACCGGCTTCGAGATCGCGATGCCATCTTCATCTGCGTGCCCACGCCCTACGACGCCATGCGCGCGCCGGACCTGTCCTTCATCGTCAACGCCGCCGAGGGCATCCAGTCCCGCTTGCAGCGCGGGCAAATGATCGTTTTGCAGAGCACCACTTACCCTGGCACCACCGAGGAGATTGTCCGGCCAATTCTGGAGAAAAGCGGCCTCAGGTGCGGCGTCGATTTCGACCTGGCCTTCTCGCCCGAGCGGATCGACCCCGGCCGGCGCGACTTCACCGTGGCGAACACGCCGAAAGTCGTTGGCGGAACGACGCAGCAGGCCACAGAGCGGGCCGCCGAACTGCTCGGCATCATGGGCGCCCCCATCGTGCAGGTGTCCTCGCCCCGGTCTGCCGAAATGACCAAGCTGCTCGAAAACATCTTCCGCTCGGTGAACATCGCGCTGGTCAATGAACTGGCGCGCCTCTGCGAGCGCATGAACATCGACATCTGGGAAGTGATCAACGCCGCCAAAACCAAGCCGTTTGGCTACATGCCGTTCACACCCGGCCCGGGTGTCGGCGGCCACTGCATCGGCGTCGACCCCTACTACCTGTCGTGGAAGGCGCGCGAGTTCGACTTCTACACCCGCTTCATCGAACTGGCGGCAGAAGTCAATCAGTCGATGCCGTTTCACGTAGTCGATCTGACCGAAATGGCGTTGAGCGGCGTTGGCGTGCCGCTGCGCGGCGCGCAGGTGCTGGTGCTGGGCGTCGCCTTCAAGCGCGACATCGATGACGCGCGCAATTCGCCGTCAGAGCGGATCATCGAGTTGCTGCTCAATCGCGGCGCGAAAGTCGCCTATCATGACCCCTACGTGCCGCGTTTCCAGGTTGGCGGCGATGTCTTTCACCGCAAGGTCGAGTCTCTGGTGTCGCAGCCTCTCACTGAAGCCAGCCTGAAGGCGGCTGACTGTGTTGTGATTGCCACCGGCCATCGCAGTATCGACTATGCCTATGTGGTCAGGCACGCCCGCGCTGTGGTGGATTGCTGTAATGCAACCGCCCCGGTCAGGGAGGGGCGCTCGAAGATAGTGCGCCTGGGGAGCGGCGTTCAAGAATGAGCGACGGTGGATGATGGGTCGCGTTGATGGCCGGAACCAGAGGTGGGTAGTGCAGGACTTGAACCTGCGGCCTCTTGTGTGTAAAACAAGCGCTCTAACCAACTGAGCTAACCACCCGGCTTGTTTGTGCGCGCGGATTATACGTCATTCATCCCCGCGCGCTGTTTTATGCCCCGCCTCAGCCTGACATCGCCGCGCTCTCATCTCACCCGGCTAACTTAATCCCCGCTATGGACAACTGTCGCGGGATGATCACGCTCGACCGGGTGACGAAAAGCTATCAGGAGGCCGGCTCAACCCGGCTGGTTCTGGATAACATCAGCGCCGAGTTTGGATGCGGCGAGTTCATTGTGCTGCTGGGCAAAAGCGGATCTGGAAAAAGCACGCTCCTCAATTTGATCGGCGGCCTGGATGCGCCAACCGCCGGCGAAGTGCTCATCGACGGCCAGTCGTTGACGCGCATGAGCGACCACGAACGCACGCTGTTTCGGCGCCGCCATTTTGGATTCGTGTTCCAGGCTTTCAATCTCATCCCAACCCTGACCGTTGAGGAAAACGTGATGTTGCCGGTGGAACTGGCCGATGGGCGTCTGCCGGCGTCGGCGATCGCCCGTCGCGCGCGCGACTTGCTCGCGTCCGTTGGGCTGGAGAATCGGGCCAACTCGTTCCCCGACCGGCTGAGCGGGGGTGAGCAGCAGCGCGTTGCCATTGCCCGCGCGCTGGCAAACGACCCGCTCGTTGTGCTTGCCGATGAGCCTACCGGAAATCTGGACGCGGACACCGGAAAGCGTGTTCTGGACCTTTTGGACCAGTTGACGCGACGCGCGGGCAAGAATCTTGTCATGGTCACGCACAGCGAAGAGGTCATCGGCATAGCAGATCGCGTACTTCGCCTGCGCGATGCCAGATTGTCTACGACATAAATCGCGCTCATTTAACTATTCAAAGCCGCATGTGGCCAGAGCCACCTAAGGGGTGGGATGAATCCCGCATTACATCGTAGATAAACCGTTAGGGCCGTGCTATAATTTTGCGCAGGGGACAGGGTTTATAAAGTTACCCCATAGACGAGTTATCTTTTTATTAGCGACAGGAGTCCTGGAGCAATGTCTGACGGTATCACTCGAAGGAAAAGCGCGGTTTACATGACCAATGATGAAGGCCCTGACGAGGCTATAGTGCAGGGATTGCGTGGCGCCGGCTGTGAGGTCACACAAACCCGCGGCATCGCCCAAACACTGGAGGTGATTCGATCACTGCCGGATGGCGAGATCCCGTTGCTGGTGGCAGAGGTGCAGTCCGGCGCAATGCCATTGCTGGCTTTGTTGCGCGAGCGCAGCGCCGAGATGCCCCCCACGCTCCTGCTCGATCGGGTCGGCAACGATATTTACGCTCCCATCAAGGCGCTCGAGTTTGGCGTCAAGGCCTATGTGCTTTCCAGTCAGCCCGCCATCGAGCGCGAGATCACAGCCCAGTTGGCAGCCGAGCGCGCTTTGGCCGAGGCCGGCTTGGATTCGCGCGACGAAATGACGGCCGCCGGCGCCGCGCCTCGGCCGATCATGCCTGCAGCGACGACCAGCGAATTCGATAATGGGTTTGACTGGGATCCAGTGGCCCATGTGATTCGCGTCGCCGGCAAGTACATCCACCTCAGCCCGATCGAGGGGCGCATCTTCGATCTTTTGTTGAAGAACCGGGGCCGCACAGTCACATTTCAGGATTTCATGCAGAACGCCTTGAGGAATCCAGACATCAGCAGGAAAACAGCCCTCGAGCAGCTACGGCCTCACATGATGCGACTGCGCCGCAAGCTCGCGGTGCACCCGCCTCTGGCCGAGCGCGTCGTCAATACCCGTGGTTCTGGCTACATGATGATGTGACGCCGGGCGCCACATGATGTAATGCGGCGGACGGTGTCCGCGGACTCATCCCGCCCCTTGAATACATATCACACCGGCAGGGTCGCTCTCAAACGATCCTGCCGTTTTGGTTGTTCACGCTGTCACGACCGGGTTATTCCCCTGCAGATGTATCGCCGTCTCGCCACATCACGGGCGCGACGCTAACTGAAATCTGGTATGCCAAATACCTGTTTTCAGTGATTCCAAATCAGCCTCTCCACTGTATGCTGGGCCATCGGTCATGTCGTGATCACCCCAGGCCGAATGCTGGTGTGGAGGCGCGCCACAATGATGAACCAGGCTTTCCAGAAGCAGGCTGTGTACATGGTCAATGCGGACCTGGTCCGCGGTCAGGGAGCAGATCCGGCGATCGTGCGCGGGTTGGAATCATCGGGCTGCCAGATCACCTTTGCGCACGGCATTGCCGACGCCCTGGGAGCAGTGTTTGCCGTCCGGGATGATTCGGCCCGGCCTCCTGTGCTCGTGGCCGAAGTTCAGGCCGGCGCGCTGTCCCTGCTGTCATTTCTGGCGCATCAGTCATGGCCGGCGCGCGCGCCGGAGGATACGTGCGCGCGGGGCGCCCTTCGTCCGGTGCCCATGCCAATCGTCCTCTTCGATCGTGATGGTGACGATGTGCGCAATCCCATTCGGGCGCTTGAGCACGGCGTGCGCGCCTGGCTGCTTGCCAGCGACCCCACGATTGAGCGCGAGCTGACAACCCGTCTGGTGGCCGAGGGCGTCATGAGAAGCTGATTGGCGCCACGATGGACGCGATGCTGCCCTGCGCAGTTCGACTCAATTGAAATGTTCCGCGCAGATCATCCGCTACAAGCGTCTCCACAATGTGAAGCCCCAGGCTGGGCGATGGCGCTGCTCCTCCCGAATCGCCACGTCCATCGTCCCTGACGATCACTTCCAGAGTGCCGCCCCGATCCGCCAGGGTGATGCTGATTCTGCCGCGCGTGCGATCCACAAACGCGTGCTCGATGGCGTTCTGCACCAGTTCGTTCACGCACAGTGCCAGCGCTGTTGCCGCTTTCGAGGACAGGCGCAGCGCATCTCCCTTCACCTCGATCTCCAGTGCCTGATCCGGCCGCACCATGTTCGCATGCACCAGCGACACCACCCGGCTGATGACATCCTTCACATCCACCAGGCGAAATCCCTCGTGCGCCAGCGCGTCGTGCACGGCCGCAATGCTCATGATCCGGTTGATGCTCTCGTGCAGCACCTCCTTGGCGGTCACCTTGCGCTCGTCGTTCATCTGAAGCTGCAACAGCATGACGATGTTCTGAAGGTTGTTCTTGACCCGGTGATTCATCTCTCGAACAATGGCCGCGTTGCCGATCAGGTGCGCGTTTTCAATGGCCAGGCCGATCTGGTTTGCCAGCGTCGATGCCAGCTCCATCTGCTGCGCTGTGAAGTCCGAGGCAGTGCTGCTCCACACATTCATGATGCCGATTGTGCGATCGTGGATCGTGACCGGCACGCATAGCAGCCCCACCAATCCCGACTGCGCGACCCAGCCGGCATGCCCCGGCGCCATCTCCACGCGCGCGTCGCTTACGATCACTGCCTGCGACAGGGCATCCACGTTCAGCAGCGGGATGTCATCCAGCGGCCAGCGCGGTTCCTCCGTCGGGCCGCCGGCTTCGTCAAACACGGCGCGCGGCACATATGCATGCTCGTCCTCGTCCAGCAACAACAGCGAACAGCGCCGCGCGCCCAACGCGCGGGCGGCCATCTCGGCCACCACCCGCAATGTTTCATCGACGTAGTTTGGCGCAATCACGGCCCGGCTGACTTCGGCCACGGCGGCCAGCTCGCGCATCCGCCGCTCGGTCTCCTCGTACAGCACAGCTCGCTCCAGCACGCCGGCCACCACATCGGCGATCAGCGCCGCAAACTCAATGTCTCCTTCGCTCCACGAGCGCAGCCGGTGCGTCTGGATGTTCATCGCCCCGATCACGCGATCCTGGCTGAGCAGCGGCACGGCCAGCAGCGACTTGAACGGCTTCTCGCGCGTGTCGGGAATGGGGTAGAAGCGCGCGTCGGCCCAGGCGTCGCGCACCGCAACCGGCTGACGGTGCAGCGCCGCCCAACCGGTCAGTCCCTGGCCAACCTCCAGCGCCGCGTGATCCACAGCTTCGGGATACAGGCCGGTGGTGGCTTTCAGCACCAGCTTCTTCGTTGCCGGCTCCAGCAGATAGATCGACGTGGAATCCGCGCGCACGGCGCGCGTGGCCGTCTGGGTGATTGTATCCAGAATGGAGCGCAGATCGGCTGTGGCGTTGATGGCGCGAAAGATATCGCGGATGGCGTCCAACTCGATGGTGCGCCGCCGCAACACGCCTCTTACGCCGGCCAACATATCCGGCTTTGGCCCCTTCAAACGCGATGCATCTGCGAGTGTCTCTGTCTGGCTGCTCATCTCGATTTTGGATTTGGCAATTGACGATTGGGGGGATTGACGATTGAGAGATTGACGATTGACGATTAACGATTGAAGGAACTATCGACTGGCTACTGGCTACTGGCTACTGACTACTGACTACTGACTACTGACGACTGACCACTGGCGACCGAATTGTATACTTCGCCGCGATGACCAGTTCACTACCTGACATCGCCCGGCCGCTGGTCGGCGTCATCATGGGATCGAAGTCCGACTGGGAGACCATGGCGCACGCCGACGC
>CALBEF010000125.1 GCA_937927775.1 uncultured Anaerolineae bacterium | reverse complement strand
ACTTGCTCATCCGCCGGCGCGACCCCGCCCAGCCCGTGCTCAGACTCACCCATCAGCAGATCGCCGATGAACTGGGCACGTCGCGCGAGGTGGTCAGCCGCATCCTGGAGGATTTCGCCGGCAGCGGGTGGATCGAAACCGGGCGCGGCACAATCACCATTCTGAACGCGGCGGGGCTGGCCGGCAAAGCCCGCGCCTGATTGCGGCCCCTGTTGTGTGACTTTGTCACAGACAAACCGCCGTTTGCCGGGTACGATAGCGCCACAATCAATTTTGCTTTTTTGCGGAGGTTAAGATGAAACAGAATGTGGGAACCATTGATCGTGTGGCGCGCATCGTCATTGGCGTCGTGCTGGGCGCACTGGCGCTGACCGGCCAGGTCACCGGCGCTTTGGCCATCATCCTGGGTGTGGCGGGCGTTGTATTGCTGCTCACCGGCCTGATCGGCTTTTGCGGCCTGTACACCGTGCTGGGCATCTCCACCTGCCCGCGCAAGGCGCAGTAGCCGGCGCGACGCCTCGACAACGTAGCACAACTGCTATAGCAGCAGTTGTGCTACACAACAACGTCGAACAGGGCGGGCCGGGGTGTTCGCTTTTCGCCACACTGCGACGCCCTATTACAATGCGTCGTATGGAATGGCACATCCCCGACACCGAGCGCGCCTGGCTGCGCGAGCTGGCCCGTAAACAGGCCGAATACGCGGCGTTGCCCGTGATGGCGCAACGCAGGCAACTGTGGTATGACCTCAACGATGGCTGCCCCGGCGCGCGTCCGCCGGTCGTCATCGAAACCTGGACGTTCGACCGCGACTTCATGCCCGACAGCGTGTTCCGCTGCCAGTCTGAAGCCGGCCGCGCCATCGAACAGCAACTGCTGCGCAACACGCGCAACCATGAGTTGATCGACGATGACAAGGTCATCCCCGACACGTTCGACATCGGCTGGTTCATCGACATCGACGAGTTCGGCGTGACGATCGCGTCCGAGCGCGTCAAAGACGCGGAAGGGGTCGAGACCGGCTACCGCTTCCTGCATCCCATCAAAGACCTGGAGCGCGACCTGCCCATGCTGAAGCCGGCTGTCTTCAGCGTGGACCGCGAGCGGACGTTCGCGTGGCGCGACTTTGTCGAGGATTTACTGGGCGATCTGTTGCCGGCGCGCATCCGCTCCTACAACTCGATCATCACCATGCTCACGCACCGCGTGGTGCATCTGATGGGCATGGAGGCATATTTCACCGCCATGTGCGACCAGCCCGACGCCGTGCACACGCTGATGGCCTATCTGCGCGACAACGCGCTGCGCTGGATGCAATGGATGGAGGACGAGGGGCTGTTGCGCCTGAACAACGGCAACCAGGACAGCTTCGGCTCCAGCTACAACTTCACCACCCGGCTGCCACAACCCGACTCGCCGGCGCGACAGGCCGGCTGCCCCGACCCCGAAGCGATTCCCGTTCGCCAGCGCGACACGTGGAACTGCTCCAACAGCCAGGAGACCGTTGGCGTGTCGCCGCGCATGTTCCACGAGTTTTGTTTCCCGTACTACCGCGACGTGTGCGAGCCGATGGGTTTGCTGTACTATGGCTGCTGCGAGCCGGCCCATCCCTTCTGGGACGACATCTCGCGCCTGCCCCATCTGAAGAAAGTGTCGATCTCGCGCTGGTGCGACCAGCGCTTCATGGGCGAGGCGCTGCGCGGCACAGACATCGTGTTCTCGCGCAAGCCGGATCCGAATTTCCTCAGCGTGGACGCCAGGCTGGATGAGGAGGCCTGGGCCGCGCACATCAACGAGACGCTCGACGCGGCGCGAGGCTGCTTCGTCGAGTTCATCGTGCGCGATGTGTACACGCTGCACGGCAACCTGAACAATGCGCGCCGGGCGGTGGAGATTGCCCGGCGCGAGATCGATCGCCGCATGTAGGGCAAGCCGCCGGGCTTGCCCTGCCAGGCTCAATGAGACTATCCCACAGCCGGCGAGGGAGACGGCAACGGCGGCGCGTACTGATAGCTCGGATCTGCTTCCTGACGCTTCAGGATCGCGCCGATCTCTTTCCAGGCCGCAACCAACCCTGCCGGAGACGGCGGCAGATCGTGCTTAATGACTTCGTGCAGCTTCGCCAGGTTGTAACACGGCACCGCCGCATACATGTGATGCTCGATGTGATAGTTCATCCGCCAGTACAGAAAGCTGATGAAGGGATGCAGGATGATGGTGCGCGTGCACAACCGGTAATCGGGCGCGTTGTCCTGCAACCCGATGTGCTGGGTGTTGTTGCACAGAAACAGCAACCAGCCGCCGTAGAACGGCGCAAACGTGATCAGCACCGGCAACAACCACAAGCCCAGCGCCAGTGACACGACGACCAGCGCGGCATGTCCGAACAGCGTAATGCGCGCCCAGGCGAACAGCCGGCGCCGGGCTTCGACCGCCGACGGCGGGAACAGGTAGTTCTCCCATTCGCCCTCCAGCCGGCCCAGACTCAGCCGCGCAACGCCCCTGAGCACGATCCAGAATTTCCATGGGTCAATGAAGGCGGACTTGAAGAAGTCGCGCTTCGTCAGCTTGACCGGCAACACCACCTCCAGATCGTCCGGCGGATGCAGCGTGTACTTGTGATGCTCCTGATGACTGGCCCAGAACAGCACCGGGTTGTACCAACCCAGGAAGCTGAACACATACAGGAAGATCGTGTTCAGGGCTTTGGTTCTGAACACCGTGCGGTGGCAGAACTCGTGAAAGCCGTTGAGCAGAAAAGCGTACATCGTGCCGTGCGCGAAGAGCGTCAACAACAGCGCCGGCACAACCAGCGGAAAGGCCACGTTGCCGGCCACGTAGAAAGCGGTTGCCCCGCTCAGCGTCAACAACCCCAGATGCCCCAGCGTCTGAAACGCGCCCTGCAGGTCGCTGCGCCGGTTCAACACATCCAGCACTTCGCGCTTCACCGGTGTGCGATACCAACTAATCGTCGATTTCCGTTGCGACAGATCCATCTCTCGGCCCTCTTTGCGTTGCTTATGCGACAACAGTCTCGTCAGGCTTTATATGATAGCCAGGCCGGCGGCATTCATCCAGCCTTAACAACCCGCAAGAGAGTTGACTTACTTGCCGCTGTACCAGAACCCGCGCAGCCAGTTGAACGCGCGCAACTTGCGCTCCAACTCGTCGCTCATGGCCGGCTGGTCACTCACGCCGCAGTTCAACTCGGCCTGGCG
>CALBEF010000124.1 GCA_937927775.1 uncultured Anaerolineae bacterium | reverse complement strand
GCGCCATCGCCGTGCGTTTTGTCGCGCAGATCGACTTCGTTGGGTGTGGCGACCCAGCCCACCGTCACCCAGTTCACCCGGATGCGCTCGGGGGCCAGCTCGCGCGCCAGTGTGCGGGTCATGGCGAGCAGCGCGGCTTTGGACGTGGCGTAGGCCAGCCGGTTCAACCAGCCGCGATAGCCCATGGTCGATCCGATATTGACGATGTTGCCGCCGCCCTGCCGGCGCATAATGGGGATTGCCTCGCGGATGCACACCCACGCACCGCGCGTGTTGACGGCGAACACGCTGTCCCACAACTCAGCGGACTGTTCGCCGGCCGGCTCCACCGGCGTGGCGGCGGCGTTGTTCACCAGGATGTCCAGCCGGCCAAATCGCTCGACCGTCGCGCGGATCAAGGCTGCGCAATCGGCTTCCTCGCCCACGTCGGCGCGCGCGAACATGCACGGCGCGCCCATGTCTGCAATGTCGCGCGCCACGCGCTCGCCGTGGTCAACCCGCCGCCCAGAGATCACAATGCCGGCGCCATCCTGCGCCAGACGCCGCGCGATGCCTTCACCCATGCCGCCGGTCGAGCCGGTAATCACAGCCACTTTTCCTGTCAGGTTGCTCATGGGGGTCTATGGTAGCAGGGGACAGGGCGATCCGCGAATGAACGCGAATGAACGCGAATGAACGCGAAGCGACGCGAAGGGGAAAGAGATATGCGCGGGGGATCGCCCTGTACACTGGCGGGATGCAGAAACTATCAGACTACAACGTGACGTGGACGACGCCCAGCCGGAACGCATCCGGCTCCATGCCGCTCGGCAACGGCGACATCGGCCTGAATGTGTGGGTCGAGCCAAACGGCGACCTGCTTTTTTACATCGGCAGGAGCGATGCGTGGAGCGAAGTCGGACGGCTGCTGAAGATCGGTCGTGTGCGCCTTCGCTTTGGCCCGCAACGGATCGACACGTTTGAGCAGACGCTCGATCTGGAGGCCGGCGCGATCTGCATCCGCCTGAATGACATCGATATTCGTGTGTGGGTTGATGCCCATCATCCGGTGATCTGCATCGAGGCGAGCGCGCCCGAAGCGTTCATGCTGCAGGCCGGCGCGGAGATCTGGCGCGACGTGGCGCGCGAGATCTGCGGCGACGAGCGGTTCAGCGCCTATGACGTGTTCGACGCCCCTCATCCTGTCATCGAATCCGCCGATCATGTTCTGAACGCGCCGGGCGTCGAGGGCGTGCTGTGGTGTCATCACAACCCGGACTCGATCTGGCGCGAGTCGATGGCGTTGCAAGGGCTGGAGAGCTTGACGGCGCAGATGCGCGATCCGCTGCTGGGGCGAACATTTGGCGCGCTGTTGCGCGGCGATGGGATGACGCGCATCGATGGCATCACCCTGCGCTCACAGGCGCCGCGCCGGCGGCACACACTCACGGTTCATGCGCTCGCGGCGCCGGCCTCCACGCCCGAGGCGTGGGCGCAACACTTGCTGGATCAGGCAGCGCGCATCGATGCGCTCGATCTCGATCAGCGGCGCGCGGCCCACGCTGCGTGGTGGCGCGCGTTCTGGCAGCGCAGTTGGATCTTCGCCGCCGGCGACCAGGACGCCGAGACAGTCACGCGCGGCTATGTGTTGCAGCGCTTCATCAGCGCCTGCGCGGGGCGCGGCGCATATCCCATCAAGTTCAATGGCTCGTTGTTCACGGTGGATGCCGACGAGGAATGGAACGGCAAGCGTTACCGCTTCAATGCTGATTTTCGCGCCTGGGGCGGGCCGTACTGGTTTCAGAACACGCGGCTGGCTTACTGGCCGATGCTGGCGGCCGGCGACTTCGATCTGATGCAGCCGCTGTTCAGGATGTACATGGACGCGCTGCCGCTGCTCCGGGCGCGCACAAAGCTGTACTTTGGGCACGCCGGCGCGTTCTTCCCGGAAACGATGAGCTTCTGGGGCGCATACGCCAACACCAATTACGGCTGGGAGCGCGCGGGCAAGCCGGCTCACTGGATCGACAACACCTACATCCGCCACTACTACTCATGCGGGCTGGAACTGCTGGCGCTCATGCTCGATTACGCCGCCTTCACGGCGGATGAGGCATTCGTCCGCGCAACGTTGTTGCCGTGGGCGGAGAACATCCTGACGTTCTACGACCAGCACTATCCGCGCGACGCCGGCGGCAAGTTGCGCATGGCGCCGGCGCAGGCGCTCGAAACATGGCAACAGGTGGTCAACCCCGCGCCCGACATCGCCGGCCTGCGTTACACGCTCGACCGGCTGCGCGCCTATCACAATCACAGCGCCGGCCTCGACACTGTCTGCGCCCGTCTGCGCGCCGCCCTGCCCGATCTGCCGATGCGCCTCGAGAATGGGGCGCGTCTGTTGGGCTTTGCCGAAGAAGTCCTGCAGGAAGCGAAGAACGTCGAGAATGTCGAGCTATATGCCATCTTCCCGTTTCGCCTCTTTGGCGTGGGCAAGCCCGATCTGGAACTGGCGCGGGCGACGTTTGCGCAGCGGCGTTACCGGCACAATCGCGGCTGGTGTCAGGACAGCATCCAGGCGGCGTATCTGGGTCTGGCCGAAGAGACGCGCCAGATGCTCGCCGGCCGCTTTGCCAGTAAACATGCCGGCAGCCGCTTCCCGGCGTTCTGGGGGCCGAACTTCGACTGGATTCCCGATCAGGATCACGGCACAGCCGGCATGATGACGCTGCAGGCCATGCTGATGCAGGCTGAGGGCGATCGCATCCTGTTGTTGCCGGCGTGGCCGAAAGCGTGGGACGCGGCTTTCCGCCTGCGCGCGCCGAT
>CALBEF010000123.1 GCA_937927775.1 uncultured Anaerolineae bacterium | reverse complement strand
CCCACAATGCCAGGCGCCCACCCCGCCGCCGCCTGAATGACCTGCTCCCACACATATCGACCGATGGTGTCCGCCTGGCGGCTCAGATACAGTCTCACGAGGCCGGCTCGAGATTGGCGCGCCGCAAAAGGGCCGGCCTGGTGTTGAGATTGCTGCTCGCCTGCTGTCATTGATGAAAGCTCCGATTCGGTTGCGGCTTGCCTGCGCCGGGGCAGCGTCCGCCGTTCCGACATGCAAACATCCCGGCTCGTTTTACCCTTGCGCAACAACACGCTTCTGTTTTTGAACTGCGGCCGGACAACTCGCTCGGCTTTCACCATCACGCCGCTCGCTGTCGCCGCAGCCCGCTGCAGGTTCGACCACACACATCACGCGCGCGCTGCAACCGTCAACCTGCCACTTCTTCATCGCTAACGGTTGTCATTCGCCCTGCACGGAACAGGATACGAAACACCGCTTCTGTCGCCAATGTGGTAAGACACAGTTCTGTCCGAGGAAAAAATGCAGCAGGGTGAACGTCTCGAACTGTGCTCCAGCCCAGTCAACGGTAATGGAGGACGATGAATGTATGCGCGATGGGGCGCGCCGCTGGCCGGAAAGGCGGCAATGCCCTGTGGAAAAGAACAGTCGCGCGGCTACAGCCGGCAGGGAGGGGGTGACGCCATGCGTCACAGGCGTAACATGAGGATGCAGGGGACAGGTGATGATCAGCAGGGCCGCCGACCGGCGGATTGCCCCCGCCTGGAAATGCGCCCGGTTAAGCCGGCCCGGGCAAACCGTCGTGCTCGATCAGGCCGGTGCGAGTGGCATAGGCAATTACCTGGGCCCGATTCTGCAAGTGCAAGCGATTCAGGATTTCACCCATGTGATACTCGACCGTTCGCTCGGTGATATTCAGGGCTGCGGCGATTTCCTTGTAGGTGTAACCCTGCGCCACCATCTGAAGCACTTCGATCTGGCGCCGGGTGAGGCTGCGGCTGTCGGCGCCGGCGCCGGCCTGCTCGCGCGGGCGGGCTTCCGGCTGGGCAAATTCGTTGATGATGCGGGCTGCCAGGCGGCGCGGTATGGCCGGCTCGCCCTCCAATACCCCGATCAGCAACTCCATGAACTCCTCGGGGGTCAGGCTCTTGGGCAGGTAGCCCGAAGCGCCGCTTTTGATCGCCTCGAAAAGATCCTCGTCTTCTTCCGACATGGTAAGAATGATGATCTTCACATCCGGCATCTCAGACTTGATCAGGCGGGTGGCATCCAGACCGTTGCAGCGCGGCATGCGAATATCCATCAGCACCACATCTGGACGCAAGGCCCGTGTTTGCTCCAATGCCTGGATGCCGTCGTTTGCGGCGCCGACCACGTTGACACCGCGCCCGGCCAGAACGTTGCGCAAGCCTTCCAGAAAAAGCGGGTGGTCATCTGCCAGCAATACTCGCATAGTGTTCGTCCTCGATTCTGCTCAGTGGCGCCGGTGCGGCGCGGTCAATCAGGCGATCCTCCCCCAGACCCGGAACCTGCGCGAAGATCAGTATGGGCAACGCTTACCGGACTGGGCGGCGGCGCTGCCACCCTGCGCGCCGGAACGCGCACACGCACCTGCGTGCCCGCGCCGGGGCGCGACACAACCTGCAAATCTCCGCCGATATCCTGTGCGCGCGCCCGCATGATATCCAGCCCGAAATGCTGATCGGCCCGTCTCCGCGCATCGTCCACGTCGAATCCATAGCCATCATCGTCAACCACTGCCTCAACCTGACCTTCATCGCCTGCCGAGAGTGTGATGGAAACGCGGCTTGCGCCGGAATGCCTGCGGACATTCGCCAGCGCCTCCTGAATGATGCGCAGGAGTTGGGCGCCCGTGTCGGGGGACAATTCTACATCGCCAAAGGTGGCCGGCAGGCTTGCCCGGACTTCCAGCGCGCAGTCCTGGCGAAATCGCTCGATGTGATCGCGCAACGCAGCCAGGAAATTGGCGCTATCGAGCGGGCGTGTAAACAGGCTGCGAATATCCTGCCGGACGATGATCTGAGTATCCTGCGCGCCCTCGATCAGTCGCTTCAACAGCGCGTCGACCGCCGGCGCATCCCCACGCGCCAGGGCGTCGCGCGCGGCAAGACTCTGCAACTTGACATACCCCAGACTCTGGCCAATGCTGTCGTGCAACTCGCGCGCCAGGCGCTCGCGCTCTTCGAGGATGGCCATGGCGCGCCGCTCGCGCATACGCTGCTCTTCGGCGCGTTTGCGATCGCTGATGTCGCGGCTGGCCATGACAGCGCCGGCCACATTGCCCTGGTCGTCATAGAGGGTGTTCGCAACAGACTCCATCCACACATATGCGCCGTCGGCCCGCCGGTAGCGCGCCTCGACCGGCGACGATGGCGAGTCGGGCGCGGGCTGCGCCATCGCCGCCACAATTGCCCGGTCGTCCGGGTGAGCGAAGTCCGCCGGCGACTTGTCCAGCAGATCGCCGGGCAGATACCCCAGCACAGACCGATAGGACGGGCTGACATACGTGAACAGGCCGCGCGTATTCAACTGCGCAATCAGGTCGAGCATGTTGTCGGTGATGCGGCGCAGACGTTGCTCGCTCTCGCGCAGGGCGACTTCGGCGCGCTGGCGCATCAGAAACTGCACCAGCATCTCGCCCACCAGCTTGAGCGGCGCAATGTCGGTGAACTCCCACACGCGCGGCGCGCGCTCCATGACGAACCCGAAATAGCCGATCAGGCTGCCGTCCAACGCCATAGGCACGGCCAGGAACGATTGCGCGCCCTGACGCTGCCACGCATCGCGCTCATCGGCCGCCTCGTCCGGCAACTCGGCCACGCGCGCCACATTCAGCACCTCCAGCGCGCGCAACTTGCGCAATGCCCATTCGCTGGACGCCAGGTCCAGACCTGGCCCGGCGCCGTTCAGCGACGGCAACCCCTCGGCGCGCCAGTGATACTCGTCGCGGGTCCCCGCCCCGTTCCAGGACAGCAGGCTGATGTACGCATGGTCGGCCTCGAAAAGCTGGCACATCTCGCGCAGCGTGTTCTGCAGGGTCGGCCCGATGTTGCCGGGATCGGCGTTGATGAAACGCGCCGAGATCGTCGCCGCCAGCATCTCGATGTGCAACTGCCGGCGCAACGCTTCCTCCGCGCGCTTCAGATCGGTGATGTCGGACAAGAGCAGCAAAGTGCCATTGACGACGCCGCGCCGGTTAAGGAGCGGCGAGCTGCGCGCTTCGTACCAGTGCTTCGCCCGTGGCTCAGCGCCGGCCCCCTCCCGCGCCGTCCGCATCACCACGCCGGCGTTCGCCCGCGCCGACAGCCCGCAGAACGGCGCCAACTCCGGCCAGTCCGAAATGATTTGAACGATCGGTTGACCGATCAACTCCGGGCCGGTTTTGCCCACGATGCGCAACGCGGCCGGGTTCACATCCACCACCCGCCCGAGTTCGTCCAGCACCAGCATGCCGCTGGACATCCCTTCGATGACCGTGGCCCTGGCCAGCGGCGCCAGATTGAGCAGCCGAAATCGAAACAGGCCGACCAGCACCAGCCCGCTCGAGAGCATGACCGTATAGGGAAGCAAATCGAGCTGAATGTGAGCGTTGACGACGATCTCGCTGGCGGCCGGCATCAGGATAGCCAGCAACAACACCGCGATCTGACCGACGTAGTAACGCTGGGCGCGCAACAATTCCGCCACCAGCACACCGACCACAAGCGCCAGAAGCGCCAGGGAATACGCATCCTGAATCGGCCCCCACGGGCCGGGCGTGCGATCGAGCCAGAGCCTGGCCCAGCCGAGCCGCAGATAGGTGGACTCCCACACCAGATTGTGATAGCGATTGGTCAACAGCAGCGCCCAGGTGACAGCCGGCATGATCGAGAGAAGCGCCAGCACAGGCCAGCGCACCCAGCGCGTGTGGCCGGTGTAGAGCATGACAAACACGAACAGCGCCACCGGCAGCGCCGCGAGGAGACCATACTGGATATTGGCCCAGGGGCGCTTCTCCTCCAGCGTCGGCTCGATCATCTCGATAAAACGGGCCAGCAGCAGCAGCGAGACGATCAACAGCATGATGGCGAACGGCCGGCGGCCGGGCACGGTGCGCTGGCGCCATGCGTAGAACGCGATAAGCATGGTCGTGCCCATCGACAGCGCAAGAAACACCTCGTAGGTGATGCGATACCAGTCTTCCATCCAACACCCTGACTTCGCTGGCGCGGACATTGCGGCTGGCAACGACGAGGCAAAAATTACCGCAACTGCGCGTGATCGCGCGTGAGCACAGACCATGCCGGCTCGAACCGGCTGCCAGACAGGTGCGGCCCGGCGGCATTATTCCTGCTCTGCTCAGTGAGACGCCGGATGCCTGGGCTTGATGTGGCCGGCGCTCAGTTCCACCGACACACTTTGCCGGCCCAGCAACATCAGCAACACGCGCACCCGCTCGCGGCCCGGCAACGCGGCGTCAAAAATCGCTTCATAGCCGGCCAGCGGGCCGGAGCGGATTTCGATTGGGTCGCCGCGCTTCAGGCCCTCCAGCGGCGCCGCCCCGGCGCGATTCAACGCCTCGATGTGCCGCTTGAGCGACTCGATCAGTTCGTCATCGACCACCGCCGGCCGGCCGTCGAACATCACCAGGCCGGCTGTTTCCGGCATCCACTTGAACGCGGTGACGCGCGCCTGTTCCAGATCGACATGAACGAACAGGTAGCCCGGAAAATAGGGCCGCACCTTGCGCGCGCGAGGGTTGATGGGATTCACCCGGATGCGAGGGTAGAACGTGTCGATGCCGTGTGACTCTGCCTGATGCCACACGAATTCCTCTTTGTTTGGTTTGCTTCGAAGCGCATACCAGGCGAGCATCGTGTAAACATACCACAACGCCGGGTCGCATCCTCCGCGCGGGCCGGCTGTCACAGATGCCGGCCAAAGAATGCCGCCGAGCAATTGCCGCCCCAGCCGTGCTCGCCGGGGAAGAGATCGAGTTGCAGGCGGTCTGCCGCGCCGGCGGCCTGATAGATGCGCTCGACCTGCCGATGGCACGCCAGCGCAGTGTCCACGACGAAGCACGTGTCATAGGCGCCGATATCCACCAGCAAGGGGCGCGGGGCCAGCAGGCCCTGCAAGTCGGGCACATCGACCAGCTTAAACAGGCCCGGCGCGACCTGCATCCCGCAGTAGTTGTAGTCGCGGAAACCAAACGCCGCCCACAAGTCGCTGTAGCAAATGATCTCAACCGCCTTGAAGCGCGCGTCGCACAGCGCCGACCACAGCGCCATCGTGCCGCCCCCGCTCAAGCCCATCACGCCGAGCCGGTCGGGATCAACAAATGGAAACTCGCATGCGAAATCGGTAGCAGCCATGCCGTGCGCCACGTTGATCGAAAGGGAGGTCATGCCCAGCATCGTCGCGCTGAGGTAATACAGGTTGCACCAGTCGCGCGGGCCGGCCTGCGCGCGCCAGTTGGGCTTGCCGCGTTCGCTGCGCTCACCCATGCCGATCCAGTCGATGGCAAAGGTGACGAAGCCGGCCTGAGCCATCTGCCGGCCATAGTCGTAGTTGTGCTGCGCGATCTCGGCCCGGCGTTCCGGCGACGTGTCGTTGCCCATGACCGACTCTTTACCGAACGCGCCATGCCCGTGCCAGCACAGGATGGCAGGCCGGCGTTCGCCGGCGGACAGATCAGCCGGACGCGCAATCACAAACGTGGCGGCAATATGCCGGCCCACGTCGATGATCCAGCGTTGAAAATGCAGGCCCTCGCGCTTCCACTCGGCAAGCAGCTCCGGGTTGAGCGGCACGCGCTCCGGGAAATCGCCCAGCGTCGCCAGCACCTTCGGCCAGGCCGCCGCTTTCCAGGCCGCAAAATCCTGATTCGGATCGGCGGCAAAATGATACCGGGGCGTGTGATCGAGCGCCCAGCGTTCGAACATCTGTTGTGGACTGAGATTGCGCGTTGTCATGGCACTTCATCATATGGGCAGGGAACACAGCGCGCGCGCAAGCGGGCCGACACCGCGCGCCACCAGCCGGGCCGCGCCGGAATGCGCAGGAGATGCGCCGCATCAGAGCTGTCATGCGCGCCCAAACGGGGCGCCAGCGGCAGGACGCCCGGCTCTCCCAACAACGCGCGCGCCAGATACGATTCCAGGTTCTGCGGCGAGCGGACGCCCAGCACGCTGACGATCTCGGCGCTCAGATCGTCGAGCAGGTAGTCGATGTTCCAGAACAACTTCTTGCGCCCGGGCGGCGCTGCGACTGGCAGGCCAGCCCTGCTCAATGCCCGGAGCAACTTTGCGCGCATGGTATGAGGAGGCCGCTCGCCCGACCGGGTGGCATGGCGCAACAGCCGGGGCGCCAGCGCAGTCGATCCACGCGACGCCAGCGCAGAGCCGATATAGGCGTACTCGCCGGCCGGCACAGCGATCAGCCCCCCGCCGGCATAGCGCCCGAACCTCACCCGCAGGTCAGTCGCAACACAGATGCGCAGCACATATGCGCCGCCGGGATGCGCCGGCCCGACGATCACCACTGTCGCGTTGTCAACGTCGTCCCGCACCGGTGATCACCAGCAACACAACTGCGCCGATGACCGCGACGATGAAACTGGCAATGTTGAACTCAAAGTTAAACCCTCTGCCGGTGACAAGTTGCATGACGAATCCGCCGATGAACGCGCCGATGATGCCGACAATGATGTTCATCAGGCAGCCCTGGCGCGCGTTGTTGCCGACGAGAATGCTCGCCACCCAGCCGGCCAGCGCGCCAAAAACGATCCAGGCAATGATTCCCATAAGTTTTCCTCCAACAGAAAAAGTGTATCACGGGCACGCGACACAAAAGCCTGCGGGCGCATTTCCCGGCAGGGGCAATCCGAGCCGTTGCGCGCGCTCGCTGCGCCGGATAAATCCGCGCGCTACGTCTGCGCAGGTGACAGAGAAAACGTCATTCCTCGCGCAAACGGGAATCCAGTCCATCGCACAGGCAACACGCCCCCACGCCGGAGCGCAGAGCTAGAATAGCAGCATGTCCCACGCAGGTCCGACTGACACCGCGCCTGTGCTGAGCGATCAGCAGGTGCTCGAACAGATCGAGGCGGGGCTGTCCTCGCTGAACTTCGCCGGCCAACGCCTCCTCGTTCTCGTTCCCGACAGCACGCGCACGTTCCCGTTGCCGCTCATGCTGCGGGCTGTGTACCGGGCCATTGGCCGCCAGGTCAGCGCATTCGACGTGATGATTGCGCTGGGCACACACCAGCCGATGAGCGAACAGGCCATTGACCATCTCATCGGCATGAGCGCCGCCGACCGCGCGCTATTGCGCAACTTCCGGGTAATGAACCATGAGTGGCACACGCCGGGCACGCTGGTTCAAGTGGGAGTTGTGCCGGCTGCGGAAGTGCGAGCCATCACAAACGGCATCCTGACCGAAGACGCGCCGGTAGTCATCAACCGGGCTGTGCTCGAACACGACCACATTCTCATCTGCGGGCCGGTCTTTCCGCACGAGTCGGTCGGCTTCAGCGGCGGCAACAAGTATCTTTTCCCCGGCATCGCCGGCATGGAGAGCATCAGCACGTTCCACTGGCTCAGCGCCATGCTGACCACCATGAACGTGATCGGCAAACAGGATACGCCGGTGCGGGCGCTGATCGATCGCTTTGCGCAGGCCGTGCCCACACCCGTGTCGTGCGTGGCCTCGGTCGTCAGCGCAGCCGGCGCGCATGGCATCTTCGTGGGCGACGCGCAGTCGGCGCAGCGGCAGGCTGCCCAACTCTCAGCGCAAATCCACGTGACGTATCTGGACAAGCCGGTGCATACCGTCATCGCGGCTGTGGCAGACCTGTACGACGACCTGTGGACAGCCGGCAAGGGCATGTACAAATCGGAGCCGGTGGTGCAGGACGGCGGGCGAGTCATCATCTACGCGCCACGCATCCGGGAAGTCAGCTTTACGCACGGCCAATGGCTGGATGAAATCGGTTATCACGTGCGCGACTATTTTGCGTTGCAGATGGATCGCTTTGCGCATGTGCCCAAAGTAGCCATGGCCCACAGCACCAACGTCAAGGGGGCCGGCGCGTTCGATCCGGCCAGCCAGATCGAAACGCCGCGCATCGCGGTCGATCTCGCCACCGGCATCCCCGAAGAACGCTGCCGCCGCGTCAACCTGGGTTACGTCGATCCGTCCACGCTGTCGCTTGAAGCATGGGAGCGCCGAGCGGAATCCGATGATGGTATCCTTGTCATTCACCATGCCGGGGAGAAACTATATCGGCTGCGCGAGGGAGAGCCGGCCTGAGCGGCGCGCGCCTCACTTCTGAGAGCCTATGTCCAGGCGAATCACGAGCTGCTTCGAGTTGTTGCTGCTGTTCGTCGTCATTCTGGCGCTGGGACTGGGCGTGAACTGGATCGACACGTCTGCCGCGCAGCCCGCGATCGCCGGCGGGCCGGCCGAGCCGGCAGCCACGCCGCAGGGCGCCGATTCAACGCCGGCGCTGGCAGCAGAAATCCCAACAGCGCAACTCACGCTAACATCCGCCGAACCGTCGGCCACGCCAGACGCCCAGGCTGCGAGCGAGATGCTCACACCCACCGCAACGCTCCTGCCCACGCCGGTGGCGACGCCCGTTCCGTTCGACCCGCAAGTCGATCTGGAAGACCACGACGCGCCGCTGCTGGTTCAGGCGCCCGGCACGGTCAACGTGTTGCTGCTCGGCAGCGATGCCGCCGCAGATGACCGCTACGCCCGCACCGACACCATGATCATCGCCAGCATCAACCCCGACCTGCCGTCGGTGAGTATGCTGTCATTGCCGCGCGACTTGCAGGTGCGCATCCCCGGCCGGGGCGACGACCGGCTGAACATCGCCTACGAACTGGGCTACATGCGTGAATATCCCGGCGGCGGGCCGGCTTTCCTCGCCGCCGTGTTGCGCAAGAACTTCGGCATCCGCATTGACCACTTCGTGCGCGTGGACTTCGCCGGGTTCATCAAGGCTGTGGACACGCTGGGCGGCGTGGATGTGATCGTGGAGTGCGAATTGCACGACACCTTCCCCGACAAGACCTCCCCCACCGGCAAGAGCGATCTGGATGTCTATCCCGGCATCGCCACCCTCAGCGGCAAACAGGCGCTGTGGTACGCGCGCTCGCGCTGGTCCACGACCGATTTCGATCGCGCCCGCCGGCAGCAAAAAGTGCTGCGCGCGCTCTTCGCCAAAGCCCGCAGCGGCAATCTGTTGCAGAGCGCGTTCGGCCTCTATAACGATTTCCGCGAGAACGTGGAGACCAGCATCGGCATCAGCGACCTGCCCTTCTTCATCGACATCGCCACCCGCCTGGATGACCTCGCCATCAAGAACCGTGTGGTGACGTATCCGGTGATCAAAGCCTTCACGCGGGCCGACGGCGCGCAGGTGCTGTTGCCCACACAGGACACCATCGCTTACATCGCCGAGTCTTTGTCGCCGCCGGCGGGCAACCGCGCGCAGAGCCGCCCGCTGGTCGAAGTGATCAACCTGTCGGGCCGGCCAGACATGGAACTGGTCGCCCAGGAGCGGTTGATCTGGGAAGGATTCGGCGTGTACAACACCGAGCCGGTCAGCCGGACAGTGCAGCGCAACACACAGATCATCAACTACGCCACAACCACAAAAGGATCGCCGATCAGCCGGCTGGCCAACATCTTCCGGGTTACGCGACAGAACATAGAGGCCGATCCCGATCCAGGCAGCCCGGTCGTGGCGCGCATTGTGCTGGGCGAGAACTACAACTCGTGCCCGGCCACCTCGAACATGGCCGGCAATGTGCCTCTGGCGCCAGACACGGATCTGATCCCAACAGCAACCGCCGAGCCTTAGAATCGATCTGCAGCATCCTGCTCCAGCCCGCGTGCCTGCGGCCCGGAGCCTGTGACGGCCGGCTCAGGGTATCGGCGTAGGCGTCTCCGTCGGCGTTTCTGTGGGAGTCTCTGTCGGCTCGGGTGTCGGCGTATCCGTGACCGTGGGGGGCAATGTGACGGTCGGGCTGGGTGATGGTGTGTGCGTGGCCGTTGGCTGGGTCGTCGCTGTGGCTTGCGGGGCCGGCGTGTCCGACGGCTGCGGGGTGATGGTCGGCGGCACGAACTGGGTGGGCATGTCGCCGAAGGTGGGCGTGGGGGCCGGGGGCGTGAACGTTTGCAGCGCCGGCGGCGCAAGCGTCTGGGTGGGTGTCGGCGTAGCGCGGTCGGCCTGACTGGGTTGCGCAATCAACAGCGCGGCGATCCCGATCACATAGCACGGAATCGTCAACAGGATGATGCCGATGAGGATGCTGTAGACGGCGCGCCGGCTGGACAGCCGGTTCGATAGGTGCTGCATTGGGCGCAATTATAGAGGTTTGGCGCAGCGAACTCCGCCCGCAGTGTAGTATCATCGCTCGTCTATAGCCTCCGGGCATGTCAAGACTTCAGGCAATCGCCGAAGCGTCTTCTGGCGCCGGCGATTATGAGGATTGAAGCAGCGCTTACACAAGTCACAACGGGAGCAGTTCATGTTTCAACCCGTCTCATCGCAACAAAACTTCGCGGCGCAACTCGCCGAACAGGAGCGCGACGTGCTGGCGTTCTGGGCGCGCACGCGCGCGTTCGACCGGCTGCGCGAAAAGCTGGCCGGCGCAGCAAAGCAATACTCTTTTCTCGACGGCCCCATCACCGCCAACAACCCCATGGGCGTGCACCACGCCTGGGGCCGCACCTACAAGGATTTGTGGCAGCGTTATCACGCGATGAACGGCTGCGACCAGCGCTGGCAAAACGGCTTCGACTGCCAGGGGCTATGGGTGGAAGTGAACGTCGAGAAAGACCTCGGCTACACCAGCAAGCGCGATATCGAACGAAACGGCGTTCAGAATTTCATCAACCTGTGCAAGCAGCGCGTGCTCAACTCAGCCGCGCTACAGACCGAACAATCCATCCGCCTCGGCTACTGGATGGACTGGAACGACCCGGACGAGCTGCGCATGATGGCCAGGCGCATCGTGGATAACCCGGAGCAGGAGATTACGCTCAGCCGCAACAACCGGCAGATTCGCGGCGCGGTGGAGCAACTCGTCGGCCAGCTCGGCTCGCCAGAACTGGGCGGCTCCTACTTCACCTTCAGCGACGAGAACAACTATCAGATCTGGGGGATGCTGAAGAAGTGCCACGAGCGCGGCTGGATCTACAAAGGCAGCGACGTGATTCCCTGGTGCCCGCGCTGCGCAACCGGCATCAGCCAGCACGAAATGGACACCGAGGGCTACAAGGATCGCGCCGACACCTCGGTCGTCGCGCGGATGAAACTGCGCCGCGTCGACGCCTCGCGCGCAAGCTGGCAATCTGAGAAAGCGCGCGCCGCGTTCGAGACGGGGGACAAATATCTGCTGGTGTGGACGACAACGCCGTGGACGTTGCCGGCCAACATCATGGCGGCTGTCGGACCAAAATTGAAATACGCCATCGCGCGCCAGGGGCATGAGGTGTACGTGCTGGGCGCGCAAACCTTAAAAACGCTCAAGGGCGATTACGAGATACTGGGCGAGATCGAAGGCAGCGCCATCGCCGGCTGGACCTACGAAGGGCTGTTCGACGACCTGCCGGCGTGGGCGGAAGCGTCGCAACACTGGCGCGACCGGCACCCCGCACAGCCGGCGTTCGAACATCAGGTCATCCCCTGGGATGAAGTTGGCGAAGCCGAGGGCACGGGCATCGTCCACATTGCCCCCGGCGCCGGGCCGGAAGACTTCCAACTCGGCAGGCAGTTCGACGCCCCATTCATTGCGCCGCTGGCCGAAGACGGCTATTATCTCGACAGCTTCGGCCCGCTCAGCGGCAAGTACGCGCACGATGTGCCGGAACTGGTCATCCAACTCCTGCGCGACAAAGGCAACTTTTACCGCGCCGACACATACACCCACCGCTACCCGCATTGCTGGCGCGACGGCGTGCCGCTGGTCTATCGCCTGGTTGACGAGTGGTACATCTCGATGGACGAACTGCGCCACGAGATGATCGAGGTCGCCAAACAAATCCGCTGGGTGCCGGATTTCGGTCTGGAGCGCGAACTCGACTGGCTGCGCAACATGCACGACTGGATGATCTCCAAGAAGCGCTACTGGGGGCTGGCCCTGCCCATCTGGGAATACCCCGACGGCACATTCGAGGTCATCGGCAGCAGGGAAGAACTGAAAGCGCGGGCAGTCGAAGGCTGGCAGGACTTCGAGGGGCACACCCCGCACCGCCCGCATATCGACAAGGTGAAGATCCGGCATCCAAAGACCGGCCAGATCGGGACGCGCATTCCCGACGTGGGCAACCCGTGGCTCGACGCCGGCATCGTGGCCTACTCCACCCTGCGCTATCGCAGCGACCCGGCCTATTGGCGCAAGTGGTTCCCGGCCGACTTCATCACCGAGAGCTTCCCCGGCCAGTTTCGCAACTGGTTCTATTCGCTGATCGCCATGAGCACCGTGCTGGAGAACAAGCCGCCCACGCGCACGGTGCTGGGCTTCGCCACGCTGCTCGACGCCAAAGGGAAGCCGATGCACAAGTCGTCGGGCAACATGATCGAGTTCAACGAAGCCGCCGATCGCGCCGGCGCGGACGTGATGCGCTGGTTGTACGCGCGCCAGAACTACGACGACAATCTGTGGTTTGGCTGGGACGCCCTGGACGCAGTGCGGCGCACACTGTTCATCCCGCTGTGGAATGTGTACGCCTTCTTTGTGAACTATGCCAACATCGACGGCTGGACGCCGGAAGCCCAAATCGCAGCTCCGGCCTACAGCCCGCTCGACCGCTGGATCCTCGCCCGGCTCAGCCAGGTCACAAGCCAGGCGCGCGCCGCGCTCGACGATTACAACGCCCGCGCGGCGGCGCTGGCGATCGAGAAGTATGTCGATGACTTGTCGAACTGGTACGTGCGGCGCTCGCGCCGGCGCTTCTGGCGCAGCGAAGCCGACGCCGCAGGCCGGGCCGACAAACAGGCCGCCTACGCGACGTTGTATCAGGTGCTGACAACGCTGTGCCGGTTGATGGCGCCCTTCACCCCCTTCCTTGCAGAAGCGATGTGGCAGAACCTGGTCAACCGGCAGACTGTCAGACAGGCCGACAGCGCGTCCGACGCCGAATCCGTTCACCATCAGCCCTACCCGACCGCTGAGCCATTGTCCGATGACGACATGAAACTGCTGCGCGACACAGCCATCGCCCGAACGATGGTGAACCTGGGACACAGCACGCGCGCGCAATCCGGCTTCAAAGTGCGCCAGCCGCTGGCGCGCGCCCTGGTCGTGGCCGACGCTTCTTCACAGGCCGCAATCCGCGCGCAGGAGGACGTGATTGCCGAAGAGCTGAACGTCAAGCAAATCGAGTTTGTCGAGCGTGAAGGCGAACTGGTGACCTACAAGATATTGCCCGACAGCAAAAAACTCGGCCCGCAGTTCGGATCGCTGTTCCCGCAGGTGCGCAAAGCGTTGTCAGCCCTGGACCCCGGCCGGGTGGCCGCGACGGTGAAAGCGGGACAGCCGGTGGAATTGCAGCTCGACGATCGCGTTGTGTCGCTGCCCGCCGGCGACATCATCGTGCAGGCTACGCCGCGCGAAGGTCTGGTTGTCGCCGGCGAGGATGGCGTCGTCGTGGCGATGGACACAACGCTGACAGAAGCGCTGGTGCGCGAAGGGCTGGCGCGCGAGGTGGTGCGCCGGATCAACGATCTGCGCAAATCAGCCGGCTTCAATCTGACCGATCGCATTGTCACAACTTACACGGCGACGCCCAAATTGAGCGCAGCCATCAGCGCCTTCGCCGCGTACATCCGCGACGAAACGTTGTCGGTCAAGTTGCAGCAGACGCAGACGCCATCCGACGTGGTCGGTCAACAGGTCAGCGACACATTTGACGGCGAATCGCTTACAATCGGGATTGTGCGTGTGCCGACAAACGAATGATGAACGCCGCAATGAACCTGCCGGGTTGCCGGGTGATTCGCTGCGGACAACTGCGAAGTGAGGGAGCACGCGGTGTCAAATCCAATAGCCAGTCAGCCGTCATCGCCGGCGCGCGGGCGGCAGCTCACCAGCCTAACGCTGGAAGCCGATCTTCGGTATGAACCGGGCAACACACAGTTCCCATCCCTGACGCCTGGCGAAGCGCGCGCCGCGCAACAACTCCTGGCCCGATTTGACCGGCCTGACGCCGGCAATATCATCGGCCTGCTCGGCCCACGCTCCTGCGGCAAGAGCACGCTGCTGAACGCCATCCTTGCGCCTGCGTCCGGCCGGCGCATTCGCACGCCAGACCATCGCAAGGTTGTCGGCGTGATCGTGGATGCCGGCGCGACGAACGCTCCCGACGTCAAGTCGCCATGGCAACATCTGGTGCTGAATGTGCTCGAGCTGCTGGCATCGCACGCCATGCCCACCGAGCGCAAACTCATCAACGAACTGCGCTCGGAATTGCTGCGGGTCGCGCGGCCCGGCACACGGGCAGACGCAGACAGCCGGCTGGCCGTCGCAGCGTTCGCGCACCACTTTCGCACCGCCTATCCCCGGCTGGTGATGAACGTGTTCACCCTGTCGAACGCGGTGCTGGTCGTTGGCATCGACCATCTGGACCGCGCGCCGGCCGGCCAGATCGTCGAATGGCTCGAAGCCGCCAACTACTTTCTCAGCGCGCCAGGCTGCATGGTTGTTGCGTGCGCCGATGAGGCCGCTCTGATCGCCAAACTACAGCAGGATGCCGGCCACACCGGCGGTCAACAGGACAGCCCATTGCCCGTGGCCGGCGAGGCATTGCTGGGCAAATGGCTGCCTCAGCGCGTGACGATTGAAGTGCTCACCGCGCCGGTTGTGATGGCGCCGCCAATGGCGCCGCCAATGGCGCCGCCACCCGGAACCAGCCAGCATCTGCCTGCAGCGCCCCGGGCGGCAGACCCGCGCTATCGAGACATCCCGGAAGCCTGTATGCGCATCATCACATCTGCCCTGCAGCCTGATCGCCGGCTGATCGAGGTAGCCGCCAGCAACTGGCACACCGCGATGCGCGCGATCGTCAAACGCGCCGAAGAGCGAGTGGGCAATGCCGTGTCGTCCACGGTGATCGCCAAGCTGGTGACACTCCAGGCGCTATCCCCGCAACTGTTCGACGCGGGACGGTACAACGCCCAACTGCTGGTTGCGCTGGAGCAACAGTTGCGCGGCGAGACGCAGGCGCCGCCCGATGACGACTGGTATGGCGCAGTCAGCCGGCACCCGGCGCTGAAGTCGCTGCTGACTTCCAACCCGCCACTATCCGCCCTGTCCCTGCCCGACCTGGCGGCTGCGCTGAGACTGACCTACGCCGGCCAGGATGCCGAACCCCGCCGGCCGGCCGAGACAGCAATTCGCGCGCCCGCGACCGCAGTCAACCGCGCCGGCGAGGTCATCGTCGCGCCGGCCGGCCTTCCAGCCCCGGAGACCACTCTGCAACCTTTCGCGCTGGGACTGCCGGCATGGGTGTCGGCCATCGTGGCCGGCGGGGTGTTCATTGCCGATCGCCTCGCCAAATTGCTTGTGATCGCGGCCCAGCCGGCTGCGCTGCGCAACAGCATGGCCGGCGGGACAGCCACATCGAGCGCGTTTGCAGTCGGCGCCGAATTATTCGGCGTTGCGCTGTGCGCCCTCATCCTCTTATTCTGGGGTGGCGCGCGACCCCAGCGCCTGTACTCAATCAGCCTGGGATGCATCCTCGGCGCGCTGGCATCCAATCTGTTTGACCGGCTGGCGTATGGTCACGTCCTCAATTTCATTCACATCGCCAACCTGCCCGTATTCAACCTGTCTCATGTCGCGCTGCTGGCAGGGGCAATCCTGCTGGCCGTGTCGTTGTTGCGCAGCGGCCTGAGCCGCGAAGCGCAGCCGCAGACATGACGACCGGCGCGAATCTGCGCCCTGAATCAGAGTGACGCTCGATGAAAGACAACTCCACCCGCAGCCTGTCGCGGCTTGATCGCGCGCTGCTCTTTATTGTGGCGCTGGTTGCTCTGTCAACCGATCAGGTCAGCAAGCTGCTGGTGCAAGCCAACATTCCCCTCGGCGTGACCGTCCCGATTGCGCCATTCCTGACGCCCTACCTGACGTTTACCAACGTCCAGAACACCGGCGCCGCGTTCAGCCTGTTCCAGAACGCCAACTGGTTTTTTATCATTGTCGCCATCCTTGTGGCCGGGCTGATCGTGTACTACACACCGCGCCTGCCGCCCGGCGACCGGCTGTCGCGCATCGCCCTGGGCTTGCAACTGGGCGGGGCGGTCGGCAATCTGATCGACCGGCTGCGTTTCGGCTACGTCACCGATTTCATCCACCTGCAGGCGCCGGAGATCGGATTCGACTGGCCGGTATCAAATATTGCCGACATCTGCATCGTGTCGGGCGTGATTCTGCTGATCGTGTGGAGTGTGATCCAGGAGCGCGCGCAGACCCGCGCGCAGACCCGCGCGCAGACCGGGCAGGAACAAAAGAACACGCAGGCATCCCAGGAAACCGCCGGCGATTGACACTGCGAAGCGCCTGACCGATGAGATGCCTGCGCGACTGATTCAACCTGCAAGGAGGAGCGTTCACGTGGCTGGTTACGTCGAAAGCCTGCTCGGCGCCAACGAGAAGATCATCATCCGCCGCCGGCAGCACTGGTTCATCTGGATTCCCCGGCTGGCCCTGTATGCGCTGATTGCGGCTGCCATCGGGATCGGCAGCGCGCTGCTGGGCGCAATGACGGGCGGCGTCGGCGCTTTCGGCGTTGTGTTCGTCGCCATTCCTGTGTTTCTGATCGTCAAAGAGCTGATCGACTGGTGGACAGAAGAGTACATCCTGACCAACCAGCGCATCATTCAATCCGAGGGCTTCATCAACAAGAGGGTTCTGGATTCATCCCTCGAAAAGATCAACGATGTGATGCTGACGCAGTCGGTGCTGGGCCGGATTCTTGATTTCGGCGACATCAAGATACTCACCAGCAGCACGATCGGGGTCAACCGGCTGGACAAGCTGGCGTCGCCGGTGCAATTCAAGATCGCCATGGTCAACGCGAAGGGCGCGCTGCGGCAAACCAGCGACGGCGAAGACCTGGGGCCTGTGTCAGCGGCAAAAGGGAGCGCAACCGCTGTCCAGATCGCTGAAGTGTCCGACCGGCTGGAGGAACTGGACGACCTGCGCAGGAAAGGGTTGATCAGCGAGCAGGAGTTCCAGGCCAAACGCGCCGAGCTTCTAAAGCGTATCTAAGCCACCATGTCAGAGTTTGTGATCCAGGGCAAGGCGCGGCTGCGCGGGGAGGTGCAGTCATCGGGCAACAAGAACGCCACCCTGCCCCTGCTCGCCGCATCCCTGTTGACCGATCAGCCTGTCACGTTGCACAACGTTCCGAACATCCGGGATGTGCAAGCGATGCTCAAGCTGCTACAGTCGCTGGGCGTGTCTGCGGAGTGGCGCGGCCCGAACAGCGTGCGCCTGCAAGCGGCGAACGTGGACGAATGCCACCTGGACCCGGCGCTGTGCAAAGAGATCCGGGCCAGCATCCTGCTGGCCGGCCCGATGCTGGCCCGCGCCGGCCATGTCAAACTGCCCCCGCCGGGCGGCGACGTGATCGGGCGCCGGCGCGTGGACACTCACTTTCTGGCGTTGAAAGCACTGGGCGCCGATCTGCGCGTGGACGCGGACTTTGTCCGCGGCGGCTTCGAGCTGTCGGCGCGCCGGCTGGCCGGGGCCGACATCATGCTGGATGAAGCCAGCGTGACTGCGACGGAGAACGCCGTCATGGCTGCCGTGCTGTCGGAGGGGGAAACTGTCATCCGCAACGCGGCCAGCGAACCGCACGTGCAGGACTTGTGTCGCTGCCTCAACACAATGGGCGCGCGCATCCGGCACATCGGCTCCAACACACTCAAGATTCAGGGCGTGCCGCGCCTGAACGGGACCGAGTTCACCATCGGCGCGGATAACATCGAGGTCACCAGCTTCATCGTGATCGGGGCTTTGTGCGGGGACGGCGTGTGGGTGCGCAACGCCAGCCCCGAACACCTGCGCATGACGCAGCTCATGCTCGGCCGGATCGGCATTCGCTTCGAGATTCACGGGCCGGATGTGTATGTGCCGGGCGACCAGCCGCTGTGTGTCGAGCCGGAGCTGGACGGGGCCATTCCAAAGATCGACGACAACCCGTGGCCGGCCTTTCCGGCGGATGCGATGAGCCTGGCGATCGTGGCCGCGACGCAGACGAACGGCACCGTGCTGTTTCACGAGAAGATGTTCGAAAGCCGGCTGTACTTTGTGGACAAGCTGATCAGCATGGGCGCGCGCATCGTGTTGTGCGACCCGCACCGCTGCATCGTGCAGGGCCCGGGCCGGCTGCATGGCGAAACAGTGCAAAGCCCCGACATCCGCGCCGGTGTGGCGCTGGTCATTGCCGCATTGTGCGCCGAGGGCCAGAGCGTCATCTCCAACATCCAGCAAATCGACCGGGGCTACGAACGTTTCGACGAAAAACTGCGCGGCCTGGGGGCGAGCATCGAACGCCGGTAGCGGCTGCGGCTATGACGACGCGCCGCTGTAGCGCCGGACGCCGGCCTTCCACAGCCGGGATGAAAGCAAGACCGCTGCCACGCCAAGCGCGAGGAAGCCGGCAATCTCCCACCAGGCCAACTCGCCGCGCAGCCCCTGCAACGGCACAGTTGTCGCCACGGCAACCGGAATGATGAACGTGATGAGCAAGCGCAGCCAGAAGGGATACACCTGAGCCGGAAACCGCCCGGCATCCATCAGCGCGGCCAGTATGGTCACATTGTTGTCGAATCGGGTGAACCAGAAGGTGACGGCGATCATCACGATCCACAGGCTGTACAGCACAGCAGCGCCGGAGACCGTCAGGGCCAGAAAGGTTGCGATGTTCACCGGCGTGGCAACTCTGCCGCTCATGCCCAGTCCCACGACAATCAACACAACGGCGATCACAAAATCCCACAGCCGCCACAACTCGACGCGCGTGATGCTGACCAGGAACTGGCTGTTGGCCGGCTGCAGGAAGGTGTAGTCCAGCGAGCCATCGCGCAGGCCCTGGTTGAATTTCTCCGTGTTGGGCCACACGATGATGGACATCATGGTGTTCACCAGTCGCCACACGCCGAGCAGCGCAATCAACTCAGCCGGCCCCCACCCGCCCAGTTCGTTCGTGTTGGCAAAGATGATCGCCAGGCTGGTCAGTTCCCATGCGAGCCACATCAGGTTCAGCAGAATCTGCACCACCGCCTCGCTGCGATAGGCAAGCGCCACCTGAACGTTCAACCTGAGGAAAGCGCCGATAATGCGCAACGCATTCATGCCATCAGCCCCCTGTGATTACGCCCCGACAGCCGAGAACTGCCTGACACCGGCGCGCCATGTGACGCGAAAGATGACACAGGCCAGCGCCAGCCACACGATCTGCATGCCAAAGTTGATCGCCACCTCTTGCGGAGCGAGCTTGCCGAGGATGAGTTGAATGGGGAAGTACAGCGTGTAGGAAAACGGCAGCGCTTTGGCGATCGTTTGCAGGAGCGGCGGGAGCAGCGCCAGCGGCACAAAGTGGCCGGCGAACAGCATGAACACCGCCGAGTAGAAGTTCCACAGCGCCCACACCCGCGTCGTCCAAAACGCCACCAGCGTGAGCGCGGCGCCGAGCAGGAACAGAATGCCGAACGCCAGAACCAGGGCCGGCACGGCCAGCGCCAGATAGAGCACGCTCAGGTTCAGCGCCGGCCGGAAAAGCAGATACAGCGCCAGCCAGATCGGCGCCAGCGCGATCAGATTGAGCGCCTTGAAAGCGATGTTGTTGACCAGCACCTGCGTCAGCACCGGGTGCACCGGCAACAGCAGCCGGTTGGACAGGTTGCCATTCTGAATTTCGGGCGCGAGCACATGGATGGTGATCTGGCTGGTCAACACGTCCACAACCAGCAGCACCATGTAGTAGGCTGCGAAGTCGCTGGCCGTCAGGCCGTTGACACTCCCCTGGGTCCGGGCCACCGTCGTCCATACTGCGAGGTACACAATCGGCGCCACCAGCCAGAACAGCAGATACATGAGCAGGTTGGCGCGATACTGCCATTGCTCCGCCCAGTTCAAGGCCCACAAACGTCGGAAGATTTGAAACATGGCAACTCACGATTGAGCGATTGAGCGATTAATCAATGACCCAATGACCCAATGACTCAATGACCCAATCACTCAATTCCTCAACGGCTCGTTGAAAGCGCGTTCGATCACGTCCTCGATCGGCGGATCCTCGATGGTGAGGTCCTGCACCGGCTGCTCGGCGAGCAGGCGCGCGGTAATGGCCGGCACCTGATCGGCCGGAACCTGAAGCCGCTTCTTGCCGGTCTCATCCTCGCCCGGCAACACGACACCATAGGATTCCAGCGCGCAGTCGTCGCAGCCGCCCAGGTGCACGCTGATGATCTTGTAGGGCGCGATGCGCCGGCTCAACTCGCTCAACCCGCCGTCGTAGCGCAGTTCGCCATGGTGGATGATGATCACGCGCTCGCACAGCGCCACCACATCAGCCATGTAGTGGCTGGTCAGGATGATGGTCGCGCCGTTACGCCGGTTGTACTCCTTCAGAAACGCCCGGATGCGGGACTGCGCGCCCACATCCAGCCCGATGGTCGGCTCATCCAGAAAGAGCACACTGGGCCGATGCAACAAGGAGGCGGCCAGTTCGCACTTCATGCGCTCGCCCAGCGACAGATTGCGCACCGGCTTGCGGATGATCGGCCCCAGTTCGAGCAAATCGTCCAGCTCCTGAAAAGAGCGTTTGTACTCGTCGTCGCTGATGCGGTAGATGGCTTTGTTGAGGAGGAAAGAGTCCGCCGCCGGCACATCCCAGGCCAGCCGATTGCGCTGACCCATCACCAGGGTCATTGACCGCAGGTAGCCGGCCTGCCGCTCCCAGGGCGTGTAGCCCAGCACCTGTGCGCTGCCTGAGGTCGGATACAACAGGCCGGACAGCATCTTGAGCGTGGTGGTCTTGCCGGCGCCGTTGGGGCCGAGAAAGCCGACGATCTCGCCCTGGCCGATCTGAAAACTTACGCGCTGAACCGCCCTGACATCCTTGAACTTGCGCTTGAAAAAACTCCTCACCGCCGCGCCAAAGCCGCCTTCGCGATCGGTGACTTTGTAGGTCTTGCTCAACTCCTCGACGACGATGGGCGGTGTACCATTGGCGCCAAAGGCTGGCGAAGCCGGCCTGGCCATGGCCGAAGATCGATTGGCAGTTTGGGTTTGCATACCGTTTTATCCGACACAAGAACCAAATTCCGACCGGGCGGGACGCTGATCCTGCGAAGCGCGCCAGTATACCAACTCAGTATGTTGCGCCACGACACTGTAGAACATCTGTTCCGGCGCGTCAATCCGCCATTGGGAGGAGACCGCGTTGTTGCCTGAACCGGCCGAAGGCAACGATGGCTACATCCCTGACCCGCGCGCGCACAAACCCGGAAGATAATGCGGAGCAGTGCGCCATGTTCGCAGCAATTGACTTCGGCCTGACCAACATCGACATTGTCGCGCGCAATTCAGACAGCGACGCCTGTCGCTTTGCCACGACACCGGGCGCCGGCATCGTGGATGTGTCGCAACTCGAGCGCGCGATCGCCTGTGTGGGCCATCGACCCGAAGCGTTTGCGCGCATTGGCGTGACCGGCGGCCAGCACCGCAAACTGCCCGACCGCATCGGCAACACACCCATTGTCAAAGTGGATGAGGTCACGGCGATTGGGCTGGGCGGACTGCGCCTGGCAGCCAAAGAACAGGCGCTGGTCGTGAGCGCCGGGTCGGGCACGGCGATGGTTGCCGCGCGCAACAGTGTGGCGCAACATGTGACCGGCAGCGCCGTTGGCGGCGGCACACTCCAGGGCCTGGGAAAACTGCTGCTGGGCACGAGCGACGCACAGGAGATCGACGCCCTCGCCGAGCGCGGCAACTCGAATGTGCCGGACCTCACATTAGTCGAGGCGACCGGCGGCGCGCTGGGCCGGCTTCCTGCCGATGCCAATGCCGTGAACTTCGGACGCTTTGCCCGCCCCGGCACGTCGGCCACACGCGAGGATATCGCGGCCGCTCTGGTTGTGATGGTCGGCCAGGTGATCGCGGTGATCGCCATCAACGCCGCCCGCGCCGAGCAACTGGCAGATATTGTGGTCGTCGGCCACCTGGTAGATCTGCCCAGCGTGCGCAAGGTTCTACACACCGTTGCCGGCTACTATGGCGCAAGTATCGCCATCCCCCCTCAGCCAGGCTTCGCTACCGCCCTTGGGGCGCTCATCAAAACTGCAGCAGACGTGTAAAAAGACAAGTCATCGATCCGTCTCTGCGCCCCTTCATCTCCGTCGCAGACGCCTCTCACCTTGCCGTGTTAAAAAACCATGTGAGATTGTCGAACCGGAGATGAAAGCAACGCATGAAGACTGCTCGCTTTGCAATGACGCTGGCTGGCGCTGTGGCGCTGGCCGCATTGGTGTGGCTGGCCGTGCAACCCGCTCAGCGCCCGCTGGCGAGCGCGCGCATCGACAGCCTGCCCGCCGAGGCAGACATCAGCGCCTTCGCGCGCGCGTTTGAACCGCGCCCCTTTGTATTTCCCGCCGATCACGGGCCGCACCCGGCGTTTCAGACCGAGTGGTGGTACTACACCGGCAACCTGCAAGACGCATCTGGCCGGCAGTTCGGCTACCAGTTCACCCTCTTCCGGCGCGCCCTCACCGCCGAACCCATTGCGCGCGCATCGAGTCTGGCCTCGAACCAGTTGTACTTTGCCCACTTCGCGCTGACCGATATCAGCGCCCGCCAGCATGTCGCCGCTGAGAAATTCAGCCGGGGCGCGGGCGGTCTGGCCGGCGCCTGCGCACGCGGCGCAGCCATCCCGTGCGACGACAACGCATCCTTTCGCGCCCTCATCGAGGACTGGTCAGTCACTGCGCTGAACGACGCGGGCGACCAGGTGCGCATCATCGCCCGCCACGGAAACCACCGGGTAGACTTGACGTTGCGGGCCGTCAAGCCAGCCGCGCTGCACGGCGATCGCGGTCACAGCCCCAAAGGCGCAGAACGCGGAAACGCTTCGTTCTACTACTCGTTCACCCGTATGCAAACGGAAGGGGAAGTCGTGTTCGATGGGAACACATTCGCCATCACCGGCTCAAGCTGGATGGATCACGAGTGGAGCACCAGCGCGCTCGGCAAAGACGCGCTGGGATGGGACTGGTTCTCCATCCAGCTCGACGACCAGCGCGAGTTGATGCTCTTCCAGATTCGCAACGCCGACGGGTCGCTCGAACCGGCCTCATCCGGCACGCTGATCGACGCGGCCGGCCAGTCCACGCCGCTGACACTGTCCGACTTCACTCTGGAGGCGCAGGATCGCTGGCGCAGCTCCGTCACCGGCGGCGAATACCCCACACGCTGGATCATCCGCATCCCGGCGCAGGACATTGAACTCACCGTAGAGGCGCGCGCGCCTGACCAGGAGATGAATGTCTCGATCGTTTACTGGGAAGGGGCCATCCGCGTGACCGGCACAGCCGGCGGGCGGCCTGTCAGCGGGCAAGGCTACCTGGAGATGACCGGCTACGCGCAATCGATCAACGGCAAGTTTTAGGCGGGTCAGCACAGCTCAGCCTGGCTGACCCAGCGCCAGATCGAGCGCCTCGCCCAGCGAGCGCGCGCTGAGGATGCGCAGGTCAGCCGGTGGCCGGTCGATGGGCCGCGACAGTTTGGGGATCAGACAACGCTTGAAGCCAAGCTTGGCCGCCTCGTTCAGTCGCGCCGGCAACTGACCGACCGAGCGCAACTCGCCGCTCAACCCAACCTCGCCGATGATCGCCAGGTCCATCGGCACCGGCGCCCCTTTGTGCGCGCTGGCAATGGCGATCGCCGCCGGCAGATCGGCAGCCGGCTCCTCGATCGTCATGCCGCCCACCACATTGACAAACACGTCCTGATCGTGCAGCCGGATGCCAACCCGCTTGGCCAGCACGGCCAGAATGAGGAACAGCCGGTTGTAGTCCCAGCCGTTGGCGGTGCGGCGCGGCATGGGGTTCTGCGTGGGCGAGGTCAGGCCCTGCATCTCGACCAGAAGCGGGCGCGTGCCTTCCATCGTCACTGCAACAGCCGAGCCGGGGGCAAACGACATGCGCTCGGCCAGAAACGCCTCGCTGGGATTGGTCACTTCAATCATGCCGCTGCCGGCCATCTCGAAGACGCCGACTTCACTGGTCGCGCCAAAGCGGTTCTTGATCGACCGCAGCAGCCGGAAGGAGTGGAAGCGGTCGCCCTCCATTTGCAGCACCGTATCGACAATGTGCTCCAGCACTTTCGGGCCGGCGATGGCCCCTTCCTTCGTCACGTGGCCGACGATGAACACGGCAATGTCCTGCGACTTGGCCAGCGCCTGCAAGCGCAGCGCGCACTCGCGCACCTGGCTGACGGTGCCGGGGCTGGAGGAAACCGTGTCGAGATACATCGTCTGAATCGAGTCGATGATGGTCAGCTTTGGCTTCATCGCCTCGATCTGATACACGGCATTGTCGAGATTGGTGTCGGTCAGCAGATACAGGTCGCTGTCGCCCACGCCCAGCCGCTGGGCGCGCATCTTGAGCTGCTGGGCGCTCTCCTCACCGCTGACATACAGCGCCGGCCCGACATGGCGCGCGGTGGACACAGCCGCCTGCATCAACAAAGTGGACTTGCCGATGCCGGGGTCGCCGCCAACCAGCACCAGCGAGCCGGGCACGATGCCGCCGCCCAGCACACGCGAGAATTCGCCGATCGCCAGTGGAAGTCGCTCGAAGCCGTCGGTCTGGATGTCGCTCAGCTTTTGCGGCGCAATGCTGCCGGCTGCGCGCGCAGACTGGCGGCTCTTCACGCGCGACTCATCGACCACTTCCTCGACCAGCGTGTTCCACTCGCCGCAATCCGGGCACTTGCCGGCCCAGCGCATCTGGACACTGCCGCAGTTCGAGCACACGTAGCGCGTCTTGAGTTTGGGGGCGGCTGTTTTGGACATATCGCCAGTCTAGCACAAACGTTCTGGCGGGACGATTCCAACGCCGCCGGCCGAGCGCAATCGTCAATCGTCAATCCAAATTGTCAATCGCCAATTCACACGGGTATACTCTTTGCGATGATTCGCATTGCAACACGACTGGCTTTTGGCGTGATTGCGCTGGCCGGCCTGCTGACAGGCTGCCAGAGCGCCGGCGGTTCGCCATTGAGCGATGTGAGAGTTGAACCGTCGGTCATCAGCCCGAACGCCGACGGCACAGATGATCTGGCGCGCATCACCTATCGCGTCCACCGGCCGGCCCGCGTCAGCATCTATCTGACCGGCGGCGATGGGGCGCGCTTCGACCTGCGCCGGGATGTCGAGCGCTCCCCCAGCCCGGCGGCCTACGAAATCCTCTTCAACGGCGTGGCCGGCGGCCGGCTGATGGCGAACGGCGAATACACCTGGCACATCGAGGCTGTCACCGACGCCGGCGCAACTTCCTTCAGCGGCCCGCTGCGCATCGAGCAGGCCGACATGCCCTTTCCCAAAATCGAGGACTTCACGCTGTCCAGCCCGATCTTCACCCCCAACCGCGACGGCATCGACGACCGTGTGTACATCAACGTGTATTTGGCTGCGCGCGCGCGGCTGAACGTGTACGTGGTGGGCGACAACGGCTTCCGCTACGAAGTGCAACGGCGCGAAGGGTTGCAACTGGTGTCAGACAGCGCGGAACTTGCGCCGGGGCGCTACAACTACGACTACGACGGCGGCATCGACCTGGGGGCCGACCCGCCGCCCGACGGCGTGTACACGCTTGTCGCGCAGACCCAGGATGCCATCGGCCAGAGCGACATGGTGACGGCAACGCTCACCATCACGCAGAGCGGCCGGCCCAATGCCGAGATCGTCGTGCAGCCAGACGGCAGCGGCGTCGAGTGGGCGCGCGCCGGCGGGGCGGCCTTGTCCGGCAATCCGAACCAGGCCCAGCGCATCACACTTGGCATCGGCGAGACGCTGCATTTCACGATGGCCGTGCGCAACACCGGCCTGGTGCCCATCCGCACCGCCGGCCCCTTCGACCCGGACGACTGCTATCGCATGGACGAGAATCGCTACACCAAAGGCTTCCCGCAGGAGCCGGGCGTGTTCCGCGTCGGCGTGGATTACGAGACCAACACCGGCAGCGATCATCCGTGGCGCTGGGGCGTTGGATCGCTGGACGATCTCGACATCGTCATGCGCGACGGACAGCCGCTGTACTACCTTGCGCCGGACAAACAGGTGCTGGTGCGCGGCTGCGTCCAGTTCACCCGCGTGCCGGTGCGCAACCCGTTCTACGTGTGGGCCTCGCTTATCCACGAGGATGTGGAGATCACGCCTCTCAACAACCGCGTGTCACCTGTGTTGATTCAACTGGTCGAGCCGTAGTGGCCGGCCTGCCACCGCGATCATGTCCATGCATCGTCATCATCACACGCGCGCGCTGTGGATTGCCCTGCCCCTCATTCTGCTGGGTTTCGCTTTGCGGGTTCACCGGCTCGACGCCGTGCGGCACGAATTCGACCGGGGTTACCCGCACGGTCTGGGCATCGCCATTCTCGAGTCGATCTCAGACGGGCGCTGGGGCGATCTGCCTGTTGTCAGCTTAGCAACCAGTGTCGCGTTGCCCAATCCTCCGCTGCTCAGCTACATCTGGGCGCTGGTTGCCATCGCCGATCGTAGTCCACTCACTGCCACAGCCCTGAGCGCCATGCTTAACGTGCTGGTTGTCGCTATGACCTATGCGCTGGCCGGCCGGCTGTTCGGCGCGCGCGTGGCGTGGGCGGCTGCACTGCTGGCCGCCAGCAGTCCGTGGGCTATCGACACGGCGCGCGGCGCGTGGGTTCAAGGCTGGCTGGAACTCAGCGCGGTCTGCGCGGCATGGCTTGTGCTGACTGCGCTCAAGCGCAACTCAGCCCGGCAGCTGATCGCCGGCGCTCTCATCACAGCCGCGCTTATCCAAACCTATCTGCTGGCGTTCAGTGTGGCCGCGCAAGTTGTGGCAGCCATGGTAGTTGCCGGCGCGCGCCTGCGCCCTCTGCTCAAGCCGGTGGCGCTTGCAATCATCATCCTTGTCGCCAGCGCCGGCTTGTTCGCGGTGGCAGGCATAACATCCGGCGCCGCATCTGGAAGCATATCAACCCCGGCGAATAGAGACGGCGCTGCCGGCTTCGACAAGTACCCGCAGATGGGGCCATCGCTGCCCAACCCGCTTGGCATCCGCATCGACTACACCGCCGCGACGCGAGCCGCCGCGATGACAAGCGGGCGCGGCTACGACACCCACATGACCGATGACCTCGGCTCCGACTTCATCAGCGACTTTGATCGGTCGCTTTGGCGCGCGCGATCCCTGCTGGTCGATACGCTGCTCGTCATAGGCTTTGGGATGGCGCTCTGGCGGGCGCGCCAGAGCGTGGCGCACCGCTGGATGGCGGTATGGATTGCTTTCCCCGTCCTGTCGGCTGTCATTTTCGGCATACTGCGCCCCAAAGCAGACTTCCTGGAGTTCTATTTCCTGATGACACAGCCGGCCGGATACGCGCTGGCCGCATTGCCAATCGGCGCATGGATATTCCCCGCGTCGCCGATGGGCCGGCGCAGGATCGTCTTAGCAGGCATCATCGGATGCGCGCTGGCGCTGGCGCCGGTCCCGCTGCTAATGCGCTTCGCCGAGGGTACGCTGGCACAACCGCTCATTCGCAACCTGCGCTTTGGCACGCTGACGGTGGACCGACTGCCGACCCTGCCACTGCGCTGGCAACCTGCAGTCCGCGCAGTGTGGCAACAGCAGTGCCGAGCGATCGGCGACGCGGCACCGCAAAACTGGCTGATCAGCATGAGTGAGAGCGGACGCGCCGCGCAGGCCGGGCATTGGGCTGCACTGGGAGACTCGCATCAGTGGATGGTTTCACCAGAAGGGGGAGACTGCGTCACACTGGCCGATGTCGTGCCAGTTCACGCCGACGCCTTCCCTGTGCAACTGGGCGCTTCAACAGCCATCACGGTCTATCGCTCGCAGATGTGGACGGATGATTCATTGAACAACACCGGCCAGAGCGCGCGCGCGGCGTCCGAATGGAGATCGCTGGACGGTCATATCTACGCTCTCACAGCGCCAGCGCCCCCACTGATAACCAACCTGGGCTGGTCGCTGGTCGGCGTCGCGGATCAGATGCGCATTCTGTCCGACACGCTGCCAAACGGTGGCGTGGTTGAAGCAACCTACGTATGGCGCATCGACAGGTTGCCTGACGAGCCTCACGCTGGCTGGGTGTTCGACTGCTTCGCGCAACTGATCGACACAGCGGGCAACGAGATTGCCGTCGCTCGGGCGCCTGGTTTGCCCGGCGCAATCTGGCGCCCTGGGCAATTGATCGTAATGACGCTGCGGACGCCGATGCCGGCAAGTGGCGTCCACGCCGACCTTTCCGCCAGCGATTACACCCTTCGCATCTCACTGTATGACCCGCAACAAAAGAAGAACGCCGTCTTCTTCGATCCGGCCTGGCCCGACCGGCCCATTCTCTTCCTCGAACACTCCGCAAACGCGATGAGCAGAGCGAAACAGCCATGACACATCCCGAACTGGGTGTCATCATCGTTTCGTGGAACGTGCGCGCGTTGTTGCGGGGCTGCCTGGCATCCCTCTTGCGCGAAGCGCCGATCGACACAACGGTGATCGTGGTGGATAGCGCCTCGACCGACGGCACGCCGGACATGGCGCAGGCCGAGTTCCCGGCGGTCCATTTGATCGCCTGCGCCGAGAACATCGGCTATGTGAGAGGCAACAACCTGGGATTGCGCGCGCTGGGGTTGATCGATCAGACACAAGATGAAAGCCAGCTTCAATCGCCGCCGGCCAATCGCCAACCGCCGCGCTTTGTCTGGCTGCTCAATCCCGACACCGAGGTGCTTCCCGGCGCCGTCTCGACATTGCTGGACTTCATGCGAATGCATCCGCGCTGCGGACTGTGCGGCCCCAAACTCATCAATGCCGATGGCAGCCTGCAACACGGCGCATTTCACTTCCCCGGCCTGACGCAGCTCCTGCTGGAAACACAGCCGGCGCTGTGGCGCTTTCGCGGCTCCAGGCTGGATGGGCGCTATCCGGCGCGGCAATACGAAGCCGGCCGGCCTTTTCCCATCGGCCATCCGCTCGGCGCAGCCATGCTGGCGCGCGCCGAGGCCATCGCGCAGGTCGGGCCGCTCGATTCCGGCTTCGAGATGTACTCTGAAGAGGTGGACTGGGCCATGCGGATGAAACGGGCCGGCTGGGAACGCTGGTGCGTGCCGGCAGCGGTCGTCAAGCACTACGGCGGGGCCAGCAGCGGCCAGGTCAGTGAACGCGCCGAGCGCATCAAGTGGCGCAGC
>CALBEF010000122.1 GCA_937927775.1 uncultured Anaerolineae bacterium | reverse complement strand
CCAGGCCGGCCCTTTTGCGGCGCGCCAATCTCGAGCCGGCCTCGTGAGACTGTATCTGAGCCGCCAGGCGGACACCATCGGTCGATATGTGTGGGAGCAGGTCATTCAGGCGGCGGCGGGGTGGGCGCCTGGCATTGTGGGGATTGGGTTGCGCGCGTTTGTCTACCGCCTGATGCTGCGCATGGACGGGTTGGCCGCCATCGAGAGCGGCGCGCGATTGCGCTTCGCCAGTCGCATCCGGCTGGGACAGGGCAGCTACATCGATCAGGGCGTGTACATCCATGCCTGCCCCAACGGCGTCACCATCGGCCCGCGCACCTTTGTCATGCATGGCAGCGTGCTGCACGTGTACAACTTTCGCGGCCTGCCGCATGCGGGCATCACCATCGGCGCCGATTGTCTGATCGGCGAGATGAATGTGATTCGCGGGCAGGGTGGCGTCACCATTGGCGATCGGGTCTATACGTCGCCGCTCGCGCAGATCATCGCGGTGAATCACGTATTCGACGATCCAGCCCGGCCATTCGTGGAGCAGGGCATCACGGCCGAGGGGATTGTGATCGAAGACGATGTGTGGATCGGCTCGGGGGCGGTGGTTACGGATGGAGTCACGGTGGGCAAAGGCGCGGTGGTTGCCGCCGGCGCAGTGGTGACGCGCGACGTGGCGCCTCACACAGTGGTCGGCGGCGTGCCGGCCCGGCTGATACGCGAGATCACGCCCGAATACGCGAAGGCTGCCTCGGCCAAACGCAGAGGCCCCGTGCACATGGCCTGACGGCCTGGCGGGCGTGAAAGTGAGATTGGATAGTTGCGGAGGAACTGAATGGGCGCATACAGCAGTGGCGTTGCTCTGGGCAGCGCCGGCAGAACCAGGGACGTTGCAGACACTCCCGGCGTGGCGCGGGCCTCTGCCGAGGCGTGGGCCGCAGCCGAACACAAATTGTCGGTGGTGATCCCGGCCTACAACGAAGAAGACGGCATCGCCGACATTCTGAATCGCGTACTGGCGGTGGAGCCGGCTGTCAAGGCAGGCGGCATCGCCGGGTTCGAGGTCATCGTCGTGGACGATGGCAGCAAGGACCGCACTGCCGATATCGTGCGCGGATACCCCGGCGTCAGGCTGGTGCAGCACAAGGTCAACCGCAACTATGGCGGCGCGCTGAAGACGGGCTTTCACACCGCCACCGGCGACATGCTGGCCTTTCTGGACGCCGATGGCACGTACCCGCCGGAGTACTTCCCTCAACTTTGCCGCGAGGTGCTGAAGGGCGCGGACATGTGCGTGGGATCGCGCATGGCCGGCGCCAAAAACGATAGCCCGTTTGTGCGGCAGGTCGGCAACTTCATGTTTGCCCGGCTGGTCAGCCTGATCGGCAACACACGGGTGACGGATGTCGCCAGCGGCATGCGCGTCTTTCGTCGCGACGCGCTGCCGGTTCTCTATCCGCTGCCCGACGGGCTGAATTTCACGCCCGCCATGAGCACCCGCGCGATTCACGAGAACCTCAAGCTGGCCGAGGTGCCGATTCCCCACAGCGAGCGGCTGGGCGACTCCAAGCTCGGCGTGATCCGCGATGGCATGCGCTTTCTGAATGCGATTCTGTGGACGGCGCTGGCCTACAACCCCGTTCGCATTCTCGGTTTGATCGGTCTGGCCGGCGTTGGTCTGGCCGTGCTGATTCTGGGGGGGCTGTTGGTAGCCCGGCTCAGTGGCGTGACACAGATCGACCAGTGGGGTGTCTTTGCCGTGACGACGGCTCTGGTCTCGGCGGTTGCGGGTGTCAGTTTGTTTAATCTGGGCGCCATGTTCAACTATCTGGTGACGCTGTTCCAGAAGCGCCCGATCCGGCAGGGCATGTTTGGCCGGCCGATCTTTGCCCGCCCGCTGGAACGCCATTTCTGGTGGATGGGGGGCGTGTCCATCATGGTGGGGCTGGCAGTCGGCGCCGTCTCGCTCTTCCTGAGCTTCGGCGGCTGGGACATGTCACGCTTGTGGCTGTGGCTGCTGGGCGCAACGATGCTGATCCTCATCGGCGTGCAGTTTGTGATCTCTTTTGTCGTGATGCGCGTGCTCGATGAGCTGAGCCGGCGCGACGCCCGGGTCGATCTGGATTTGCAAGGCAGTAGCATCCTGTAGCGTCTGCATGCCAATGTCTGGCATGGGTTATGACGCAGAATCGCCGCAGATGGCGCATGACATGACGGATGTCTGCGTCTGCGCGCAGGATGACATTAATGCAAGGTTAAGTTAATAGGTTATAATTGTAAGGGCAGGTTGAAATGAGTGAGCAACCACGAATCGAACAAGCTGGAAGTGACCGATCACGCAACGGCAAGCCGGGCGGCGATTTGTCACTTCAAGAGCAACTGAAACTCAACCTCGGCACGCGGGCGCCGAGATCGTTACCGAATCCGAAATTTCCCGATGCCGACCTGGCGGTGCGCGCCAAAGGCATTCTGGGGCCGCAACACAACGTTGATATTCTGCTGGTGAACCCACCAACACCGGACGGCACGATCTGGATTCGCAGCCAGCATCGGGTGGGCCGGCGCAGCCGCGAGAACATGGTGTGGCCGCAGATCGAGCTGGCTCAAATGGCCGCCATGCTCCTGCGGGATTACAGCGTAGAGGTGATCGACGCAAACGCGCTGCGCATGAGTTGGGCCGAGTTCGAGCAGCTTCTGCGCGAAAAGCGCCCACGCTTCTACCTCACACAGGTGACGGCGCCGACGCTCACCAACGATATGTATGGCGTCTTTCTGGCGCGCAGCCTGGGCGCGATCACCATGGGCTTTGGCACGCACGTGACGCCCATGCCGCGCCAGACGCTGGAGCAGTTTCCCGCGCTGGACTTCGTGCTGCGCGGCGAGCCGGAGTTGACCCTGCGCGAGTTGATGGACACCGTCATGGCCGCGCTGAAGCAATGGTCCATGACCGGCGACGGCGCGCTGATCAAGTCTGCGGGCGAGCCGGCTGACGCCGACGGCCTCATGCGCCGGATGATGCGCGAGGCCGATCCAACCTGGCGGCCGGCCTGGACGGTGCAGGACGTGGATGCTCCGATCAACGACGCGCGTATGCCGGTCACACACGCCCAGTTGGCCTCCATTCGCGGGTTGGCCTGGCGCAAGGGCAATGAAGTCGTTGTCAACTTCGACCGGCCCTTCATCCGCAATCTGGATGACCTGCCGATCCCGGCGCATCACATGCTGCCGTTCGACAAGTATCGCATCCCCATGATCAAGGGGCCGTACACCTTCATCGTGACGAGCCGGGGCTGCACCGCCGGCTGCAAGTATTGCATCAAGCATGTCAGCTACCAGTACTCGATCCGGCTGCGCTCTCCAGAGAACATCATGAAGGAGATCAAGGTGCTGTACGACCTGGGAGTGCATCACGTCCACATGTACGCCGACCTGTTCACCGTCAACCGCGATCAGGTTATGGGCATCGCCCAGGCGATTCTCGACAGCGGGATGAAGATCACCTGGACGTGCAACAGCCGCGTCGACTACGTCGACGAGGAAATGCTGAAGATGATGGGCAAGTCCGGCTGCACTTACATCTCGTGGGGCATCGAGAGCGCCAACGAGCAGATCCTGAAGCGGGCGGCCAAGGGCTATCGCATGGAGCAGGCGCCGCGCGCGCTCACCTGGGCGCACAACGCCGGCATCAAGAACTGGGGCTATTTCATCATCGGCCTGCCCGGCGAGACAGTCGAGACGATCCAACAGACGATCAAGTTCTCCAAAGACCTGCCGCTGGATATCGCGCTGTTCCACGTTGCCGCGCCCTATCCGGGGACGCCCTTCTTCTTCGAGGTGTTGGAGAACAACTGGTTCCGGGCCGGCACCCGGTGGGAGGAAGTGGATATGGACAAATCGACCGTGCTGGACTACCCGGGGCTGACTGCGGAAGAACTGGAGTACTGGCAGAAACGCGCCTTCCGCGAGTGGGCCTTCCGGCCCGGGCCGATCATGACTTATCTGAAGAGTGTCAACAGCCTTTCGGTGGTGCGATCGGCTGTGGAGATTGCGCTGGCAACGCTGAAATGGGGCAGAGAGACGCCGAAACACAAATCGGCGAAGTCCACTCAGCCGAAGCCGGCGCCGTCGCAATCGGCGTAGCCGGTTGTATATTCAAGAATGCGTTGAGAAGTCTCTCAGGAAGGAGGAAAGATGTCCATACATGCGATCTATTTGACGAATGGGCACGAGCCGGATGCCGCGATCCAACGCGGGCTGGCGCAGGCGGGCTGTGAGGTGACGCGCACTCACAGCGTTGGCGAGACTCTGGAGCGGTTGCCCCGCGCCGAAGGCGGCAATCTTGCCGATGGCATGGAGGCGACGCCGACCATCATCGTGGCAGAGTTGCAGGCCGGCGCGCTGGCGCTGTTGAGCATCCTGCGCGAGCGCGCGCGGGGGGGCGCGCTCCACACCTTTGTGCCGCCAACGCTGGTGCTCGACCGGGAAGGCAAGGATATCTATGCCCCGATCAAAGCGTTGCGTCTGGGCGCCCAGGAATATCTGCTGGCCAGCGAACCGGATATCGACCGCGAGTTCAGCGCCCAGTTGCTGGTCGAGCGTGTGATGTCAGAGCGCGAGCAGCGCGCGCTGGCCCGCCAGCAGCCGCCTCAGACAAGCATGGCGCGCACGCCGGCCCGCGCAGTCGATCCGACGCCCATCCGCCAGAAGATCGAGTGGGAGCCGGTTGGCCGCGTGATCCGCGTCGAGGGCAAGTACATTCACCTCAGCCCGATCGAGGGCCGCATGTTCAGCCTGCTGTTGCAGAATGTGGGCCACACGGTGACGCTTCAGGATTTCATGCGCCATGCGCTGAACAGGCCGGATATGCCCATGCGAGAGGCCGTGCAGCAACTGCGCCCGCACATGATGCGCCTGCGCCGCAAACTGGCGGTGCAGCCTGATCTGGCCAGCCGCATCGTCAATACGCGCGGCACCGGCTATATCCTGACGGCGTGACCCGCCGACGATCTCTGTTCAGTCTGCGTGTCGGCATTCACAACAAGCGAGCGATTGTGGACAAAGCCCGCCGGGTCAATCGCGCATTCCGCCGGGCGACCCACCCCTTGTTCGCAGCATGGCTGATCGTGATAGCCCTGCTCGCGGGCAATCTGAGCGCGCCCGGTTTGCAGCGCGTTCTGGCGCAGTCCGAGGGATCGGCGTGGGGGCCGCCGGCCAATCTGTCGCTGTCCGGCACGGCATCCGGGCCGCGTATCAGCGCGGCCCCTGACGGCACACTGTACACGCTGTGGTGGGACGCGATCGATGGCGCGAAGTACGCGAGTCTGGCGGTGACAGACACGGTGTGGTCGCCGCAGCGGGCACTGCCGTTTGTGTTTGGACTGCGGGACGAGGAGCCTTCACGCGCCGGCGGGCCGCCGCGTGTCTCTCTGACTGAACCGCGCGCCATGCGGTTGTATGCCGGCGCAGATGGCGGCCTGAGCGTTGTGTGGCAGAACGGCGTCGGCGCGCTCCTCAGCGCCAGTCTGGCCGGCGGGCGATGGACGAATCCGGCCCAGGTGACCGACCTCGCCACGGCGTTCGATGTGCTCATGTCGCCGAGCCAGACGCTTCACGGGGTCTACGTGGCCCCAACAGAGCGCACAGGCTTTCCGGCCGGCATCTATCACACGGCGCGCACCTCAAGAGGGTGGAGCAGGCCGCGACTGGCCTATCCCTCCCTGTACTTCCGGGGTGTGGCTGAGACGGGGTTGAGCCTCAGCGTTGCCACGCGCGACGATCGCGATATCCTGATTGCGTGGGATGACCCGTTCCTGGGCCGGAGCATGTTCACGCGCTCTCTGGATGGCGGCGAAACCTGGGCGCAAGCGGAACCGGTTGCCGGCACGTCTGCAAACGCTGCGGCGCAAGCCCTGGCGACATTCGGGCCGGATGGCGAAGCGATGTTCTTGTGGCGCGATCCGACCGTCTCTGGATGCCGCATCTATCAGCGTCGATCTTCGGATCAGGGGACGGTCTGGGGTCAGCCCGAAATCGTGCTCGGCGATGTGGGCCTTTGCCCGACACGCTGGTCCTTTGTGTCAGCGGCTGACAAGTCAGCGGCTGACAATCGGTTATGGATGATCGGGGCATCGACGCCTGTTGCCACAGCCGGCGCCGGCGCGAACCTGCCCCTGAACACCGCGAATCTTATTCTGCTGGCCGCGTGGGACGGCAGCCAGTGGTCGTCGGTTGTGCTCGGCAGCCCTTTGGTGACCGATGCAGCCAGTGGGGTTGTTCGAGAGTTGAGTTGTCTGGCGGCAACGGTGGGCGGTGAGCGTGTCGGCATTGTCGGTTGCGACAGCCGGCGCGACATCTGGGCGGCCACAAATGCCATTCCGCTGGACCGGCTGGCTGTTGCGGCGCGCTCGAACTGGTCCAGGCCGGCGGTGCTTTCCGTCGATCCGGCGCGTGTGGGCCACGAGCGTGTTCCTGCTGTGGCAGCCGATGAGGGCGGCGCTGTGTATGCCGTGTGGACGCGGGCCGAAGCAGAGGCGTCGGCCAGCACATGCCTCTATGTGATGATGTGGTCAGCCGGCCTGGCCAGCGGCCCGACGCTGGCGCTGTGTTCTCCTGACCTGCAAGACGCCCCACGGCCGGACGCGCCACGCCGAAGCGAGCGACCCGCGCTGGCGGTCGATGGGCAGGGGAGACTGCATGTTGTCTGGACATCCTCGGCGCGGGGCGATGTGCTGTACAGTTGGGCGCTCGCTCGTGAGTCAACTTCTGCTTCTGCCTGGGCGGCGCCGGTGACAGTGCCAGCGCCGGCGGTCAGAGACGGCGCCGGCGCTGGTCAGCGTGTGCGGACTTCGTCCGCGCGGACTTCGTCCGCGCTGGCCTCCTGGCCGCAGATCGTGGCGCACCTGCTCACAAACGAGCTGTTCGTAGCCTATACGGTCACCTTCAACGAGGGGCGCGGTGTTTACATCGCGCGGTCGCCCGATGGCGGCGCCACATGGTCAGCGCCGGCTATTGTCTTTGATGCGGCTGCTGCCGGCTGGAGTGGCGTGGACCAGGCGCGGATTGCGCTCGATCCCTATACCGGCGTTCTCCATGTCGCCTGGCTGCGCGCGGCGCTCCCCGGCTCGGACGACGCGCAAGGAGTGTACTATGCGCGCTCGACCGACATGGGCCTGACCTGGAGCAGCCCCTTCGAATTGTCTCAGGACGCGGCCACATGGCTGCAAATGGCTGCCTATGAGGCCGGCAAGGTGTATGTTGCCTGGATGCTGCCGGACAGTCAACTCTCCAGCGACACGATGCCACTGGCGCGTGTCTGGGGCCGCTATTCTGCCGAACAGGGCGCGCAGTGGGGGCCGGTGGATGGCGTTGCCGGATTGGAAGTCGATGGGCCGTTTGCTTTGGCGACCGATCTGGCCGGCCATCTGTATCTGGCAGGCGCTATCCGGCGGGCGAACGGCGAGGCCGCTGTGAGCATGGTTCAGTGGGATGGATCACGCTGGGCCGGGCGGGATGATCTGCCTCTGGGCAGGTTGGGCCTGTATCGCAGCGCAGTCGCCGCAGCGGTTGCGGTGAAGCGTGGCGAATTGACGGCGCTGATCAATCGCTGGTCGGCGGACGTGGATCAGAGTGGCAACTACCAGATCATCGGGCTGGAGCGCGCGGTGGATGTGGCGCAGCCGGCGCCGCTGCCGACCCTGGCGCCTGCGCCAACGGCAGCGCCGACGCCAACGCCGATGATAACCCCGTCACCCACGCCGGCGCCGACGCCAACTGTGCCGGCTGAACGCGCCTCAGATCAAGCTATCAACTTTCAGGGCGGGGATGTGCTGTTGTTGAGCGGCGCGGCTGCGGCGGTAGCCGTCCTCTTTGGGTTGATTGCCTGGCGCGGCGCGCGTCGCCGGCGATGAGCCTGCGGGGGGAAAGCGATACACTGGGGGCACTCTGACACAGAGCACTTTACTGAAGAAGAAGGAGCACATGGCGGAACGAGTCATTGTCACAGGAGGCGCGGGCTTCATCGGCTCGCACATCGTCGATGCGTTGATCGAAGCCGGCTACGAAGTGGCGGTCATCGACAATCTGAGCACGGGCAAGCGCGAAAACGTGAACCCGAAGGCGGCTTTCTACGAAGTCGATATTTGCGACGCCGACGCGCTGGAGCGCGTGTTCGCGGAGACAAAGCCGGTGGCGGTGAGCCACCAGGCTGCGATGGCCGACGTGCGCGGCAGCATCGAGGCGCCGGATGCGTATGCCATGGTCAACGTGATCGGCACGCTGCGGTTGTTGAAAGCGGCTCATCGGCACGGCGCGCGCAAGATTGTGATGGCCTCCACCGGCGGCGCGATCTACGGTGAGGGCGTGCCGCTGCCGGCCACTGAGGACACGGTAGCGCATCCCCTCGACCCTTACGGCGTCAGCAAGCTTTCGGGCGAGCACTATTTGTACGCCTTCCGGCACAACTTCGGGCTGGACTATTGCGCATTGCGCTACGGCAACATTTACGGGCCGCGCCAGAACCCGTTCGGCGAGGCCGGCGTGGTCGCCATCTTCTGCGGGCGCATGTTGCGCGGCCAGCCGCTCACGATCAACGGCGATGGCAAGCAGCAGCGCGACTTCACTTACGTGGGCGATGTTGCGGACGCCAACCTGCGGGCAATTCGCAGCGGCAGCGGTGTGTACAACATTGGCACCGGCATCGGCTCCGACGTGAACACTATTTTCGAGCACCTGGCGCGGCTGACAGGTTACACCCTGCCGGCTCAATATGGCCCGGCCAAGCCTGGCGAAGTGCGGGCGAATACGGTGGATGCTGCGCGCGCCCGGCGTGATCTGGGCTGGCAGGCGAAGGTCTCTCTGGCCGACGGCCTGGCGCTCACGGTGGCGCATATGCGCGCGCACATGCGCGCTGCGACGTGATCGCAGTTGGGCAAGCCGCCAGGCTTGCCCCGTTTTGACAAGTTGGGCAAGCCGCCCGGCTTGCCCTGTTTCGACCAGGTTGGGCGCTCCGCCAGGCTTGCCCCGTTTTGACAAGTTGGGCGATCCGCCCGGCTTGCCCCGTTTCGACCAGGCTGGGCGATCCGCCCGGCTTGCCCTGTTTCTTTTGCCAATCAATCATATCTGTGGAGCAGCAATGAGCGACGTGGAGCAGAAAATCAAAACGTACATCGCCGGCAACATCCTGTTCAGTGACAACGGGTATCCCTATCCAGACGATGCGTCGTTCCTCGACAAGGGCATTGTGGACTCGATGAATGTGCTCGAGCTGGTGAGTTTTGTGGAGAAGCAATTCGGCATCGCGGTGGAGGATCAGGATCTGGTCCCGGACAACTTCGACTCGGTGAGCCGGCTGGCGGACTATGTTCGGCGCAAGTTGCCGGCGACAGCGTGACGCGATGGCTGCGGATTCATGCCGCGCTGACAGCGTTGCGCAGCTCAGGAGATGACATCATGCTGGTACAGGAATTCCTCGAAGCGAGCGCAGACCGGCTGCCCGACAAGATTGCGCTGGTGTGTGACGGACAGCGCCTGACGTATGCCGAGATCGAAGCGCGCGCCAATCGGCTTGCTCATGCGCTCATGGCGAAAGGCGTGCGGCGCGGAGACCGCGTCGTGACCTGGCTGCCGAACAGTGTCGAGCTGGTGGTGTCGATCTTCGCCGCGCTGAAGGCCGGGGCAGTGTTTGTGACGGTCAACCACACCACCAGGCACGACAAGCTGCTGTACATCCTCAACAATTGCCAGGCCGGCGCGTTGATCGGCGCGGGCGCGCAGGCCGGCCTGGTGGCAGACGTGGCCGGCCAGACACCCTCTCTGCGCGCGGTGGTGTTGACCCAGCCGTTCGAGGGCGACGCGCGCCTGCCAGACGCGCTTACGTTTTCGGATGTGGAGTCGCGCTTCGAAGCGACGCGGCCCCGGCGCCAGAACATCGACCTGGACCTGGCCTGCCTGATCTACACCTCCGGCAGCACCGGCGACCCGAAAGGTGTGATGTCCGATCACAGCAACGTGGTGTTTGCAGCCAGTTCGATCATCGAATATCTGGAGAACACGGAAGACGATATCGTGATCGATGTGCTGCCGCTCTCGTTCGACTACGGGCTGTACCAGTTGCTGATGGTGTTCAAGTTCGGCGGCACGCTGGTGCTGGAGAAGGGGTTCGCCTTCCCGGCTCAAATCCTCAAGCGCATCGAAACAGAGCGCGTGACCGGTTTTCCCGGCGTGCCAACGCTGTATGCCGTGCTGTTGCAGATGGACCTCAGCCCGTATGACCTGTCGAGCCTGCGCTACCTGACGAACACGGCGGCTGCGCTCCCGCCGGCGCACATCACCGAACTGCGTTTCAAGTTCCCGTGGGCGCGGCTGTACTCGATGTACGGCCTGACCGAAACCAAGCGCACGCTGTATCTGCCGCCGGAGCAACTCGACGCGCGGCCGGGGTCGGTCGGAATTGCCATTCCCGGCACCGAGGTGTGGCTGGTGGACGAAGAAGGCAATCGCCTGCCGAATGGCAGCACGGGCGAGCTGGTGGCGCGCGGCCGGCATGTCATGCGGGGGTACTGGGGTGATCCCGAGATGACAGCCAGGCGCTATCGGCCCGGCCCGATCCCCGGCGAACGGGTGTGCTACACCGGCGACCTGTTCCGCAGCGACGCGGAAGGCTATATGTACTTCGTCGCCCGCAAGGACGACATCATCAAGAGCCGGGGCGAGAAAGTGGCGCCGAAGGAAGTTGAGACGGTCCTGTACCAGTTGAAGGGTGTGACAGAGGCGGCTGTGATCGGCGTGCCAGACCCGCTGCTGGGACAGGCGGTGAAAGCATTTGTGGTGGTGTCTGGCGGTCAAACGCTGACGGAAGCGGAGGTGATCCGCCATTGCCGCGCGAACCTCGAGGACTTCATGGTTCCCAAATACGTGGCGTTCGTGGCGGAGCTGCCCAGGACCTCTTCGGGCAAGATCAAAAAGACCGATTTGCGTTAGGCGTTGGGGCAGGGCTTGTCCCTGCCCTTTCTTCCTTCGAATCTTTTTCCTCAGTTCAGATCATGTGCGGAATTGTTGGCGCGCTGAATCTGGCCGATCGCCCGCCGGTCGAGCAATCGGTTCTCATGGACATGCTGGGCATGATCCGGCATCGCGGGCCGGATGGCTTTGGCGTGTACCGCGACGCGCACGTTGGCCTGGGCAACGCGCGGCTGAGCATCATCGACCTGCAGGGCGGCGATCAGCCCATCGGCAACGAAGACGGCACGGTGTGGATCGTCTACAACGGCGAGGTCTTCAACTACGTGGAACTGCGCCCCGAGCTGGAGAAGCGCGGGCACCGCTTCGCTACGAATTGCGACACGGAAGTCATCGTGCATCTGTACGAGGACTACGGGCCGGACTGCCTGAACCTGCTCAACGGCCAGTTTGCCATGGCGATCTGGGACACGCGGGATCGCAGCCTGATGCTGGCCCGTGACCGCGTCGGGATTCGTCCGCTGTTCTACACGCAGCGCGATGGCCGGCTGATCTTCGGCTCGGAGATCAAAACCCTTCTGGCTGCGCCCGGCGTGACGGCCGAGATCGATCCGCAGGCGCTCGATCAGATCTTCACGTACTGGAGCGCGCTGTCGCCGCGCACGGCGTTTCGCGGCATCGTGGATGTGCCGCCGGGGCACTACCTGCTGGCAAAGCCGGGCGAGCCGGTTGGCGAGCCTCAACCATTCTGGCGCCTGGACTTCGAGGAGCCGGCTGTGTCTGCGCGCCGGCCGGCGCAGGACTATCTCGACGAGCTGGAAAGTTTGCTGGTCGACGCAACGCGCATCCGGTTGCGCGCCGATGTGCCGGTGGGCGCCTACCTCAGCGGCGGCCTGGATTCGTCCACGACCACCGCGATCATCCGGCGCGACACCAACGCGCGGCTGGATACTTTCTCCATCGCCTTTGTTGACAACCCGGAGTTTGACGAGAGCGCATTCCAGCAGCGCATGGCCGCCCATCTGGGCACCGATCATCGCGTGGTCGAGTGCGCGCACGCCGACATTGGGCGCGTGTTTCCAGAAGTGGTGTGGCACACCGAGACGCCCATCCTGCGCGCGTCGCCGGCGCCGATGTTTCTGCTGTCCGGCCTGGTGCGGCAACACAACATGAAGGTGGTGCTGACCGGCGAAGGCGCCGATGAATTCCTGGCCGGCTACGACATCTTCAAAGAGATGGCGGTGCGGCGGTTTTGGGCGAGGCAGCCGGATTCGACGCTGCGACCTGCGTTATTGCGCCGGCTCTATCCCGACATCACCGATCTGAACAGCGTGAGCGGCGCTTATTTGTCGGCCTTCTTCAAGCGCGGCCTGGCAGACGTGGACTCGCCCTATTACTCGCACATGATCCGCTGGACGAACACAGCGCGCACGCGGCGGTTTCTGCAGAGCACAGATTACAGAGCACAGAGCACAGACGACGCAACACGCAACACGCAATACGCAATACCCGATACGCAACACGACATCTGGCCGCCGCCGCTTCCCCCGGAGTTTGCCCGCTGGTCTCCGCTGGCGCAGGCGCAATATCTGGAGATTTCGGTTTTTCTATCGCAGTATCTTCTGTCGTCGCAGGGAGACCGCCCGGCGATGGCGCACTCGGTAGAGGGGCGTTTTCCGTTTCTGGATTACCGGGTGATCGAGTTTTGCAACCGGCTGCCATCAACCGTGAAGCTGAGCGGCCTGACAGAGAAGTGGCTGTTGAAACAACTGGGCCGCAAGCTGGTGCCGCCGGAGATCTGGCAACGCCCCAAGCGTCCTTACCGGGCGCCGATTCATCGCAGCTTCTTTGGAGATGGGCAGGCCGGCCACGCGCCAGAGTGGGTGAGCGACGTTCTATCGGAAGCCGCGTTGCGCGAGAGCGGGCTGTTCAACGCCGGCGCAGTGGCGCAACTGGCGCGCAAGGCGGCCGGCGGCGCGCGCATGAGCGAAGTCGAGGACATGGCGATCGTCGGCGTTCTGTCGGCGCAGTTGGTCTATCAGCAGTTCGTCAAAGCGTTTGATCGCCGGCGCGGCGACGCGCGTCACGACCGGATCAGGGTGGTCGATAGACTGGCCGGCGACTGACGGGCGGTCTGCGCGCGACTCTCTCACACAAAACATGATGTCAATCAATCAAGACCAGACGTTTACGAAACAGGCGCTGGCGCTCGACGCGGCGCAGGAAGCCGGGCGCATCGTGGCGGCGTTGCGCCAGACGGTGCACGAACGGTTGCGCCGGCAGGGCGCAGTCGTCGGCATCAGCGGCGGCATCGATTCATCGACGGTGCTGGCGCTGTGCGCGCGAGCCTTCGGCGCGGAGCGCGTGGTCGGCATTCTGCTGCCGGAAAAGGATTCCAGTCCCGACAGCGTCGATCTGGCGCTCCGGCTGGCGCAGCACTATGGCGTGGCGACCGTGATCGAAGAGATCAGCGGCGCGCTGGAGGGATTTGGCTGCTATCGCCGGCGCGACGAGGCGATCCGGCGCGTGTTTCCCGACTTTGGGCCGGGATGGAAGTCGAAGATCGTGTTGCCGGGCAGTCTGCTGGACAAGGAAACGCTGAACGTGTTTTCGCTCACGGTGACCTCGCCCGATGGCCGCGAGATGACGAAACGCCTGCCGCCGGCCGAATACTTCCAGATCGTGGCCGCGTCCAACTTCAAGCAGCGCGCGCGCATGGCAATGCTCTACTATCACGCCGAGTTGCGCAACTACGCCGTGATCGGCACGCCGAACAGGAACGAGCACGATCTGGGCTTCTTTGTCAAGCACGGCGATGGCGGCGTGGATGTGAACCCGATCGTGCACCTGTTCAAGACGCAGGTGTATCAGTTGGCTGAATATCTGGACGTGCCGCAGGAAATCCGTCGGCGCGCGCCCACCAGCGACACGTACAGCGGGGGCAGCACGCAGGAGGAGTTCTTCTTCCGCGTGCCGTTCGAGATTCTCGACGTGGTGTGGTATGGGCACGAGCAGGGCGTGCCGACGGAGCAGATCGCGGCGGCGCTGGCGCTGACGCCGGAGCAGGTCGAGCGCGTCATCAACGACACGCTGCGCAAGCAGCGCACGACAGCCTATCTGCGCGCGGCGCCGGTCAACTTCACCGCCGAGCCGCAACACTGAACACGGACGCAATCTGCGAGGCGCAGCGATGATCGGTCGTCAATTTGGCGCATTGAGCGGCGTGGCGATGGCGCTGGTGGTGTTGAATCATGCCATCACGCTGGGTCTGGTGGGGCCGGGGCTGGTGGGCGAGGCGCCGCCGGCAGGCGTGTGGGGCGGCCTGTTGACCGTCCTGCAACAACTCGGCATCGTGTTTGCCGTGCCGACGTTCTTTTTCATCTCCGGATGTTTTGCGGCCTATGCCGGCCAGAGCAGCAACCTGGGTCAGACATACAAGACGACGCTCTCGCGTTTGCGCAGCATCGTGTTGCCCTACGTCTTGTGGTCGGTTGTGTTCTATGCGCTGCTGGCAGTCCAACAGCTTTCCGGGCATCCGTATCCGTGGCTTGAGTCCTATAGCCTGCTGGATCATGTCAAGCATCTGATCGTCGGCTATCCGTATCACTTCGTGCCGCTGCTGGTGTTCTGGTATCTGTTGTCGCCGTTGCTGGCGCGGTATGGCCGGCGCTATGGCGGATGGATTCTGCTGGTGGTTGCGGCGTATCAGGTCTTGCTGCTCGCGTTGCACTACCCGGTGATGCTCGGCATACAACTGCCGGAGTCGCTGCGCGTGTTGATCCCGCCGGTGATCGGGCAGCCGCTGGCCGACTGGGCCATCTACTTTCCGCTGGGCTTGATCTATAGCCT
>CALBEF010000121.1 GCA_937927775.1 uncultured Anaerolineae bacterium | reverse complement strand
GAGCGCGCGCAGGCGCTGGGCATCGTCGATCGGGTGCGCTTCATCGGCGAGGTGAGCAACGCCGACATGCCGGCGCTGTACTCGGCCTGCGCCCTGTTCGTTTTTCCATCGCTGTACGAAGGATTTGGACTGACGCCGCTGGAAGCGATGGCCTGCGGCGCGCCGCTGGCGTGCTCGAACACGTCGTCATTGCCCGAGGTGGCCGGCGATGCCGCGCTGCTGTTCGACCCAACGCGACCGGAGGAAATTGCAACAACCTGCGCGCGCATCCTGAACGATCCCGCGCTGCAAACGGCGCTGCGCGCGCGCAGCCTGGCCCAGGCCGCCCGATTCACCTGGGCCGAGACTGCCCGCCGCACGCTGGAGGTCTATCGGCGGGTTTTCGTCTCAGCGAGCCGTTAGCGCGCGCCTGTTGAAAACAAAAGGGGTAGCTGCTTTCAGCTACCCCTTGGTTGTTTTACACTTGCCGGAACAGCATCAGTCTCTGGTTACAATCGGCGCGAAGACATAATACAACCTGACAGGCGGCCCTTGATATGCCTTTCCAAAGTCCACCTGCACGCTGCCAGCCGCCGACACGCTGGCGCTCACCGCGTTCGGCGTGGTGTTCGTGTAGCCGGCCGGGTTGGTCGAGCTGACGTCCTGGCTGCCCGCCGGCACGCACGCGAACGCGTACATCCAGTTGGTGCGCTGCGTCGCGCTGCCCAGCGTCACCGTTGCTTCGGTCAGCGTCGGTTCGTCTATTCCGATGATGAACTGCCCGTCCTCCAGGGTATCAGAGTAGACAAATCCGTTCACCACGCCAAAGCTGCCGCTGCCGCACACCGTGCTGCTGATCACAGCAAAGTCCACCCGCACATAGCTTTGATCCGGCGCGTTGACGGCAACGCTGCTGGGTGATAGCGACAAGTAGCCGGCCGGCGGATTCGGCAGTATCACGCTGATCAGCCCTGCCGGCACGTCCATGTAGTACAGCCCCTGAGAGTCGGTCGTGTCGGTGATCGCGCCTCCGTTGGCCTGCACCTCAACCAGAGGCAACCCGGCGTCGCCCGGGCCTTTCATGCCGTCGGGCAGGTTGAGCGCAGCGTCTGCGTCCTCGTACACATAGCCGTACAGGCGCGCATATCCTGGACTGACTGGGTCACACACGGGCGATCCAGGTGGGCAGAGCCAATCGCCAAAATTCACCGTGTGCGCCCCTTGCGAGAGCACGTTGACCGACACCGTGTCCGGGGTCGTGGATACCCATCCCGCCAGGTTGGTTTGTGTCACCTGGCGCGTCCCGGCGGGCAGCAGGAAGAAGAAGCTGCCATCGCTCAGCGTTTGCATGGTTTGCCCGTCGCTCGCCGAAACGGTGACGTTGGCTAAACCGGCCTCGCTGAACAGATTGCGGATGCCGTCGCCGTTGACATCGTGGAACACCACGCCGCGCACCCAGCCAGACCCCGGCGGCGCCTGCGGCGCGTTGCGGAAGACGACTTCGTATACGCCCCCTGCCGTCACGCCAACCACGCCCACCGGGTTCGGGGTCAGGTTGACAAAGCCCGGCGGCGCGATTTGGAACACCGCGTAGTTTGTCGGCGTCACCAGCGCGTCAACCAGCAGCCCAGCGTAGCCGTTGGCGTCCGTGCTGCCCGTGACCGTCGCCAGGCCGCCTGCGCTGACCTGCACGCCGCTCATCGGCGCCAGCGTTGTTGTGCCGCTGAAGACATAGGCTCGAATGAGCGCCCTGCCCGGCGGCACGTTGATCGGCGTCAACGCCACCGTTTCGTCGTAGTCGCTTTGCCCGTCAAATGAGCGGGCGACGTTGACGATTGGGAATCCCGGCAGCGCGTTAAGCTCCACCTTCACCCGCCAGGTGATGAACGTCGGCGCGGTGATGAACACCGGCCCGGCCCACTCCAGGCGCTGCGCCGTCGCGTTGTAGGTCACTGCGCCGATGCTCGCCTGAGCTGAACCCGGCACATAGCTCGTGCCCGACGGCAGCGGGTCGGTGACCACGGCGTTTGCCGCCGGCATGTTGCCTGTGTTTTCCAGACGGATGACATACGTGATCTCGTCGCTCACTTGCGCGCTTGGCGGCTCGGCGAACTTCTGCAGGTCCAGCGCGGGGGTTGTGCCCACCAGCACTTCGCGCGAGAGCGTGTACACCCGGCTGCTGGTCACGTCGGTGACGATGGCGCGGTTGACCATCACGCTGTCGCTGCGGTTCAGCGTCCCGGCGATGACTACGCGCACGATATCGCCCGCCGCGATGCTGCCATTCCACGTGACGCGACTGCCGGTGTAGCTGAGCAAGCCGACGTTCGGGATGACGCTCGCCGATTGCACAACAACGCCGGCCGGCAGGTCGTCGCGCATCTGAACAGTCATCGCCTGCGTGCCGTTGTTGACCAGCGTCACTGTGTAAACAATTGTGTCGGTGGTGCTGTACACCAATCGGTCAGATGTCTTCAATGATCCGATCAACGACGGTCCGCCGCTGCCAACCACGGTGCGCGCGCAACGCTGGAACGCGCCGTTTTGCGCGTCGCTGACCACCGCGCAGTTGTCCAGGATGCCGTTTGCAATGTTGACCTGCGCGCGGAACTGCACTTGCAGCGTCTGTCCCGGAGCCAGGCTGCCGTTCCAGATCACGCGCTTGAGCACGTTGTCGTAGATCGCGCTGCCGCTGCCGCCGGCGCTGCTCAAGCTGCCGGCGACGAAGCTCACCCCTGCCGGCAGCGGGTCGCTGAGCAACGAGCCATTGGCCGTCAACGTGCCGGTGTTGGTCAGGCGAATCGTGTAGGACAGCACGTCGCCAAGCAGCGCTTGACCTTTGTCCACCGTCTTGACGGCGCTGCTCAGGTTCGAGGCGCCTACGGCGGCCGTCGCGCTGCGCATGATGGCCAAACCGCTGTCCAGGTTAATGATCTGCGCCGTGTTCTGAATCAACCCGCCGCTGAAGCCGGTCGCAACCTGGGTCTGGAACGTTAAGGTCACCACCTGCCCGACAGCCAGCGGCGCGTTCGAGCTCCACTCAATCCGATTTTGGCCGGGATTGAAGCTGATGCTGCCAAACGTCGCGCTGGCCGAGCCGGCCACGTAAGTCGTGTTCATCGGGATTGGGTCGAGCACTTGCGCCGTCGAGGCCGACTGCCCATCGTTGCGCAGGATGACTTGCCAGGTCAGGACGCCGCCGGGGGTTGTCGTGGCCGGTGAGACCTGCTTGTAGCTTCCCTCCAGCGTGCCGAATTGAGCAATCACCACGCCGTCGGTGAACGTCGGCGCCGACGCATCCGCTCCTTTGTAGCTGATCACTTCCAGGAAGTAGCGCTGGCCGGGGATCAGGTTGGAGATCAGACGCCGCTGCGGGTTCGGGTCGCCGAGGCACAGCGTCACGCCCATGACGGTCGCGCCGGTGATGTGCGGCACGTCCAGATAGCCGTCTGTCAGCAATGCGCCGCTTGCGTCGCGCAGCGCAACGCGATAGCCTTGCGGCTGCCCCTTAAGCGTGTCGCTGGTCGCGCGCCAGTGTCCGCTGTAGCACGTTTGGGAGAGTTGCACGTCCGTGTCATCGTTCAGCACCGGGCTGGGGCCATCCCAGGCGCTCTGCGGTCTGGCAAAGGTTTGCTGCTCCAGCGCGTAAACGAACCCGTCGGCGACGCTGACCAGAATCTCAAGTTGCGGGTCGTTGTCAATGTTGGCGACCACGATGTGTCGCACCGGGTAGTAGAAGTTGTACCCCCACAGCAGGCTGCCGTTCTCGGCATTGAGCGCGTAGAGATAGCCGTTTTCTGAGGCTGCGAGGATTTCATCGCGCCCGCCGTCGCTGCCGTCAATGTCGGCAACGGCGATGTCGTTGATGGTGAGGAAGCGACCGGCGCCGGGGCACAGCGCCTCCAGGGTGGCAAGCTGCGCGCCGAGATACGAGGCCGGGATGTTAATCGAGCTTTCGCAGGTGACCGTGTTGAAGGCAACGCCGAGCGCGCGCGTGTAAATGTCGTTGCCGTTAATGCCCGACATCGCGCCAAGCACGCCGCCCGCCGCGTAGAGGATCTCCAGGCCCGGCTCGCTCAGGCTGGCGTCGGCCAGAGCGGAAAGACTGGGCGTAGCGCCTGTAATGGTGCGACTAAAGGCCAGGGTGAAGGCTGGGGTGAACTCCGCCGCCAGGAACTGTCCGTTAAGACTGCCTGCGAAGACGACTTCCAGCGTAGCGTCCCCGTCCAGGTTGCCGATCATGGCCTGGTCTGACCATAACCATAACCCGCTTGTTTTGGCGCCCAGCGCGGAACCGTCCGGGCCGTTCAAGATGAGTTGATTGACGATGCCATGCAGCCAGGCGATGTCGTCCTTCCCGTCGCCGTTTGCGTCCCCAACCGCGCCTGGTTGTGAATTAGTTGCGGACCAAGTGTTCGAGACAGGCCACATGCGAACAAGCGCTGCGCCGGCGCGCTGCACGGCAAACGCGTCGCCGCCGGCTGCCCCGCTGCGCAGAGATAGGAAAAGCTCCAGTTGACCATCGCCGCTGCCGTCAAAGTCGCCGACTGCGTGAAGCCATGGTATCTCCACGCCCGCCGTGAACGCCGCGCTGGCCAGCACGGACTCGACGCCGCTTAATGGATCCTTGGTGAGCAACAGCACCGTGCGCGTCGGGTTCTGGGACAGGTCAACCACCGGATACTCCCACAGCCCCGCGCTGTCCACGTTGAGGGGATGCCAGAAACCCATCATAGTTCGCCCCGTCGCCCAGTTCAGTTTGGGGGATGCTCTCTGGGTGGCCGTGTAGGGGTCGAGGTTCACCAACGCGCCGCTGCTGACCTGCATCACGACCTCATTCTTGCCGTCGCCGTTGGTGTCCACAACGTATGGCGCGGTTGCGCCCGTCGCGGCATACACGCTGGTCTGGATTTGTAGCGTGTTGTCCAGGTAGTGCAGGTAGCCATCTGCGCTTGAGATCAGCACGTGAGCCTGATTGGAGCCTCCCACGCCGCCCACATACTGGACGCCGAACCCGACCGGGCTTGTGAACTCGGCCAGCACGGCGCCGTCGAGGCCGCTGCGCGCGCGCAGCGTGGCCCCTTGCCGAACCAGGACGTCCTGAACGCCGTCGTTGTTGAAGTCGGCAGTGAAGCGGGGTTGCCGCTGGGTCATCTCCGGCCGCAGCGAGGCGAGTTCATTCCAACCGGCCGGCTGCCCGCCGACCTGCCATTTCAGGCTCAGCGCGCTGCCCGACCAGTCATACACCTTGAACGATTCGGCGGGCGAATTCAAGTTTGCCCGCGGACACAGGAGCACCTCGTCAAATGCATCGGCGTCCAGGTTTGCCGCCGCAAGAGGCGTCGCTGCATCTTTCCAATGGGCGAATAAGGGAAACCACAAATTGCCCGCGCACAACGCTTCTCCGATGATTGTTTGAAGTGTATTTCCTGTGCTGCCCTGAACGATGCGCGTAACCCAGCTCTGCAGTGTGTTGTCGAAGTACGACCACACGATTTCACGATCGCTGCCGCCGTCCAAATTCGCTACAACGGCGCCTGACGAGAACATTGCCACTGGATTGGAAGTCGTTATCGCCCAAACGGTGGTAATGGCATACGTTGGCGCCGGGCCGACGCGGTGCAGGTCGAGTGTCGCAAGCTGTAAAGGATCCCAGCTTGCAGACGACCAGACCGTCAAAAGCTCTGCGCCGGGTGAACCTGCGCCGGGTATCACGTCGGTCAAAATCGTCGTGGGGAATACTCCCGGGAAGGCGGGCAGTGTGTGTGACACCACGCCCCAGCTATCGGTTCGGACGATGCTCACTCGACGGCCGTCGGACGTGTAGATCACCTCCCTCGTCCCATCGCCGTTGGCATCGCCCGTCACCGCCATGCGCGGGTTGTCAAGTAGATACAAGGTGGTGATCTTCTGCGGCGAAGCCGCGCCGGACATGTAAGTATAGATGTCACGATCAGGATCGCCAGCATCACCAGAGTTTGACTCGAGCACCTCCATGCGGCCGTCGCCATCGGCGTCCACCACGATCGGCGCATACGCAGCCGAGTTGGGGTCGTTGATCACGGACAGGCGCTGGCCGGTCGCCCCCGCCAAAGCATACAGGCGCCAGCCCTGAGACGACTGCGCTGTGGCGAGCACCTCGACACTGCCGTTGGCGTCCACATCACCGACAAACGTCAAGCCGCGCAGGTTCGGGATCGGCTCACTCACCCAGAGCGCCTGGGCCGCGCGCGGATTGAAGGCGCGCACGCGCCCGCCGCCATACGCGATGACCTCCGGCAAGCCATCGGGCAGCCCATTAGGCCCGGTGATGTCCGCCACCCATGCGCTGGATGAGCCTCCGACAGGGTAGGTCCACTTGATCGCCGGCTGAAGGAT
>CALBEF010000120.1 GCA_937927775.1 uncultured Anaerolineae bacterium | reverse complement strand
AGGCCGTGAACTGCGCCTTCCCGCGCATCGCCAGCACCTTCGTGATCGCCGCCGTCAGCGTCGTCTTCCCGTGATCCACGTGTCCCATCGTCCCCACGTTCACGTGCGGCTTCGTCCTGACGTACTTTTCCTTTGCCATGTGTTCTCCGTATTGCGTAATGCGTAAATTCGTAAACTTGCTCAGCGTGACGCTGCGGCAGAGGCCGCCCTTACGGATTACGCATCACGCTTTACGCAAAGCCCACAACCGGGATCGAACCGGTGACCTCACCCTTACCAAGGGTGTGCTCTACCGACTGAGCTATGTGGGCGCACTGTGCGGGCGCTTGAGTGGGCCGAGCAGGACTCGAACCTGCGAAGGCTATTGCCAGCGGATTTACAGTCCGCCCCCTTTGCCGCTCGGGACATCGACCCCTATTCAATTCTGAGCGCCGGGCCTCAAATGCCGAACCACTTGTTCGAGATGAGCCGCACAGCATACGGCACGGCGCACTCAGCACTGGTATTGTAGCCGACGACGGGAGTTGAACCCGTAACCTATCGATTACAAATCGATTGCTCTGCCATTGAGCTACATCGGCCCGCCGACGCCAGCACGCGAACATGGATTTTACCTGACAATGCCGGCTTGCGTCAAGCGGCGCAAGCTCGTTTTTTCACGCTCTCATCCCCGGCTGCGCGGAATCGCGCTATGGCTTGAGCCGGCTACGATTGAGGCAGGGATTAAAAGCTTCAGCGTCAGATGGTGAAGCAGTTGCCACAAGCAAAACCGGGCTAGAATCGCTCCCAACCTGCCATCATGATAAAGCTGATAACTTTCTTCCGCCGGCCCGCCGATGTGACCGCGTTCGAGAACTTCTTCTCGCAGCACTACGTGCCGGCCATCAACGCCATCCCGAACGTCAAGCGCGCCACCGTCAACCGGGCCGCCGGCGCGCCGAGCGGCGAGCCACCCTACTACCTCATTCACGAGCTCTACTTCGACAGCCTGACCGAGTTGACCCAGGCGCTGAACTCCAGCGAGGGGCGCAGCGCCGGCGCGTTGCTGCTCAGCTTTGCCCAGCCGCTGGTAAGTGTGATGTACGCCGAGGTCTGGGAAGAAAAGAGTTAGGCCAGCGCCTGCGCCCGCAGCACGCCAACAAATGGCAAATTGCGGTATCGCTCCTGGTAATCCAGCCCATAGCCAACCACGAAGCGATCGGGCAGATCGAAGCCCTTGTATTTCAACGGGATGTTGATCAGCCGGTGGGCGGGCTTGTCAAACAGCGCGCACACCTCCAGGCTGGCCGGCTGGCGCGCGCGCAAATTGCGCAGCAGGTAGCTCAACGTCAGACCGGTGTCGATCACGTCCTCCACAAACAACACATGCCGGTCCGCCAGCGGCATCTCCAGATCCTTGGCCAGTCGCACGATGCCCTGCGCGCGCGCTTCGGGCGTATAGCTCGACACGGCAATGAAATCGACCTCCACCGGCGCCGTGATCGCGCGCAACAGGTCGGCCATGAAAAACACCACGCCCTTCAGCACGCCCACCAGCAACGGATTGCGGCCGGCGTAGTCGCGCGAGATGGCCGCGCCCAGTTCGCTCACGCGCTGCTGGAGCGCCTCGCTGGAGAAGAGCACTTCACTGATGTCGTCGGACAGCCAGGCGTAGGCTTCAGGCAGTTTGCGGGTCATGCTCTTTCGTCATGTTCTTTCGATTGTGGCTGAGCGGCCGTGCCCTGAATGCGGCCGGCCTCCTGCAGCAGACCGTACTTCAGCATCAGGTCGCGCATGTCGCGCCGCTTGAACAGCTTCACGTTGATGTTCGGATAAAGTTCTTTCATCCGGCGCAACCGGCGGTTCTTGTAGGACGCCAGTTGCGGGCGCAGCGTCGTCAGTTCCACATACAGATCCTGATCCGGCAGGTAGAAGTCGGGCGAGAACGCCTCGACGACATTGCCCTGTTCATCCCATTCCAGCGGAAACGTTCTCGGCTCGTATTCCCAGGCAACGCCATAGAAGTCGAGGATGCGCGCAAACATCTCTTCGGCCGGGTGGGCAAATACGGGGGCGCGGCGCTCCGGGTTGCTCACGAGGTCGTTTCGTCTCCTGTGTTTGAGTCTGCCATGAACGGCATGCCGCGCGCGACGGCCGAGCAGATGATGTCCGCAGCCGCTTCCACTGTGATCCGGGCGGTGTTGATGACCAGATCGTACAAATCCGGGTCGTCCCAGCGGCAGTGATGAAAGCGCTTGAGATACTCGCGCCTGTTGCGATCGCTGGCCCGCACCTGGGCCAGCGCAGCGTCGAGCGATATGGCCTGGTGGCGGGCGACACGCCCGGCGCGCACCGCCTCGGGCGCGACAACCCTGACGTGCAACACGCCGGGCCGGCCGCGCAGGATGATCTGGCCGGCGCGCCCGACGATGACCACATTGCCTGCGTCGGCCAACTCTCGCATCACAGCCTGCACAGCCTGATTGTAAGACTCCACTGCGCTTGCCGGCGGGTTGAGACCGAGCAGACCCAGGTCATCGATCGCCGCCAGGGCCAGTTCAGGTTGGCCGGCGCGCGCCGCCGCCTGGTTAATCAGGTCACGCCACACGACGCGATAGCCCAGCCGGGCGCCGACCGCGCCCGCCACGTCGCGACCGAGGCTGCCCATCTGCCGGGAAATGGTGATCGTGGACATCGTATTGATTGAATGGGAACGACCGGCATTCCCTGCGCGAAAGATTATAGAGCGAACCGCGCAACGCCAATGCGCCCACGCTGTGGATTGGCGCATGGCGCGCGGCCACTTTCGGGCAAGTTTGCAGAAAGGCCGGTTCGGCGCTTGACAATCCTTTGACCGTCGGGTATAAACACGCCCATCTTAGTCAGCGCGTAGCGCGATTACCAATCATGCGTTCGCTGTCCATTATTTCGGTCGTCGTCGTTAGCTTGCTCCTGGTCCTTAGTGGGCGGGAGCTTAAGTTGTTTAGGACGGCGGTCTCGTAATAGACGCGCACCATTTGCACATAAGAAGCCTTCCTAAACGGAAGGCTTTTTTGTTGATTGACTCGTCCAGATTCCAAAACGTCCGAAAAGCGCAAGAAGAACAAGAAGAATAAAAGGAGCATGACCATGAAACTGACCGGAGCACAGATCATCTGGGAATCGCTGATTCAACAGGAGGTGGAAGTCGTTTTCGGCTATCCCGGCGGCGCAATTCTGCCCACCTACGATGCGCTGTACGACTACCAGGATCGCATCCATCACGTGCTCGTGCGGCACGAGGAGAATGCGGCACTGGCAGCCGATGGCTACGCCCGCGCCAGCGGCAAAGTCGGCGTGTGCATGGCAACCAGCGGGCCGGGCGCGACGAACCTCGTCACCGGCCTGGCCAATGCCATGATGGATTCTTCGCCCATCGTCGCCATCACCGGCCAGGTCGCCTCGCACCTGGTGGGCAGTGATGCTTTTCAAGAGACGGATGTCACCGGCGTCACGCTTCCGGTCACCAAGCACAACTACCTGGTGATGGATGTGAACGAGATCGCCCAGGTGATTGCCGAGGCGTTCTATATCGCCCGCAGCGGCCGGCCCGGCCCGGTGCTGATCGATATCTGCAAGGACGCGCAACAGAAATCGGCCGAGTACGCGCCCGTGACCAGCGTGCGCATGCGCGGCTACCGGGCCATCAAACCGATGCGCCGGCAGGACATGCCGGCCCTGCTGCGCGCCGCCGCCGACCTGATCGACAACGCCAGGCGCCCCATCATCCTGGCCGGCCAGGGCATCAAACACGGCAAAGCGCATGACGAACTGTGCGAGTTCATCAACAAGACCGGCATCCCCGTCGCCACCACGCTGCTGGGCATCGGCGTGCTGAGCGAAGACCACCCGCTCAACCTGCGCATGATGGGGATGCACGGCGAAGCCTACGTCAACCAGGCCATCGCCAACGCCGATCTGCTGATCGCGCTGGGGATGCGCTTCGACGATCGCGTGACCGGCAACCTGTCGCAATACGCCAGGAACGCGCGCGTGATTCACGTGGACATCGACGCCGCCGAAATCAACAAGAACGTGCCGGCCGATGTGGGCATCGTGGGCAGCGTGAAGGATGTGCTGCGCGACCTGACGCCGCTCGTGTCCAGGCGAACGCACAGCTTGTGGATGGAGCAGATCAACGAGTGGCGCATGGACACCAGAGCGCACGATGTGATCAATCAGGAATTGCCGGAGAACATGTTGCTTGCGCCGCAGGTGATCCGGGCGATCTGGGAGGCGACCGGCGGCGATTGCACCATTGCCACCGATGTGGGACAGCACCAGATGTGGGAGACGCAATACTTCCAGCACACGCGGCGCAACCAGTTGCTCACCAGCGGCGGCCTCGGCACGATGGGATTTGCGACGCCGGCTGCCATCGGCGCCCGGTTCGCCCGGCCCAACGAGGAAATCTGGGCCATAGCCGGCGACGGCGGCTTCCAGATGAGCATCCCGGAGCTGGCCACCATCATGCAGGAAGGGCTGAACATCAAGATCGCCATCATCAACAACAACTACCTGGGCATGGTGCGGCAGTGGCAGGAGTTAATGCACGACAAGCGCTACTCGGCCACACAGATGTGGACGCCGGACTTCCAGAAACTGGCCGACGCCTACGGGATGCTGGGCCTGCGCGCGACGACGCTACAGGAGACGCGCGACATCATCGCCCGCGCCCGCGCGCACAACGGGCCGGTGTTGTGCGAGTTTGTGGTGGAGAACGAGACCAACGTGTTCCCGATGGTGATGCCGGGCAAGGCGCTTAACGAGATGGTGCGCCGGCAGCCGGCTGCGCTGGGAACCGGGTTTGAGACGATCAAGTAAGGTTCGTAAGGTTCATAAGGTTAAGCAGGGATCGACATGGCAAAGATCGAACGCTTCGGGCAGATCGAGGCCTGGCAGACGGCGCGTGAGATGACGCGCCGGGTGTATGAGTTGGCGAATGAGAGCCTCTTTGCGCGCGATTTTGGCCTCCGAGACCAGATGAGACGCGCAGCCGTTTCTGTCATGTCAAACATCGCCGAAGGGTTCGAGAGCCGGACGAAAACCCTGTTCATCGAACTTCTCGGTCGCGCAAAAGGATCAAGCGGCGAGCTGCGCGCGCAGGCTTACGTGGCGCTTGACGCCGGCTACATCAGCCAGTCACAGTTCAACACGCTTGTCGGCCTGGCCGAGAAATGCAGCCGTCAAATCAGCAATTTCATGTGGTGTCTGCGCCAGGATGCCAGACAGAGCCACACCCTTCGCGACGAGGCCACTCCGTACCAAACCAAACCGACGAACCTGACCAACCTTATCAACCTTCCCAACCTTAAACAACCTTAAGGAGAGCTATGCTAATCGATCATGCCGCAGCAGCCCGTCAGAACAAGCAGAAGCACACATTAGTCGCGCTGGTGGAGAACAAGCCCGGCGTCCTGAATCGCGTCGCCAGTTTGTTCCGCCGGCGCAACTACAACATCGACAGCCTGGCCGTCGGCACGACCGACGACCCGGCCATTTCACGCATGACCATCGTCGTGGACGCCAGCAAGACCAGCGCCGCCCTGGTGGAGAGCAACCTCTACAAGCTGATCAACGTGATCGATGTGCAGGACCTGACCGGCGTGCCGGCGGTGGCCCGCGAGATGGCGCTGATCAAAGTGCGCACCACCGACGCCCAGCAGCGCGGCGAAATCAAACAGATCGCCGACATGTACAAGAGCGATGTCGTGGACGTGTCAAAGGATTCCTTGATCCTGGAGGTCACCGGCGACGAAACCAAGATCGACGCCATGCTCCACGTGCTGTCCGACTACGGCATCATGGAAGTGGTGCGCACCGGGCGCATCGCCATGGGTCGCGGCGCATCGCGCATGGCCCAGCCGCACGAGCCTGCCGAGGCGCCGGTCACTGCATTTGGCGGCAGCATGGCCGGCGCAAACGGCAAGAGCCGGCATGAGTGACTACTATGGCGCTAGAATCGCCGGAATACTGACCGCAGACTGAACACAGGAGTTCCAAACACACATGGCAACTGTTTACTATGACCAGGACGCGAATCTGGATTTGCTGGCCGGCAGGACCGTGGCCGTCATCGGGTTCGGCAGCCAGGGCCACGCGCACGCCCAAAACCTGAAGGACAGCGGCGTGAACGTAGTGGTGGGCCTGCCGCCCGCCAGCAGGAGCGTCGAGAAGGCCAAAGCCGCCGGCCTGACCGTGCTGAGCATCGCCGACGCGGCCAAAGCCGGCGACTTCATCATGATGCTGGTGCCCGATGTGCCGGCGGCGGCGGTGTACCGCGAGCACATCGCGCCGCACATGACGCCGGGCAGGACGCTGATGTTCGCGCATGGCTTCAACATCCGCTTCGGCCAGATCGTGCCGCCGGCCGGCGTGGACGTGAGCATGGTCGCCCCCAAGGCGCCGGGCCACCGCGTGCGCGAAACCTATCAATCCGGCCAGGGCACGCCCTGCCTGGTGGCCGTGCACCAGGACGCCAGCGGCAACGCCAAAGCCAACGCCCTGGCCTACGCCAAAGGCATCGGCGGCACGCGCGCCGGCGTCATCGAAACCACCTTCGCCGAGGAAACCGAAACCGACCTGTTCGGCGAGCAGGTCGTGCTGTGCGGCGGCGTGTCGCACCTGGTCAAGGCCGCGTTCGAGACGCTGGTCGAGGCCGGCTATCAACCCGAAGTCGCTTACTTCGAGTGTATGCACGAGCTGAAGCTCATCGTCGATCTGTTCTATCAGGGCGGGCTGAACTACATGCGCTACTCGGTCAGCGACACCGCCGAGTACGGCGACTATGTCAGCGGCCCGCGCATCGTGACCGAGCAGACCAGGCAGGAAATGAAGCGCATCCTGTCCGACATCCAGAGCGGCGCGTTTGCCGAGGAGTGGATCGACGAGAACGCCAAAGGCCGGCCCAACTTCACAGCCATGCGCCAGCGCGACACCCAGCACCAGATCGAGAAAGTGGGCTTGCAGCTTCGACGCATGATGCCGTGGCTTAATCCGAAGGAAGTTACCCCCGGGCAGGGCGGCGCGTAAGCGAAGCAAACACAAAAGTCCGCACCCCGGGGTGCGGACTTTTAGTTTCAGGCACAGCGGTTAGAATCCGCAGAGGCAGTCATGAGCGACAAAAACACGGTTCTGATTTTCGACACAACGCTGCGCGACGGCGAGCAATCGCCCGGCGCAACTCTGAATCTGGCGGAGAAACTGGAAATCGCCCGGCAGCTTCACCGGCTGGGCGTGGACATCATCGAGGCCGGCTTTCCCATCGCCTCGCCCGGCGACTTCGAGGCGGTGACGCGCATCGCGCAGGAAGTCGGCACACTCGACAACCCGCCCACCATCGCCGGCCTGGCGCGCGCCAACAAAACCGACATCGACCGGGCCTGGGGCGCGGTGCAGTGGGCCAGAAAACCGCGCATCCACACCTTTCTCGCCACCAGCGACATTCACCTGGAACACAAGCTGCGCATCTCGCGCAACGAGTGCATCGAGCGCGTGGGCGAGGCAGTGGCCTATGCGCGCAGCCTGTGCGAGGACATCGAGTTCTCGCCGGAGGACGCCGGGCGCAGCGATCCCGAGTTTCTGTGGCAAGTGCTGGCCGTGGCGATCCAGGCCGGCGCCACCACACTCAACATCCCCGACACGGTGGGCTACTGCACGCCGACCGAATACCGCCGCATGATCGAAGGCATCCTGAAGAACGTGCCGGGCGCAGACAAGGTCATCCTCTCGGCGCACTGCCACGACGACCTGGGGCTGGCGGTGGCGAACACGCTGGCCGGCATCGAGGCCGGCGTGCGGCAGGCAGAAGTGACCATCAACGGCATCGGCGAGCGGGCCGGCAACACCTCGCTGGAGGAAGTGGTGATGGCCCTGCACACGCGCAAAGCCTTCTATGGCCTGCGCACCAATATCGACACGACCCAGCTGGTGCGCACCAGCAAAATGGTCAGCGCGCTGACTTCCATCTTCGTTCAACCGAACAAAGCCATCGTCGGCGCCAACGCCTTCGCCCACGAGGCCGGCATACACCAGGACGGCATGTTGAAAAACCCGCTGACCTACGAAATCATGCGCCCGGAGATGGTGGGCTGGAACGCCTCAAACCTGGTGCTGGGCAAGCACAGCGGCCGGCACGCCTTCTCCGACCGGCTGAAGACGATGGGCTACGAGTTGTCGCGCGAGGAGCTGGACAAGGCATTCGAGCGGTTCAAGGCGCTGTGCGACAAGAAGAAGGTTGTCACCGACGCCGACCTGGAAGCGATCGTGGCCGACCAGTTCGAGACGCTGAACGAGGTGTACAAACTCGACAGCATCAATGTGACCAGCGGCACCGGCAGCTCGCCGGTCGCCAGCGTGCGTCTCCTCGATGAGGAAGGCGAAGCCCACGCCGACGCGGCGCTCGGCAACGGACCCATCGACGCCATCTGCAACTGCATCAACCGCATCACCGGCGCCAACGCCAAACTCACCGAGTTCCACGTCCACGCCGTGACCGAGGGCATCGACGCCGTCGCCGACGTGACGATCCGGGTGGAAATGGCAAACGGCGAGGGCAGGAAGCACGTGTTCAGCGGGCGCAGCGCCGACACCGACACGCTGGTCGCCAGCGGCCGCGCCTTCCTGGCCGCCGTGAACAAGGGATTGCGCCGTACGCGCATTCGCGTGTAGCCGGGCAGGGCTTGTCCCTGCCCGGCTTGTCCCTGCCCGGCTTGTCTGCCCGGCTTGTCCCTGCCCGGCATCAGGCAAACGACAATTCGATTAACATTCACGCCATGAAGTACTCATTCCAGACGCCCGCGCCGTTCAAGGTGAATGTCGTGATCGACCGCGCGCTGTTCAGCGGCAAGGTCAAGGTGTACGCCGACGGCCAGCCGGTCAGTCCATCGCATCGCGGCGCGCGCGGCGCCGCCGGCACGTTCTATCAGATCAAGGGAGGCGTGCTGGAAGTGCGCTCCAGCTTTCTCGACCTGGTGCCGCTGGTCTGGTACAACGAGGACTGGGTGCAACTTGCGCCCCCGATGAAGTCATGGGAATGGGTGATCGCCGGCCTGCCGCTGCTGCCGGGCGTGTTCTTCCTCGGCCTGGACTCGTTCATCATCTCGTTCATCGCGTTCTTCTTCAATCTGGTCATCATGCGCTCCCGCAGGCCGGCCGGCGCGCGCGCCGCGCTCTGCGTCGGCATCTTCATGGGCACGTGGGCGGCGATCCTGGTGTTCCGCATCGTGCTGGGCATGGCGCTTGGGCAAGGGTAGGCGTAGGCGTCATGGCCGGCAAACGATACCCCTGGGTGTGGGACTACGACATCGACGCGCAGCAGTTCGATGACATTCTGGCCGGCCGGCTTGTCCTGTATGGCCGGCTCGACCGCGACTGGGCGGCGGTGCGGCTGATCGAGTATGCCGGCTACCGCGAGATGATGCGACGCATCGGCTTCGCCGACTTCGCGCGCGAATGGCCGCGCTGGCGCCGGCGCGTGCGCGGAGACAAACTGCGACAATCTCTGGACTTTGTGGCGGAGTGGATTGTCAAAAAGCATCCAGAGATGCTCGTCCCAAATCCGGGCGAAAAGCTGAAAGCTGATTCTTGACCTTGATTAGCCCCCAAAGTGAACAAGGACCTCAGAAGACATGCCCCAAACATTGTTTGAAAAGATCTGGAACGCCCACGTGGTGGCGCAGGAGCCGGACAGCCCGGCTGTGCTCTACATCGACCTGCACCTGGTGCATGAAGTGACTTCTCCGCAGGCGTTCGACGGCCTGCGCGCGCGCGGGCTGCCTGTGCGCCGGCCCGACCGCACCTTCGCTACGATGGATCACGGCATCCCCACCACCCCGCGCGACCTGCCGATCACCGATGAGCTGGCCGCGAAGCAAATCGCGCAACTGGAAAAGAACTGCGCCGAGTTTGGCGTGACGCTCTACGGTCTGAACAGCGCGCCGGACAAGATGGGCATCGTGCATGTGATCGGGCCGGAGCTGGGCCTGACCCGGCCCGGCATGACCATCGTGTGCGGCGACAGCCACACCAGCACGCACGGGGCGTTCGGCGCGCTGGCGTTCGGCATCGGCACCAGCGAGGTCGAGATGGTGCTGGCAACCCAGTGCCTGTTGCAACGCAAGCCGAAGACCATGAACGTGCGCATCGACGGCGCTTTGCAGACGGGCGTGACGGCCAAAGATATCATCCTGGCCCTGATCGCGCGCTACGGCGTCGGGGCCGGCACCGGCCACGTCTTCGAGTACACCGGCGAGGCCATCCGCCGGCTGAGCATGGAAGCGCGCATGACCATCTGCAACATGAGCATCGAGGGCGGCGCGCGCGCCGGCCTGATCGCCCCCGATGACACCACATTTGAATACATGGCCGGGCGCGAATATGCGCCGAAAGGGCCGGCGTGGGACAAAGCCCTGGCGCACTGGCGCGCATTGCCCAGCGACCCCGACGCGACCTACGATGCAACCCTTTCACTCGACGCCGGCGCGCTGGAGCCAATGATCACCTTCGGCACCAATCCCGGCATGGGCATCGGCGTCACGGGGCGCGTGCCCGACCCTGCAAATACGCCCGACCCCAGCGCGCGTAACGCGCTGAGCAAGGCGCTGGCTTACATGGATCTCAAACCCAACCAGCCGCTGCTCGGCCAGCCGATCGACGTTGTGTTCATCGGCAGTTGCACCAACTCGCGCATCAGCGACCTGCGCCTGGCAGCCGGCGTGTTGAAGGGGCGCAAGATCAACCCGCGCGTGCGCGCGCTGGTGGTTCCCGGCTCGGCGCAGGTGAAACGCCAGGCCGAGGCCGAAGGGCTGGATCGCATCTTCAAGGAGGCCGGCGCAGAGTGGCGCGAAGCCGGCTGCAGCATGTGCATCGCCATGAACGGCGATCAGCTTGCGCCGGGGCAGTACGCCGTCAGCACCAGCAACCGCAACTTCGAGGGCCGGCAGGGCAAGGGCGGGCGCACCTTCCTGGCCAGCCCGCTCACCGCCGCCGCCAGCGCGGTGGCCGGCGCGGTGGCCGACCCCCGCGCGTTGCTACAATGATCGCCTGCCATGCCTGTCAATCTGGTCAATCTCCGCCGCGCCATCGCCGCTCTGGATGAAGGACTGTCAGCCTTTCGTCGTGAGCAGTCGAAAGGCGCCGATCCGGCGCTCCAGGCCCTGTTGCGAGACGCCGCCATCCAGCGTTTCGAGTTCACGTTTGAAATCGCCTGGAAAACGCTCAGGCGATATCTGGAAGAGTACAGCCTGGAGCAGATCGACCGCGCCACCAATCGGCAAATGTTTCGGATTGGCTACGAGCAGGGGCTGTTGCGCGACGCGGAAGCATGGCTGTTATATTTGCAGCGCCGCAATCTCACCAGCCATGTGTATGACCAGTCCATCGCTGAGCAGATTTTCAGGACTGTTCCGGATTTTCTGGAAGACGCGCGCTGGCTGCTGGCGCGGCTGGAGGAACGGCTGACATGACGCTGAGCCTGGAAACGCGCCATCTGAACATTGTGCGCGAGATTCTGCGCCGGCACGCCCCGCAGGCGCAGGCGTATGTGTTTGGCTCGCGCGCCGCCGGCCATGCCAAACCGCACTCCGACCTCGACTTGTTGCTACGCGAGGATGGCCCGATCGATCCCCGGCGCTTCGCCGCGCTGTGCGCCGACTTCGAGGATTCCGATCTGCCTTTTCGCGTGGATGTGCTGGACTATCACCTGATCGACCCCGATTTCGCGCGGCGCATCCAGCCGGACTGCGTGCCGCTTCCAATCCCTGAAACAACATGAGTCAATTCACCACCCTGACCAGCCAGATCGTCCCGCTTCCCAGCGAGAACGTGGACACCGACCAGATCATCCCGGCCCGCTTTCTGAAAGTGACGGACAAGAAAGGGCTGGGCGACAATCTGTTTGCCGACTGGCGCTATAACGCCGACGGCTCACCCCGGCCCGACTTCATCCTGAACCGGCCGGAGATGCAGGGCCGGCAGATTCTGCTGGCCGGCGACAACTTCGGTTGCGGCTCCTCGCGCGAACACGCGCCCTGGGCGCTGGTGGGCTATGGCTTCCGCGCCGTCATCAGCACCTCCTTTGCCGACATCTTCCGCAACAATTCGCTCAAGAACGGCCTGTTGCCCATCGTCGTGGACAAGGACACGCATCAGCAATTGTTCAGCCTGGTGGAAGAAGACCCCGGCACAACACTGGCAGTGGATCTGGCGACGCAAACCGTGACCCTGCCCGATGGCCGGCGCGTGACTTTTCCGATTGACCAGTTCTCAAAGACCTGCCTGCTCAACGGCGTGGACGAGATCGGCTACGTGTTGAACCTGCGCGCGCAGATCGAGGCGTTTGAGCAGGCGCGCGAGCAGGAGACGCAACACAGCCATATTTGATCTGCTGGCCCGGAACAGCCGCGTGTCCAAACGAGCCGGCGCAAGGGCAGACACATGAAAGAATCCACAAGCCCCCTGCGCCCAGCGCCAGAGCGCGAAGATCTGGTGGCCGGCCTGCACGCGCGCGGCGTGTGCTATCTCGCGCCGACGCCGCACGGCGACGAGCGCATCCTGAGCGACGAAGAATTGATCGCCGGCCTGGCCCAGTCGCCGAATGCCCGGCTGCGTTTTGCGCTGGCGGCGCTGCTGCTGGCCCATCCCGACCTGGCCGACACTGCGGCGAACGTGGCGGCAACCCTGCCCGAAACAGGCCGGCGCGAGTTGCGCAAGCAGTACCTCGCGGCGATGTATCTGCAACGCATGTGGCGCACCCGCCTGCGCCTTCACTTCGGCGAACAGCCGCTGATTCCCGAACGGTTCACTTCGGCAAACGACAGCCCGATTGGCGCTTCCCTGCCCGCCCCGGATGACATGCACGGCAAACGCGGACTGCGCGCGCTGTGCGAAGACAGCCCGTACAACGACTGGTCATCCTATGAACAGGTGATCGAGATGCTCATGAACCAGCCCTGCGGCCCTGAATCCCTGCTGCCTCTCAACGGCCACGAGATATAAGAACAGCAGGCTTTACGTTTCACACCCTGGGCTTTAGGATTTGCTTATGCGTCCACCTATTGACCGGCTGCGCGTGCACTATTTCCTCGTCAAACTGGGCATGGAGTTCCATCATCCGGCCCGGCTGTATCTGGTCGGCGGAACAACGATGGTCTATGAGGGATTGCGCGAGCAATCGCTGGACATCGACATCAGCTATGAAGTGGCGGACGAGCACGACGCGGAATTCACCCGTGTGTTGCGCAAGCTGAAAGAAGACATGCAGCTGAATGTGGAGCTGGCCTCACCCGGCGACTTCATCCCGCTGCCGGCCGGCTGGAAAGAGCGCGCCAAACACGTGGGCCGCTTTGGGCTGGTGGACGTGTTCCACTTTGATTTGTACAGCACGGCGCTCAGCAAGATCGAGCGCGGGCGCGAGGGCGATTTCCAGGATGTGCTGGCCATGCTGCGCGGGGGACAGATCACGCTGAACGAATTGAGAGCCGCCTTCGAGAACATCCTGCCGCGCATCGAGCGCGAAAGCCTGAAGCGCGACCCGGAACGCATCAAGCGCAACTTTGCGCTGCTGGAGAAGATGGCCGGCGAACAAGGCAACGGCGCGTGAAAGACGCGGGCAAACAACTGCCGCGAAACGCCGGAGAGAGAGTCAACCATTCGCCCGCGTCAGGACAACGCGGGGAGAGCGCACGTGGCCAGGGATTGCGCGTCATACGGCGAGCCGGCAAGCGCGCGCACCAGCCGCTCATCGGCTGTGATGAGCAGCGCTCCCACCCGCCCGGCCAGCGCCGCGTAAAAGGCGTCACAGGCTGAAACGCCACACGACATATCGATCTCATTCGCCGCCCGCATCCCGATCTTTTCGCACCAGTTCCACAACGCTGCCGGCGCCGGGCGGCGGTGTCCAGCGATTTCGGCGAATTGAAGCCAGCAGCGCCGCCTGTCGGCGCCGCGCGTCCTCCTGCGCCAGCCATAGCTCCATCAGTTCAATCACCTGGCCGGTGACAGATTGATTGTTGGCGGCGGCAAGCTTGCGGAACCGCCTGTACAGCGCGCCGGGCGCCCGAACATGCACAAAGGCATTCTCCACTTCATACCTCGATCCACGAGCATGGCGCAAATCCGGCTTTTTTGCAACATCGGGCTTTCGTTCGCAGAGTCGCGCGCTCAGACGCTCAGACGCGGCGCAGTTGACAGTTTGCCCGGTCTGGATAAACTTGCCCCCAACATGACGCCAGTCAGCGCGGCCTGCGGCCGCACGATCAGCATTGCGATTAGTTCGACTCGCGGCCCGGCGCGCGCCGGGGCGCGAGTCTGGGCACACGGGTCGAGGGTGGCTGGCTGACACGTCCAGATATCGCTATCGTTTGATTGTGGAGAGCCTTCCCAAAGCCGGAAGGCTCTCATTCTTTTTCCAGGAGGAGAAAACACATGGCTACCGCGTTGTATGACACAACCCTGCGCGACGGCGCCCAGGGCGAGGGCATCAATCTCTCGGTCGAAGACAAATTGCGCATTGCCCGTCGGCTGGATGAGTTCGGCATGCACTACATCGAGGGCGGCTGGCCAGGCAGCAACCCCAAAGACGCCGAGTTCTTTATGCGCGCCAAAGACCTGGGCCTGAAGAACGCCCGGCTGGCGGCGTTTGGCAGCACACGCAAGGCCGGCGCCCGCTGCGAGAACGACCCGCAAATCAGGATGCTGCTGGACGCCGAGACGCCGGTGGTGACCCTGGTCGCCAAGACCAGCGCGCTGCACGTCAGGCACGTGCTGGAGACAACACTGGACGAAAACCTGAGCATGATCCGCGACAGCGTGGCGCACTTCAAGGCGCAGGGGAAAGAGGTCATGCACGACGCCGAGCACTATTTCGACGGCTTCAAACTGGACAGGGAATACGCGCTGGCCACCCTGCGCGCGGCCCGCGACGCCGGCGCAGACTGGCTGGTGCTGTGCGACACCAACGGCGGCGCAATGCCCTGGGAAGTGGCTGAGATCGTGAGATTGACGATTGACGATTTACGCTCGCCGAGCGATCAGTCGTCAGTCGTCAATCCACAATCGTCAATTCGTTTCGGGATTCACACGCACAACGACGCCGGCCTGGCTGTGGCCAATGCGCTCGAAGCCGTGCGGGCCGGCTGCACTCAGGCGCAGGGCACCATCAACGGCTACGGCGAGCGGGTGGGCAATTGCGACCTGATCCCCACCATCGCCAATCTGAAATTGAAAATGGGCGATGACTGCGTCAGCGACGCGCAACTGCGCGGATTGACCGAGTTGTCGCGCTACGTGGCCGAGATGGCCAACCAGGCGCCCAACATCCGCGCGCCCTACACCGGCCACGCCGCGTTTGCCCACAAGGGCGGCATCCACGTAGCCGCCATCCTCAAAGTGGAAGAGTCCTATCAGCACATCGACCCGGCGCGCGTGGGCAACAGCAAGCGCGTGCTGGTCAGCGAGCTGAGCGGGCGGGGCAACATCCAGTACAAGGCGCGCGAATTCGGCCTGGATGTCGGCAGGGAGGAAGCGCGCAAAGTGCTGCAACAGATCAAGGATATGGAAAGCCGGGGCTTCTATTTCGAGGGCGCCGAGGCGTCTGTGGAGCTGATGCTGCGGCGCGCGCAGAAAGGCTATACACCGCCGTTCGAGTTGATCGACTTTCTGGTTGTGGTCGAAAACCGGCAGGGGCGCGGCCTGCTGGCCGAAGCCAACGTCAAAGTCCGCGTGCGCAACGGCGGCGAGGAGATCGCCCACACAGCGGCGGAGGGCGACGGGCCGGTAAACGCCATCGACCGCGCGCTGCGCAAGGCCCTGTTGCCGCACTACCCGCAACTGGCCGACGTGCGGCTGGCCGACTACAAGGTGCGCATCCTCGACAGCAACAGCGCCACCGCCGCCACCACCCGCGTCACCATCGACACGCGCTGCGGCAGCCGCACCTGGACCACGGTTGGCTGCTCGACCAACATCGTGGACGCCTCGTGGCAGGCGCTGGCCGACTCGATTGAGTATGCGCTGACCTGAGCGCCGGCGCGGCGCGGCGCGCGTACAATGACCGTCATGTCCACGCTCAATCCAGACCTGCTCGACAGCAACACGCGCGCGGCGCTCAATCGCGCCAGCGACCTGATGCGCCAGCACGGCAAGCCGGTGCTCATGCCGGAGCTTGTCCTGCTGGCTTTGTTGCGCATGCCGCACACGACGGCCTGCCGCGCGGTGGCGCATCTGGCAGAGTCGCGTGGCTTCAAGGTGGAGGACCTGGATAGGGAGGTGGAGGGGCAGATTCGCGCGCGCACGGGCCGGCCGGCCAACTTTACCTACCTGACCGACCAGAACAGCACCGTGCAGGTGTCGGACGAGATGGTGATCGCGCTGGACGAGGCGCGCAGCATTGCGCTCGCCAGCGGCGAGATCTACATCGCCACCGAGCATTTGTTAGGCGCGCTGTCGCAAACCGGCGTGAGCACCGCCGGCCTGTTGCAGCGCAAAGGCGTCACGCCGACGGCGCTGGCCGGCCTGATTGTGGATGGCATCGTCAGCAAGCGCACAACAACCACCGACTGGGTGCAACAGGCGCAACAGGGGCAGTTGCCGCCGCTGTACTACCGGGAGAATCTATTGCGCGATCTGGTCACACTGCTGGCGCTGGCGCGCGACCCGCACGTGATCCTGGTCGGCGAACCGGGCAGCGGCCGGCGCAGCCTGGCGCAGTCGCTGGCGCTGATGATCGCCGAGGGCAAAGGGCCGGCCCACGTGAAGAAAGTGATCGAGGTCAGCGACGCGGCCTGGCTCGACAACCCGATGCTGGCGATGCAGGTCGCCATGCGCCAGGCGGAGAACGGCATCCTGTTCATTGCCAACATTCAGCGCTTTCTGGGCGGCCAGTTGCGGGCCGATCTGCCACAGGCCGGCAAGGACCTGCAAAAGGCGTTCGTGGCCGATGGCGCCGGGCCGATCATCATCGGCACAACCACCGAGGCGGACTACACCGAGCGCATCAAGCCAAACGCCACCATTGCGGGGCGGGCTCACGTGCTGCGCGTGCCGCCGGCCACACCCGACGAGTGTCAGAAGATGCTGGCCACGCTCAGGCCGCAATTCGAGCGCAACTACAGCATAGCCGTCGCCGATGACGCGCTGAAAACAGCCACGACGCTGGCAGCGCGCTACGTCGGCGGCGCGCCGCTGCCGGGATCGGCGGTGCAGGTGTTGCATCGCGCCTGCGCCGCCGTGCGGGCGACGGCAAATGACAGAGCGCAGAGGACAGACGACAGACAACAGATCACAGAGGACAGAGGACAGACGGGGCCGGCCCTGACGCTGGATGCCGAGGATGTGATGTTTGCCGTCAGCCTGATGACCGGCATCCCGGTGACCAAACTGGGCGCAGACGAGCGTGGCCGGTATGCCCAGATGGCGCAGGCGCTGCAACAGCGCGTCATCGGCCAGGATGAAGCCATTCAAGCCGTCTCGCGCGCGGTCAAGTCGGCGCGCGTCGGGCTGAAAGATCCGAAGCGGCCCATCGGCTCTTTCCTGTTTCTGGGGCCGAGCGGCGTGGGCAAGACCGAGCTGGCGAAGGCGCTGGCCGAGTTTCTGTTCGGCAGCGAAGACAATCTGGTGGCGCTCGACATGAGCGAGTACCAGAAGGATGACACGATCAACCGGCTGATCGGCGCGCCGCCCGGCTACATCGGCTTTGAGGGCGGCGGCCAGTTGACCGATCGCATCCTCAAATCCCCCTATGCGGTGGTGCTGTTCGATGAAGTGGAGAAAGCCCACCCGCGCATCCTCGATATTCTGTTGCAGGTGATGGAGGAAGGCCGGCTCACTGACGGCCAGGGCCGGGTGGCAAACTTCGCCGAGACTGTCATCCTGCTCACCAGCAACCTGGGCGCACACTACCTGAACGATGCTTCGCTGACAGGGGCCGAGGCGCGCGAACTGGCCATGACCGATGTGCGCGCTTTCTTCCGGCCCGAGTTCATCAACCGGCTGGACGAGATCGTGATGTTCAACGCGCTCTCGCCAGACAGCCTGCGCCGCATTCTGGATCTGATGATCAGGAAGGAAGCGAAGCTGGCGCAGGAACGCGGCATCACGCTGGAAATTCTGCCGGCGGCGCGGGAGTGGATGCTGGCGCAGAACAACGAGCCGCACCTGGGGGCGCGACCGCTGCGCCGTATCCTGCAACGCAGCGTGCGCGAAAAGCTGGCCGACTATCTGCTTACCCTCGACGCGCCGCCGAGCAGGGTAGTGGTCGATGCAGACGCGAGCGGGCTGGTGTATCACTCATAGCCGGCGCGCAGCCATGATCTCGCTGATCGTCTTGTAAACCAGTTTGGCGATCAGGAAGTCCGCCGAATGCATCCCAGGGTGCGGCGCGAGTTCGACCACGTCAAAGCCAGCCACATCGGCGTTGCGCGCCACGGTGCGCACGATGGCCAGCACCTGTTGCCAGTCCAGGCCGCCCGGCTCCGGCGTGCCGGTGGCCGGCACGCAGGCGGGATCGAAACAGTCAGCGTCGATCGTGAGGAACGCCCTGCGCCCGCGCACCCACTGGGCCAGCGTGGCGAGATAAGCGGGGCCGGCGTGAATATCCTCTGCAAAAAAGGTGCGCAGCGTGTCGCCCTGGTCGGTGACGGCGTCGATCAATTCAGCCTCTTCCTGCGCCAGTGAGCGGATGCCCAGTTGAACCACCGGCCCCAGTTCGAGCAGCCGGCGGGCGGCGCAGGCGTGGCTGTAGCGCGAGCCTTCAAACTCGTCGCGCAGGTCGGCATGCGCGTCGATCTGCACGGTGAGCAGGGGCGTGCCATGGGCCGCAGCCAGCCCGCGTCCAAAGCCGACGGACACGCTGTGTTCGCCGCCCAGTCCCACCACCAGTTTGCCGGCGCCGGCGTGCTCGGCGACGACCGCTGCGATGCTGTCGAGCGCGGCTTCAATCGTGCTGTGGCCCAGCGCAAGATAGGGCAGCGTGTGCACGCCGTAGTCGAGGGCCGGCTCGCCGCGAAAGTCGCGGTCGTACAACTCGATTTGGGTGGACGCCTGGATGATGGCGCGCGGGCCATTTTTCGTGCCGCCCATGTAACTGACCGTGGCCTCGAACGGGATGGGGACAACAACGACCCGGCTGGTTTCATAGGCGCTGTGCTCGGCGTCGAGGCCGAGAAAGTTTTCGGGGGGCAGGAATGCGTAGTGGGCCATGGGGGTGGTCAGGTTGATAAGGTTGGATCAGGCTGGTAAGGCTGGTTAAGGTTCTCAAAGTTCTTGAGGTTTGCTGGTCACTGCGAACCCTGAGAACCTGAATAACCTGAATGAACTTGAATAACCCTAAAAACCCGCATCCAGGTCGACAGGGCGATACTTGTCATAGGCGGATTTGAGCGCGGCTACTAGCGCCTCGCGCCGGTCATACAGACGCTTGAGCGGGCGCGGGACGCGCTTTGCCAGCAGATAAGCGGCCAGGATCGGCAACACGATGGTCGAGTCGGCGTAGCACACTACCGTATCAGGCAACTGGTCGGGATCGACCTTGCCCCACGTCACGGCTTCCTGAGGCGTCGCGCCGGACAAACCGCCGGTGTCGGGACGGGCATCGGTGAACTGCACAAAGTAATCGTGCCCGCGCTCCGGGATGCCGAGGATTTCCTGGATTTGTGGCTCGGTCTGGAGGATGAAGTTCTTCGGGCTGCCGCCGCCAAAGATGACCACGCCGCTCTTGCCGCCGGCGTGCCTGGCGTCGTACACGATAGCGGCTGTTTCGTTCACGTCCAGCTCCGGGTCGAAGCCGACCTGCATGCCGGCCAGTCGCAGCGCCGCGACGTTCATGCCGATGGTCGAGTCGCCGGGGCTGGAGGTGTACACCGGCACGCCGCATTCATACGCCGCCGTCAGCACGGATTTGTATGCCCCGCCCAGCGCCTGCTCGCGGGCCTGGGTGTAACGGCCAAGCCGGTAGTGCAGTTCGGCGGTGCTCATGCGACGCTGGAACTCCGGCTGCTCGATGCACTTGCGCAGAAAAGCGTCGGACTTGAGCAACACATCCTGGTCGAACACAATGTCGTAGATGCGGATGATTTTCTGTTCGCGCAGCGCCACGTCATCGACAAAGGGCGAGGTTTGGAACAGCTCGAAGCCAAGCGAGCGGTGCATGTCGTGATACAGATTGGCGCCGGTGGAGACGATCCAATCCACAAAGCCGGCTTCGATCAACGGCACGAGCGCCGCGTAGCCGATGCCGGTGGGCGTCAGCGCGCCGGACAGCGTGACGCCGACGGTGACATCCGGCTCGAGCAGCTTGCGCGCGATCAACTGGCACGCCTCGCGCAGGCGGGCCGCGTTGTAGGCCAGAAAGAATTCATCCACCAGCCGCTCAACTGTCAGGCCGGCGGAGATGCGATCAGGGGCGAGTTTGCGTCCGTAAGTCATGGCAGGCTGATCCGGTTTTTAAGGGTGGGGCCGCCGGCCTCAGATCAGGACAGCGGCGGCCACGACGGTCGTCCAGCGGCCCTGCTCATCGCCCGTGGCGGTGATGGTCATGCTGGTCGAATCGACGATCAGGCCGCCCACGCGATATTGCTCGCGGCGCTCGTTATAGTCGCGGTCGAGGTCGAACGGCACGCCCAGCACCGTGGCGAGCATACCGGCAGCCAGGTCTTCGGCAAAATCGCCGGCCTCTTTCTCGGTCTGTCCATAGGCGTGATGCTCGGACAAATAGCCGTATTTGCTTGGGTCAGAGGGGATGGCAACGCCAATGGAGGCAGCAATGCGCCGGCCCGGCTCGTTGGTGGACATCTCCGCGACGACGCAAAATGTCACCTCGCCCGGCTCCAGCGCGGGCAACCCCTCTTCTTTGGGGACAATGCGGCAGCCGGGGGGAAAAATCGACGACACGCGCACGATGTTGAGATGGGCGATGTCGGCGTTGCGCAGCGCCATTTCAAAGCTGGTCAGTTTGGCCGGATGGACTCCGACGCCGCGCGTCAGAAACAACTTGCGTGGGACGAATCGCATCTGTGATTACTCCTCTGCTTCAGGATTCTCGGACAACGCAAGGCGCCGCCAACAGCGAGCCGGTCTATTCCCTGCAGCCGGCGGCTCGCGGGTGACTTTCTCCTGGTTTGCACGCGGACGATCTGCACCCGGCTTATGCCTTTGCGCGGCAGATTGTAGCGTAAATAGCGGGTCGCAGCGCCAAGTTACAATGCGCCTCAGATTGCCGATTGCCATGACTGCGCAGTTTGACTCGACCATCATCCCCTGCGCCGGCCTGCGCCTCGCGCGCGGACTCGCGGCCCGTTAGCCTCTTGCGAGATCGTCGCTTCGAAATGGATGCGCGTATGTTCAATTTTCGCCGGTTCGGTCTGATCGTGATGTTGCTTGTCTGGAGTGGATTGCTCTTTGGCGCCGGCTGGCTGGCGCGGTCGCGCCTTGTCCCCGGCGCGGCAACTCAGGTGACGATCCACGCGCCGGAATATCGGCTGCTCGACGAGGCGTGGAGCCGGGTGCGCGAAAGCTTCATCGGCGAGGTGCCGAGCGACACCGTCCGCAACTATGGGGCGATTCGCGGCATGCTGGGGACGCTCAACGACCGCTGGACGATCTTCGTCGAGCCGCAACCCAGAGCCATCGAGCGCGATCACCTGCGCGGCCGGTTTGGCGGCATCGGCGTGGACATCCGCATCGACGACCAGGGGCGCATCGTTTTGACGCCGCACCGCAACTCGCCGGCGGAAAAGGCCGGCGTGCAGGCCGGCGACATTCTAATCGCCGTGGATGGCGTGACTGTCACAGACGGCGCAACATTCGAAGAGGTGGCTGGCCGGGTGCGCGGCGAAGTGGGCACAATCGTGCGGATCACGGTCAGCCGCGACGGGCAGCCGATCGACTTCAGCATTACTCGGGCGCTGATCGAGATTCCGTCCGTCGATTGGCGCGTCATCACCGCCACGACGACCAGCGAGCCGGCCATTGGCTACATCAGCATCCGCCAGTTCACCGAGCGCACCGGCAGCGAGGTGAAGCAAGCCATCGCCGAATTGCGCGATAACGGCTCTCAGGCGTATCTCATTGACCTGCGCGACAATAGCGGAGGTTTGCTGGCCTCGGCTGTCGAAGTAGCCAGCCAGTTTTTGAGCAGCGGCAACGTGTTGATCGAACGCAAACGGAATCGGTCCGACGGGAGCGAGATCACAGTGACGCACCCCGTCATCAGCGGCGGGCTGGCGATGCGGCAGCCATTGTCTGTACTGGTCAACGCCAACACCGCCAGCGCGGCCGAGATCGTGGCCGGCGCGCTGCAGGATCATGGCCGCGCCCGGCTGGTTGGCGAAAAGACCTACGGCAAGGGATCGGTTCAGTTATTGTTCGACTTGAGCGACGGCTCGTCAGTCCACGTGACTACTGCCAGGTGGCTCACCCCCAACGCGCGCGAGATCGACGGCGTGGGGCTTGAGCCGGACATCGAAGCGCATCGCGCCGAGGGCGAGACTCAAAGAGGCATCGACTCTCAACTGGAGCGAGCGTTGGCTGATTTACGCGCCCAGTCGGCGGCAACCAGGTAAGCAATACAGTACAAGGCGCCTCATGCAGGCGCAGCGATTTGCAGAGTTTCGAAGCGCAAGGAGTGAGAGATTCGAGATGCAGACACAACAGCAGAGTTCAGGCTCAGGCGTCCTGAAAATGGCGCTCCTGGGGCTGTTGGGCGTTTTCACAGGCGGCCTGATTTTCGTGGCCGGCCTCGGCGTGGGCGTGGCGACCTCCGGCGGATTCACATTCACCGCCCCGTCGTCCGTTGAGCCGCTTTCCGCGCCGGCCGCGGACGCCGAACAGAGCCGGCCATCCGGCGTCGACACAGCGTTGATGAACGATGTGTTGCGCCGGCTGCGCAGCCAGTGGTACGGCGAGATGCCAGAGGGCGACAAGTTGACTGACGGCGCGATCCGAGGCATGGTGGCGGCGCTGGGCGACCCGTTCACAGCCTACGTGGAGCCGCGCTACGCCAGGATTCTGGAGGACGACGCCAGCAGCACTTTCGAGGGCATCGGCGCGACGTTGCGCCAGGTGACCGGCGGCGGCGTGCAGATCGTGCGCACGTTCGACGGCGCGCCGGCGCAGAAAGGCGGTGTGTTGCCGGGCGACCTGATCGAGGCCGTTGACGGCACGCCGGTGAGCGGCCTGAGCACCTATGAGGTCGCGGCTCTCGTGCGCGGGCCGAAGGGCACAACAGTCACCCTGACCCTGCGCCGGGCGGACGTTCCAAAACCGTTCGACCTGTCGCTGGTGCGCGACCGCATCAACATCCCGCTGGTGACGAGCAAAATGGTCGGCGACGGCAAAATCGCCTACATCAGCCTGTTCGATTTCAGCGCGCAAGCCAACAGCCAACTCACCGCGCAGCTCAGAGAGCTGCTGAGGAAAAATCCAAAGGGCCTGATCCTGGACCTGCGCGACAACCCCGGCGGCTTGTTGAGCCAGGCTGTCGAGGTGGGTGACATTTTCCTGAGGGACGGCGTTTTCATCATCCAGCGCGACAGCAAGGGCAACGAAGAGCGCAAGAGCACCACGAATCGCGGCATTGCCCAGGACATCCCGATGGTTGTGCTGGTGAACGGAGCCTCAGCGAGCGCCGCCGAAGTGCTGGCCGGCGCCATCCAGGACTACAACCGCGCCACGATCATCGGCGAACAGACCTTTGGCAAGGGTTCGGTGCAATTGCCTCAGAGTCTTCCGAACGGCGGCCAGTTGCGCATCACCATTCAGCGCTGGTACACACCTAAGAATCGCGCCATTCACGAGGTGGGCATCAAGCCGGACTTCACAGTGCCGATGACCAACGCAGACACGCTGCAAGGGCGAGACCCGCAGCTCGACGCGGCAGTGGATTATCTCCTCTCGGGCAAAGAGCCGGCCCCGACACCCTTCCCGACCGTTCCGCCACGGCCATAGTCATACGCAAATGCGACGCCAATCCCCAGGCCGGGAATGAATGATTGGCGTCGCGCCTGTTGTGATTCGCGGGCTGTGTGCTACGCTTGCAGGAGATGGCAATGAGCGCCACATCCACGCCTCAAACCTTCGAGCCGATCGTTCGGCTGACCGCGCAGTGGCGGCGCGGCGGCGCCTGGCTGGGGCCGGCCTGGGCGGTGCTGTGCGGCGTTGTGGCGTCCGGGGCGTTTGCTTGGAGTAGCGAGGGCATTGCGCTCGTGGCTGTGGCCCTCATTCTGGCCGAGGGCATCTGGACGACGTTGTGGGCCTCGCTGGCCGGCGTCAAATGGGATGAGCCGCTGGCGCGCTGGGCGGCGTGGACGGCAGGGCAACCGGTCATTCGACTGCCCTACACCCAGCCGGGGTCTCCGGCAGCTCACGCATCCATCATCCTGGGCCAGTTTCGCGCATGGCTCGCCGAGGACTTCCTGCCGCTGTACGGCGGCGCGCTGGCGAGCGCCATTCTGGCCAGCATGATCGCCCTGGCATTGGCGATGATCCTGGGCGCGCCGGCAGTTCTGTTGACCATTCTCGCGCTGGCGCTGTCACAGATCGCGCTGGCACTGTGCCGAGGCAATGGATCTCCCAGCCCGATGCTGCGCGGGCTTGTGGAGATGAGTTTGCCGCTGTTGCTCGGCTTCGTCATCTTCAGGCCGCTCACTTTGGAGATCATTGTCGCGGCCGTGGGATTTGGCATTACCTATGCCGGCGCCGTCTCACCGCGCTGGGATTTGCGCGCATGGAACACCGGCCAGGTCATCGTGCTCCTGCTGTTGATTGTCATGCGACACTCCGTGGGCGTGTTTGCGGTGACGCTCCTCTGGCTGCCCCAGTTTCTGCTGCAGGGCCAGCCAATTGCGCGCAATGCCCAATGGTGGCTCATGGCGGTCATGCTGGTTGTGGCTGTGGCAATCGCCTGAATGCCACTCACTCAGCGCGCGCACAGCGTGTGTAGAATAACGGGGCCCGGCCTTTGGCGCCCGGCAGACGCGCAATGGGACACGCCCGCTTTAGCGCCCACCCCGTTCAGGCGTCAGGCCGGCGCAAATCCGGTGTAAGATTCCCTGTAAGGAGAAGACTGATATGCCACATCTAGGCCCGCTTGAGATTGTCATCATTTTGCTGATCGTTGTCCTCTTGTTTGGCGTCGGGCGCATCGGGCGCATCGGCGGGGAGCTCGGGCGCGGGATCAGGGAATTCCGCAAAGCCGTCCAGGACGAGTCTTCCGACAAGCCGGGAGACAAGTCAGCAGAAAAGACAGAAGCCAAAGAAGAGACAAAAACAGCCGCGTAGATCGCGGGCTTTAACAGAGACGGACGCGCCGCAATATCCAGCCGGCAGCGTCCGTCTTTGAGAGACCTGCATGCCAGCCAGGTCAGCGATTGGATCATCCTCATCCCTGGGCGCCCTCAAGGGCCTCGCCAACGTCCTGGGTGAGATAGACGCGCGCCCGATTCGCGATGCAGCCGAACAGCCCTTC
>CALBEF010000119.1 GCA_937927775.1 uncultured Anaerolineae bacterium | reverse complement strand
GATCACGGTGGTCACGGCCTATCCCCTGTCGCGCGACCGCATTCACATGCCGGGGCGGACGGTTATCAAAGTGCTGTTTCTCATCGGCATGTTGTTCAGCGCCGGCCTGATTCCCAGTTTCCTGGCCATTCGCAATCTCGGTCTGTACAACAACTTTCTGGTATTGGTGGTGCCCGGCGCGCTGAGCATCTTCAACACCATTGTGGTGATGAACTTTTTCAGGGGCATCCCGATCGAGCTGGAGGAAGCGGCGCTGCTCGATGGCGCCACGCATCTCGACGTTTTGTTCCGCGTGTTCCTGCCCGTGTCGCTGCCGGTGCTGGCGACGGTGACGTTGTTCACCGCCGTTGGACACTGGAACTCGTGGTTCGATGGCATCGTGTTCCTCTCCAGGTCCGAAAGCTGGCCGCTGCAAAGCTTCATGTACACCGTCGTCACCTCGCGCATGCTGGAGTGGCAAACCTCCGGCATCTGGGGTCAGGATCCTTCACAGGCTGCGCAGTCCTTTGCCAACGCCACGCCGCAGGGCCTGGTGGCGGCTATGATCTTCGTGGCGTCTTTTCCCGTCATCATGGTCTACCCCTTCCTGCAGCGCTACTTTGTGACCGGCCTGACCATCGGCTCGGTCAAGGGTTAACCGGCCGACATCCAGTTCCTCTGCTCGATCTCGCGGGCCTTCAAGGCCCGCGAGGCTTTTCATCCCATGCAACACCCGCACGCAATCGACTTTTCCGGCAACGACGCCTGTTTCATGAGATCGTTGGACAGGGGAGATTGAGCGTTGTTGAATGCGGCGGGCGGCGACTACCGGCTGCGTGAGGATTCGCCGGCCTTCGCGCTGGGCTTCAAGCCGATTCCGCTCGATCAGATCGGGCTGCAGCCTGCGTGATATCGTCATGCCCCGCGAAGGCGGGCATCCAGATGTGTTGCTGCGATGGGTTCCCGCTTGCGCGGGAATGACGTTCTCCTGTCCTTTGGAGGCTATCTCGATAGGTGTCGGACTTCTCCAGGAAGTCCGACACCTGAGCGCCTGCTGGGATGGGCTCTTAGTTGGATTCGGCTGTTGCCGCCGGCTGATCCTTGCCGGCCAGCACCATCTCCAGCGCTTCGGCCGGCGTCTTCTCTCCGCGCATCACGGCGAAAATGCCGGGCAGATATTCATCCGCCGTGAGCACGTTGGCGTAAATGATCGGTTTGATCAGTTCCGGCGTCAGCGTTGCGCCTTCCACATCGATGCTGGTCTTGAAGCGCACTTCGCCATCGTTCATGTCCATCTCGAAGTTGCCCAGCACCAGGCCGTAGTTGGCGCGGGTCAGAAATTCGGCCATGGCCAGCCGGCGATCCTCCGGCACATTCTCCGGGCAATAAGCGTAGAACAGCAGTTGATTCTCCTCGTTGCGCGCCTGGGCAAAGCAGATCAGCCGGCCGTTGTGGCCCTGGTAGAACACGCGATGCACGGGTTGGCCGGGCATAGCCTCGTGCGCCCAGCGATCGGCGCGCAGAAATGCGGCCACGGCCTGATGAATGGTTGGCGCGGATGGCGTCTGATTCGACATGCGGTTCTCCTTTGGTTGAGAGCAGATTTTGCCCGCGCTGTCAGCGGCCCTGTTGCCGACGCGGACGATAGATTTTCCCATAGCCGCCGGCTGGGCGTGGCGTATCGGGCGTCTTGTGGCCGTTGGCGCGTGGCCTGGGCGCGCGCGGCTCGTCAGGGGTATTGTTTGCGTTTCGCGCCGGCGTTTCCTGACCCTGTCTGGCGGACGGCGCTTGCGGGCGCGGGGCCTGTCGGCGCGGCGTCTGTGGGCGCGACGCCTGTGGGCGCGGGGGCCGGGCGAACTCGGTGTCGCGGGCCGGCGCCGGCGCGTTGTAGTCGAAGCCGTCGAGTGTGCGCCGCTCGATGCGGGTTTTCAGTTTGGCTTCCACAGCGCGCACCATCTCATCGTCTTCGCGGGTAATCAACGTGAAAGCGTCGCCTGTCCTGGCTGCCCGGCCGGTGCGGCCAATGCGATGGGTATAGGCATCCACGGTGTCGGGAATGTCGTAGTTGATGACGTGCGAGATCTGCTCGACATCGATGCCGCGCGCCGCGATATCGGTCGCCACCATGATCTGGTAGGACCCGTCGCGGAAGCCGTCCATGGCGGCCTGACGCCGGTTTTGAGACAGGTTGCCCTGCAATGATGTGGCCTCGTAGCCGGCTTTGGCGAGTTGCTGGGCCACGCGCCTGGCCCGGTGTTTGGTGCGCGTGAATATCAGCACCGAATCCATGCGGATGGACTTGAGCAGTTCCAGCAGCAGGGGGGTCTTCAGATGTTGCGCGACCGGGTACAGCGCGTGTGACACGGTGTGCGCCGGCGCCATGTGGCCGATCTCCACGGTCACAGGATCGCGCAACACCTCGCGGGTGAGCTGGCGCACGTCGTCCGGCATGGTGGCCGAGAACAAGAGCGTCTGCCGCTTTGCAGGCAGGTGTTTCACAATCCGGCGGATATCGGGCAGAAAGCCCATGTCGAACATGCGGTCGGCCTCGTCAAGCACGGCCACTTCGACCCGCGACAGGTCGATGGTGCCCTGGCCGAGGTGGTCGAGCAGCCGGCCCGGGCAGGCGACCACGATCTCGGCGCCGGCGCGCAACTTCTGGATCTGCGGGTTCATGTTGACGCCGCCGTAGATCGTCACGGTGCGCAGGCCGGTTTGCCGGCCCATGTCGCTGATGGCGTCGTTGATTTGCTCGGCCAGTTCGCGCGTTGGCGCCACGATGAGCGCCCGCACATGGCCGCGCGGGCCGTCCATCAGGCGATGGAGTATGGGCAACCCGAAGGCGGCGGTTTTGCCGGTGCCGGTCTGGGCCAGGCCCATGACATCCCGGCCCTGCATGATGACAGGAATGGCTTGTGTCTGGATGGGGGTGGGCGTTACATAGCCGACCTGTTTGACGCCGGCGGCAACGCGCGGATGAAGATTGAACGATTCGAAGTTCACTGAGAGTATTTCCCTGGCTGGAACTGGAGCCAAGTCGCACTCTCAGCCCTGAAAGATCAGCCCAACAATTGATTGAACAGGGGCGAATCATACCATGATGGGAATTGACGATTAGGGATTGACGATTGACGATTGGGCATTGACGATTGAGATATTCCTTCGAACTGGCCCACATCTGCGCCGGAGGAATGGAACACGCAGCCGGCCAGATCATCAGCCTGGGGCGTGTAGCGCAGGCCCGTCACCTCGACGTAGCGGAAGCCATGATAGGTGAAATGCGGCTCGAACGTTTCGTCGCCGTCGCCCCGGCAGATGTAATGATCCTCTTGTTGCGCGCCACGATGCGGATCGTTTGGGTCGGGCAGGCGCAGGTTGTCGCGGTATAACGCGCCGTCGGAATTCAAGGCTTCGCCGTAGCGGAAGCGGATGTCGTCTCCAGGCTGGCCGCGCAGTCTCATGCGCGCCCAGCCAACCATGTTCTGGCCCATGTCGGAGATGAACACGCCGGGTTGTGGCTCGGTCACGGCAACTTGCGTCAGCCGGCGCGTGATGCGGATGGGTTCGTTGGGTTGCGCGACGAGGGTGGGGCCGCCGGAAGAAGCCACAGGCTGCCAGCGCGCGTCATCGTAGTCGGGGGCGTCCCAGCCCGGCACGTCGCGCCGCGCGCCGTAGTGCTCCAAAGCTTGAACTATCCATCTGACCAGGCGCGCAACACGACTGTTGGCCGGCTCGGTCCGCCGTCCATTGCCGGATGCGCCGGGATGCGCGCGCCGTATTCTGTGCCATGGAGGCATAGAAGAAACATGTTTGTCCGCAAGTGGGTATCCATTGCGCCTGCCTGGCGCGGCGCGACCTGCGGCGTCGCGCTGGCTGCCGGCGCAGTGTGGATGGCGTTTTCACTGGCTGCGTTTGCTCCCGCCGGCCCGATCGCCCTGATTGCGGGGTGGCTTGGCGGCCTGCTGGCTGGCGCGCTGTTGGGCGGATTGACCGCGCTCATCGGCGCGCTGTTGCGACGTGTGCCGGCCCGGTTCATGTGGGCTGTGGTCGGCGCATTGCCGCTTCTGGCGCTGGCCTATCTGGCGCTGCCACTGGCCTTTGGGATGCTGGCTGCCATCGCCGGAATCATTGGCATGGGCGCGTTGCTTGGGGCGAGTGTCGCTCTCTCGATTCGCGCGGCGCGACTTGCGCCGGCCAGACGCCTGGCCGGGATGGTCGGCCTGGGGCTGGGTGTGTTGGGTCTGGCTGCCGGCTGTGACCTGCTGCTCCTGGATGGCTTCAACCCGGATATTCCCCCTCGCATTGACGCCTCCTCGTCCGGCCACGTCACCCCATTGGACTTGCCCGATCCTTCGCAGCCGGGGCCGTATGCGGTGCGCGCGTTGACCTATGGCAGCGGCGTCGATTTGCGACGACCAGAGTACGGCGCGGATGCGGCGCTGCGCACGACGCCGGTGGATGGCGCGAAGCTGCTCGATGGGTGGTCTGCGCTGCGCCGGGCCTGCTGGGGTTTCGGCCCGGAGGCCATGCCGATCAACGCGCGCGTCTGGTACCCGGATGGCGACGGCCCATTTCCGCTGATCGTGATCGCGCATGGCAATCATCCGATGGAGTTGTACTCCGAAGCCGGCTATGATTACCTCGCAAAAGTGCTGGCGAGTCGCGGATTCATTGTCGCCTCCATCGATCAAAACTTCCTCAATCTCTCGTTTGTGGCCGACCTGATCTTTCTCACGCCTTTGACGGGCGAGAATGACGCCCGCGCGTGGCTGATTCTGGAGCATCTGCGACAGTGGCGGCTTTGGAATGACACTCCCGGCAACCCGTTCTATCGCAAGGCTGATCTGAACCGCATTGGATTGATCGGCCACTCGCGGGGCGGCGAGGCGGTCGCCATTGCCGCTGCGTTCAATCGATTGCCCTGCCATCCCGATGATGGCTCGATCCGCTTTGACTACGGCTTCGGCATTCAGGCGGTGGCAGCCATTGCGCCGGTGGATGGGCAGTACCGGCCCGGCGATCGGCGGCTGCCCCTGCGGGATGTGAACTATCTGGCGCTGCACGGCGTGCACGATATGGATGTGGCCACTTTCAGCGGCGCGCGGCAATATGCCCGCCTGACCTTCAGCGGCGACCGCGCTTTTTTCAAGGCCGCGCTGTATATCCACGGCGCCAATCATGGGCAGTTCAATCAGGACTGGGGGCGTCGAGACATGCCCGGGCCGGCGGCGCAGCTCTTCAACCTGCGCGTGTTGATGCCCTCGGCCCGGCAGGAGCGCATCGCCAAAGTCGCCATCAGCGCCTTCATGGGCGCGGCGTTGCGCGATGAATCTGGCTATCGCGCCCTGTTCCGCGATCCGCGCGTCGCGGCCGCATGGCTGCCCGACACCGTCTACATCAGTCAGTATCAGGATTCAGGCGCCATGCGCGTGTGCGATTTCGAGGAGGACATTGACCTCAGCACATGCGCGCTGCCCGGCGCAGTGCTGCGCGGCGACAATCTGACGATCTGGCGTGAGCAGATTGTTCCGATGAAGTGGGGGACGCTAGAGCGCGCTGCGCTTTTCGCTGGCCTGCGCCGAGAGCGAGCCTGCGCGCGCGTCCACAGATGCAATCGGCATCGACCTGAGCGTGGAAGTGGTCGATCGCGCCGGCCACACGGCCCGCCTGCCGCTCAGTCACTTCGCGCGCCTGCAACCGCAAGTGCGCAGCCGGCTGGGCAAGCTGGACTGGATGAGCGCCCTGCCGTTGTCGGAGCCGGTGTATCAGACGTTCGAGTTTCGGCTGGCTGATTTCACGATGGACAATCCCGGCTTTGATCCGGCGGCGCTGGCAGAAGTGCGTTTTGTCTTCGACCGGACTCAGGCGGGCGTGATCATTCTGGACGACATCGGATTCGGTCAATAACCATTTCGCAGTCAGCCGGGCGCTACCACTCGCCGCCGGCCTGAAAGCGCGCCCGGGCGGCCGCGCCGAATGCGGCCGATGCGGCATCCAGGTCGGCCAGAATCTGGTCGGTGGTTTTACCGGCTGCGCCGCGCGCGGCCGCGATGACCGTGCGGCATTCGTTGCTGTCCATGAAACGAGCGGCTTCGAGCAAGCCGGCCTGGTCCTCGTCGGGAATGACCAGAAAGCCGTGCTTGTCGGCGTGGATCAGCGCGCCCGGCCACACCCGTTGTCCGAACACCGTCACGTCGCAGCCCCAGCGCACGGGCGCGACGTGCGCGTGTCCGACGCACAGCCGGCGCGCAATGGCCTTGAAGCCGGCGCTGGTCATCTCATCCAGATCGCGCACTGCGCCGTCGGTGATCGCGCCGACACAACCTAGCGCGCGGTGAACGTTGGCGTTCACCTCGCCCCAGAACGAGCCGACCACGCGCGGCTTGTCCAGGTCCTGAACGACGACGATCTTCGGGCCGGGGACGGATGCGACATAGCGCCGGTAGTCGTTCCATGCGGCGGGGCGATCGCGCTTGTGGGCGGGGTTGCTCGGTTCGACGACCAGCGTCACGGCATAGCCCACCATTGGCCCCATCTGCGGCATGAAGTCGCGGCATTCCTCAAGGTTGATGCCTTGAGTGGTCACATCGTGGCGCGTGATTTGTTCCCAGCCGTTGTAGATCGTGGGCGTGTTCCAGCGTTTCAGTTCGAGCAGGTCGGCGTGGGGCAGGGGGGTGAAGGATGGCATGGCAGGAGGGATTGGATTACGGGTGAGATTGCGCGCACACCTCGCCGATGCGGCGCGTGTAATAGCGAAAATTGGCGAACGACACGTCAGGCGGGATGGAGTGATCGGTGTGCGGGATGTAGCCGCCTTCCGCGATCAACGGTCGAATGCGTTCCAGTTCCGCGTCGATGGCTGCCGGCCCCTGCGCCAGCGCGCGCTTGTCGACGCCGCCCCAGATGCGCAATTCCTTTCCGTATTTCCGGCGCACGGCCAGCACATCCATGCCGGCCTGCGCCTCGAACGGGTACAGAAAGTTCAGGCCGGCGTCGAGCCAGACAGGAATGAGCGGATCGATCATGCCGTCGCTATCGAGTCCGATGTATGCGACGCCCCGGCCGCGCAGATAGTCGGCCACACGCCGGTAGCGCGGCAGCATGTGCCGGCGCGCGTGCCCGGGCGAAAGAAGCGGCGCCGTCTTGAAGCCCATGTCCTCCCAGAACGAAAAGGCGTCGATGTCGATCACATCCAGGATCTGCGACATCATGGCGATGATGAAATCGGCATTGGCGTCCATCATCTCCTCGACGAACGCCGGGTCGTCGTAGAACAGTGTGCATAGCCGCTCGACGCCGGTGAGATTGCGCAACGGCCCGAAGAAGCCGCCCCAGCGGTCGGAGATCACAATCAGCGGGAAGGGCGCCGCGCGCAGCGCGCGCAGGCGATCCTGCCAGTCCGGCCCGATACGCAGCTTCAGGTCGGGCTGCATGCGCTCGCGCCAGAACCGCCGAAACTCCTCGCGCGTCTCGACCGGGAACTTCACGAACTGCGGCATCGAACTCATCGGGTTGTTCCTGAGTTCGCGCATCAGGATGCCTTCGTGATTAATGTACAGGATGGTGTCGGCGTCCTCGCTGATTACCTGGCGTTCGAATGGCGGGTTGGGGAAGAACCAATGGCCGATCCACCAGCGCCGGTCGTCTCCAAAGTTCTCTTCGGCCTGGCTGATGTCGAAGCCTTCCGCCCGCCATCGCTCGGCCGTTTCCGGCCACGGGCCCCAGATCCAGAACGGCGCCCGGTCAACGGGCTGGTACGCCATGCAGGCGTGAAATCGCTCGCGTTCGTTCATGATGGCGCTCATTGTCCTCTTTTGCCGCCGGGATGTCCAACGGCCTTTGAGTTTATCAGCCGGGCATAGCGCGCCAGAGCTGACGGGTGTATTTCTCTGTGGGGGCATGTTGCCCGGCAACCTGCCCGGTAGAGACGTTGCGTAGAGACGTTGCAGTAGAGACGTTGCATTGCAACGTCTCTACGCAACGGTTGCGCGCGGATTTATCCATCGCGCACATCGGCGGATTGCCCCCTGCCGGGAAATGCGCCCTATTCGGCCTGCCGGCGCATTTTCCTGTGTGCCAAATGGCCTGCAAAGCAGTGCAAGCCCGGCGGCTTGCCCTACCAGGCATACCCCCTGCGCGCAACACGCTCTGGCGGGGAATTTGCCTTTGCCGGGAAATGCACCCAGAGCTGACTCGGCTATTGCGCCGCCTCCATGATTTCCCACACGGTCTGGATGTAGAAGCGGTAGTGTTCCAGCGGCGTGCCGTTGGGGATGCGATGGTCCAGGCCGAGCAGGCAGCCGCCGGTGCGAATCATTGGCGGCAGCTTGTATTCCAGTTCGGCCACAATCTCTGCCTTCGAGCGCCGCAACACGTGCTTGTCGATGCCGCCGATGAAGGCCAGCCGGCTGCCATAGCGCCGGCGCGTCTCGACCATGTCCATGCCGGCTGCCGGTTCCATCGGCCACATCAGGTTGATGCCGGCATCCAGCAGGATGTCGATGACGGCGTTGGCGTTGCCGTCGGTGTCGATGCTGAACACGCGCGCGCCGCGCGACGACAGCATGTCCCATATCCTGCGGTAATAGGGTTTGACGAAGCGCTCGATCAGCCGGGGGCCGATCAGCGGGCCGCTCTTGCCGGCGAAATCCTCATGCACGTCAAGCTGATCGACCAGTGTCCGGGCTGACACGATGTCCAACACCCGGAAAGCCGTTTCGCCGATCGTGTCCAGCATGTCCTGAATGAGTTCGGGCTGTTCGTAGTACGCAACGCACAGCGCCTCTTCGCCCATCAGTTGGCGCGGCTCGTCGAACGCGCCGGGAATGCTCACGCACACCACGCGCCCCTCCGCACGCCAGGCGTCTGCCATCTCCTGCCAGCGCGCGCCGAATCGCGCTTCGCTATACGCATAGTGATGCTTGATGCGCAACCAGTCGTCCATCGTCCTGACCGGGTGATCCAGCGGCAGGGGCAGGGTGGCCGACGATTTGATCAGCTTGACCGTGCGCCCGTACTGGTCGCGCCCGATGATGTGCGCGGCGGTTTCTTCGAGGATGGCTTCCTCGCCGCCCAGCCAGCCGGTGTTGACCGGCAGATGTCCCCATTTCGGCGCGCGATACCGAAACGCAGACAGGTCGAGTTCTCCCGGCGTTGCGCCCTGCGCCTGCCATTCCTCTTTCAGGCCGAGCAGCGGGCCGAACGTTTCAGTAAATAGTGGCCTGAGGTTCGCTTGGAACGTGACGTGGTCGAGATACTCTTCGCGTCGAACGCCCATCGGGATGTTCACAGCGAGCGTGGCGTGGCTGTCAAGGATGGTGCGGGCCATGGGTGGGTTGAAGGTTGAAAGTTGAGGGTTGAGGGTTGGGCTATGGCGGTAACGCCGGCTGGTGGAAGGGGCCTTCGGCGAAAGCATCCCAGTGCTGGTTGGAGTCCATCGCGCCGGCCGACCAGATGGCGACGCCCTTTGCGCCGATGCTGCGGGCATAGGCGATGCGGTTGTTGATCTCGGCGGTTGAGGTGATGGCCGCGCCGATGCCCAGCCACACCTGCCGGCTGCCCTGCGCGCTCACATGATCGTCGGCCAGAATGCGCCACTTCTCGAAGTCGCTGTTGAACGTGCTGCCGTAGATCATGGGCGCCATGCCGTCCAGCGCGCCCTCGTTCAGCCAGCGATGCGAGTCCTGATAGTAATCGGCAAAGCCCTCTGTAGTTGGGAAGGGGATGGTTGGCGTTTTGCGATAGGTGAACCACACCGCCGCCGAAACGTTTACCTGCGGCTTGATTGCTTTGACTTCCGTGTAGATGCGCATCATCCAGCGCGTCAGTGTGTCGCGCTGCCAGTCGGCATAGCTCAGAGTCGGCGAGAGTGTCAGCGCGGCGCTGTACGCAGCCCGGCTTTCAGGGTCGGATGAATACTGCCGGCCGGGGTAGCGCGCGCGGTCGAAGTGAATCCCGTCCACCTCATAGCGCGTCACGATGTCTTTGATCACGGCGAGATTGTGTTCGTTCACGCGCGCCACGCCGGGGCTGGCCCACAGATATTCGCTGCACGGCACAGGGACGCCGCTGCTCAACACAGACATCGGCAACGGCCCGTTGGCTGTGTCGCTGTACACGCGCCAGGTCGAGCTGTAGGTGTAGGGGGCCGGCGGCGGCTGGTAGTAGCCCAGCGTCCAGAAGGGGTGCAGGGGCAGCGTGGTCGTCGGCGGGAACCATTTGCCGCATTCCCAGTTCGAGTACAGGTTGACGTAGGCGTGCAGTTGCAGGCCGCGCGCGTGGGCGGTTTCGATGGCGACGGCCAGCGGGTCCCAGCCGGGGTCTGTGCCCAGCGTATGGGTGGTGTTGCTGGTCAGCCGGTATGACCACGGTTCAAGGCCGGGGGTGTAGTAGGCGTCGCCGGTGGCGCGCGTCTGGAACAGCACAATGTTAAAACGGGCGTCGGCGGCCTTGTGAATCAAGTATTCGAGCCGGCTGCGCTCGCAGGGCGGCGCGCCGCACCAGTCGAAGCGCGAAATCCACAGGACGCGCGCTTCGCGCAATGGGGGCTTTGTGACAACGGGCAGAAACGCGCGCGGGGACAACTGGGCAACCGACGCCGAGCCGGCTTGCAGCCAGCCTTCGCCCGGCCAGCGCAGCGCATCCTCCTTGCGCCACACCCAGTTGCTGATTGCCCGGGTGTAGCTCAGCGTCCAGCCTTCGACATTCATTTGCGTCGCGCTGGGGAAGCCCCAGTGCAAATGAAACCAACCCGGCTCTTGCCAGGCATACCCGCACTCAAAGACGAATGTGCCCGTCTTCAATGCCCCCAGCGTTTCGCCCTGCGCGATGGCGCGCCCGACGTAAATGTCGGCGTGATCCACCAGATGCGTGTAGAAAAAGCCGCCGGCTCTGAAAGACACTTGCCGTCCGTCGTCGCGGCACACGTAATCGACGACGCCGGGCGCTGCGGCGTAGACGCTGTTGGGCGCGTGGCCGGCGCCGGTGTCGCCATCAGACAGGAAATCGACAGCCTGCCACCCGCTTGCGACCGTTGGAAAACCGTTGGGATGCACACCCAGCTCGCCGTACAACATGCGCGTCCCTGGCTGCCAGGGAAAGCGCACTGGGGTCGCCGGCGTTGTCAGCGCGCCGGTTGACCTTGCAAGGCGCTGGCGCAGCGAGAGGCTGAGCGCATCAGGTGGAATATGGTTCAGCAAGTCGTTGAAAGCCGCGCTGCCCTGAACCGCAGCAGCCCATGCGCCATTCGTGTTTTGTCGGGCCAGCGCCAGGCCAAACCATACGCCGTGATCCTCGATGTTCCAGCGCCCGCCATCGGTGACGCCGGCCAGCCCGACGATTGAAAGGATGCGCCACGCTGCGTCACCTCGATCCACTGCGCGCATGTCGGTGATCGCGTAGCGCGTGGCATGAGGCGAGCCGGCGTTGCGATCGGCCAGCGCCCGGTTGAGGGCCGCCGTCATCTCTGGCGACAGCTCGACCGTTCCGGCGATCAAGCGCGCCGGTGGCGCGGTGACAGATTGAACAGGCGCGGATGCGTTAGCTGACGCCGCATTCGCGCCGGCAACCAGACAGGCCGCAACTGTGATGGCCGCCCACATCAACAGTATCAGCCCTGCGCGCGCGTGTGGTCGTGTCATAGGCCTGCGCCCGCCCCGTAACGCGGGATTTATCCCGCGCCGGATGGAAAACTCATCTCTTCCACAAACGTGTCCATGAAACGCTGGTCTTCGTTCAGCCCGACGTGGCGCATGCGGCTGCGAATGCGCGTGTACAACTCGCGCTCATCCGGCGCAAACAGGGCCATCTTCGCGCCGAGCAGGGCGGTGTTGCCGGCCGGCTGGATGATCTCCAGCGGAAAGTTAAGCAGCCCGATGCGCCGCGCGCTGGCGCGGTTGATGTAGTTGCCGAATGCGCCGGCCAGATACAGCCGGGACAGATTTTCGGGCCGCTCGCCCAGTTGTTCGAGCAGCAATCGCATCCCGGCGGCAATCGCGCCCTTTGCCAGTTGCAGTTGCCGCACGTCCGTTTGCGACAGCGCGACCGGCGGCATGACCGTCCAGGATTCGGCTTTGTCTGCGAACCGTCCGTTCGCTTTGATGGCCCCCATCTCCAGCCCGCAGGCGACGGCATCCACCAGCCCGCTGCCGCAGATGCCCGTTGGTTCCACGTTGCCGATCACGCGGCAGACCAGGTGGCCGTTCACCAGTTCGACCTCGGAGATGGCGCCGGTGGCGGCGCGCATCCCCATCGAGATGCGCGCGCCCTCGAACGCCGGGCCGGCGGCTGTGGAGGCGCACACCATGCGCGCTTTGTTGCCTACCACCATTTCGCCGTTCGTGCCCAGGTCCACCAGAGCCACCAGTTTTTCGCTCTCGTGCATGCGCGTGGCGATCACGCCGGCGGTGATGTCGCTGCCGACGAAGCTGCCCAGGCAGGGCAGGAAGCGAATGGTGGGCGAGCCGCTCAGAAAGTCCCAGCCCAGATCGCGCGCCGCGAAGATCTGCAAGCCGTCGTTTACCGGCTCAAAAGGGTAGTGCGACAACGGCTCGATGTCGATGCCGCAGAACAAGTGGTGCATGACGGTGTTGCCCACGATGGTCACGTCGCGGATCTGCGCTGCGTCCACGCCGGCTGCGTACATCACGTCGCGGATCAGCTTGCCGATTTGTTCGCGGATCAGTTTCTCCAGCACAGGCTGTCCGCCATCGGCCACCGCAAAGCCAACCCGGCTCATCACATCGGCGCCGTGCCGGGCCTGGGCGTTCAGCGCGGTGCGCACGGCCAGCACGTCGCTCGTGTTCAGGTCGAGCAGTTGCGCCACGAGCGTCGTCGTGCCGAGATCGACCGCCACCCCATAGCCTTCGCGCGGCGTGAAGGTGAACTCGGCCGTGTCTGCCAGGATGGCGGCGTCCCATTGCCGCAACTCGATTGTGAGGTCTCCGTCCAGCGTGAGCTGGCAGGCCAGCCGCCAGCCGGCCTCGATCTCGGCAGGTTTGAGCAGTCTGCGCTGAGCGTCGTTCAACTCGGCGTGTCCCTCGACGACGCGCACTTTGCAGCCCCGGCAGCGGCCATGTCCGCCGCAGGGGAACTCCACGCCCTGTTCGAACAACAGATCGCGCAGTGGCGAGCCGGCGGGCGCCGTTACCTGAACGTTGGTGGGCTTGAGCGTAATGGTGTGTGTTCTGGCCTGAGGCGGGTTGTCTGCTGTCACAGTGTCCTCTTTATCCACGCGAATCGAATTGCAGAGAATTGTAGTCCCCGGCTGCGCGCCGCCCGTAACGCGGGATTCATCCTGCGCTCGCAGGAGCGGCCGTAACGCGGGATTCATCCTGCGCTCGAAGAAGTGTCCGTAACGCGGGATTCATCCTGCGCTCGCAGAAGTGTCCGTAACGCAGGATTCATCCTGCGCCCCTCTATCAGACAACGGGCATCTGCTGCTCCTGCGCGTAGCGGGCCAGCGCGAGCAGGTTGGCCGGCGGCGTGTCGCGCGGCACTTCGCAGCCGGCGGCGATGATGTAGGCCGCGCCGGCCTGGCGGTGGCACTCCGCAATCGCGGCGCGCACAGATTCCGGCGTCCCGTCGCGCAACACGCGCACGGGGTCGATGTTGCCGGATAGCACCTGCGCCGGCCCCATTTGCGCGCGCGCTTCGTCCACCGGCGAGAAGTAATCCAGATCGATCAGGTCTGCCCCCAGCCGGCACATGCCGGCCAGGATGCGGCGCGTGTTGCCGCAGATATGCAGCCGGACTTTGGCCCCCAGCGCATGGATGCCATCGATCAGCCGCTTCTCGTAAGGCCACACAACCGACTCGTAGATGCGCGGGCCGACCAGCGATGCCGCCGCGTCGCCGATGCCGATGATGTCGGCGCCGGCCTGAATCTGCGCTGCGGCGAAGTCCAGTTCCATGCCGGTGATGAACTCGAACAAGTCGGCCACGAAATCCGGGTCGTCCATGAAATCGAGCATCAGGGCGTTGATGCCGCGCAGATCGGACGCTTCGGCGCATGGGCCTTCGACCCAGCCCTCGATCAGCCGGTCGTGGCCGGCCCGCTCACGCAACAGCCGGACGCCGTTGAGGCGGTTGGTCATGCGCCGGCCGGGCAGGCCGAGCGCGCCGGTGGCACAGCCGGCGATCAGTGGATTCAGCGCGCGCTTATCGGCCAGCAGCGCGTTGGCCTCATCGATGGCCGGCGGCTGATTTGGGTAGTACGTCACGTTGGCGCCGCAGTCGGCGGCCTCCACAGCCGGGTCCGAGATGATGCTGACGTGGTCGATACCAAATGCCTCGGCGGTGCGCAACTGCGCTTCGGCCAGCACACGGTAGTTGGTGGCGTAGTCCAGATACGCCGCGCCGATCTGGTCGCCGGCGAACATCATGGTGATGGGCATGTTGGGCAGGCGATCCACAGGCCGGCCTTCCAGTCTGGCGAGAATCCGTTCGCGGCTGTTCATGTCGGTTTTGGATTTTAGATTCCGGGTTTTGGATTGCAACTGCTCAGCCGGGCAACGCGCCCCTGCAGAAAAATGCGCCCTCCCATAATGGTCAGTAGTGGCTTTGCCCGGTCACTGTCTCAACGAACGCGACGATGTTCTCCCACGGCACTTCCGGCTCGACCATGTGCGTCGGCGCGAGCAGCAGGCCGCCGCCCTTGCCGACCACCTCGATTTTGCGGCGCACATCGGCGCGCACCTCGTCCGGAGTTCCAAACGGCATGACCGACTGCGTGCCCAGCAGCCCCCAGAACGACAACGTGTGGCCGTATTGCCGTTTCAGCGCGTACACGTCCATGCACTCGGGCTGCACCGGATTGAGCGCCTGCACGCCGATCTCGATCAGATCGGGCACGATCTCGGTCGCGTCGCCGTCGGTGTGATAGAAGATGATCACGTCGGGGTTGGCCTCGCGCGCGGCGGCGATGACGCGCGCCAGGCGCGGCTTCAACCAGCGCCGCCACATCGGCACGCTCATCAACATGCCGCGCTGCGACGCCACATCGTCGCCGAACATGATCACGTCGGGGTTTAGCTCGGCATAGCGCCGGGCCTGAATGACGCGCTTTTCGGTGATGCGATCGAGCAGCGCGGCGGCGAAGTCGTGGTTGTCGATGAAATCCATCAACAGGGCTTCCATGCTGCGCAGGTGCCATGCGACCTCGAAGATGGTGCAGGCCATGCCGGCGATTACCGCCAGCCCCCGCCCCTGAATCTGGCGGATTTGTTCCGGCAAATGCGCGTAGCGGTATTCGGCCTCGATGTCCGGCAGGGGGTACTCCAGCGCTTCCTGCGCCGTCCGCAGGGTGCGCATGGGATGCACATAGCCTTCCAGGTGCGAGTGGTACTGGTCATCGCTGGCAGTGGGGATATGGCCCTCGCCCCATTCGTCGATGTAGCCATTGGCCGGCAGTTCGTCGGGCCGGACGTAGCGCGAGAAGTCCGTTTGCAGGCGGGTCGGGCCGATGCCGACGCCACGCACGTCGGCCCCGAAGTAGTCCTCCGGGCTGTCCTGGCCGGTGCGCTTGCGAAACTGTTCGAGCTGATAGGGCGAGAAGCCGAGCGTGAAGTCGAACGGGACGCGATCGGTGGGTTGCCGGCGCATGGCTGCCACCACGCGCTCTCTGCTATTCATGGGTGTTCCTCCAGTATGTCAACCACCGGGGAGCAAAGGGCACGAAAACGTATCTGGCCAGCTTCCTCCTTGTTTCTGGTAGTTCGTCAACCGCAAAATGATGGGCTGTGTCGCGGGCTGCGCGCGTGAGCAGACCGGATTCCCGCTTTCGCGGGGATGACGTTTTCTCTGCCATCCCGCCCAGGCGGGGAATATCGCTGCTCAACTTATCAAATCATCCTTGACAGACTACTTCGTGGTGACAGATCAGTTCATTTCCTGGCCGCCGGTGACGCTGAGCGCGATGCCGGTGATATAGCGCGCAGCGTCGGATGCCAGGTAGATGACGGCGCCGGCCACATCGTCGTATGCGCAGCCGCGCTTCATCGGCACCTGGTTGATGTACGCCTGACGCACATCCTCGATCGTTTTAGCGCCCGGCACTTTGCCGGCCCGCAGGTATTGCACGAACAGCCCGCGCTCCGGGTCGTTCCACAATGGCGAGTCGAGCAGGTTGCCCGGGCAGATCGCATTCACCCGGATGCCATCCTCGGCCAGATCGAGGGCGATGGACTGCGTGAGGCCGATGCCGCCGAACTTCGACGCGGCGTAGGCCGAATTGCGCAGGCTGCCCTTTTTGCCGGATTTGGAGTTGATTTGAATGATGACGCCCTGCTTGCGCGGGCGCATCACGCGCGCGGCGTGTTTGGCGGTGAGAAAGTAGCCGAACAGGTTGACGTTCATCACCGCCGCCCACTTGTCTGCCGGGAAGTCCGCGATGTCCCCGGAGATGAGGATGCCGGCATTGGCGACGACGATGTCGAGCTGGCCGAACTCGCTGACGACGCGATCGGCCATCGCGGCGACCTGATCTTCTTTGGTCACATCGACCTTGATGGCGATGGCTTTGCGCCCGGTTTCGCGCTGCACAAGGCCGGCAGTTTCGACGCAGGTTTGTTCGTTCAAATCGGCCACGGCAACGTGGCAGCCGGCCTGAGCCAGGCTGACGCAGATGGCCGCGCCCAGCCCCTGCCCGCCGCCGGTGACGAGCGCAATCTTGTCCTGAAGTGTCTGTGTCATGGGTGATCCTGCCGCTGTGATTTAGTTTGCCATCAGCCGCAGGAACTCTTCCTCGGCCTCCACCGTCCACTCGCGGCCGTTCTTCAGTTTGGCGTACACGGTGGGCAGTTTGTCTTTCAAGTCCGGCAGCGCCGTGATCGGCAGGTCTTTGATGTTGGGGAAGATCACCACCTTGCCGGGGTAGGTCGCGTCTTTCAGAGCCTGCAGGCCGACCTTGGCCGCGTCGAGCGAGCCGACAGCGGCAACGGAGCGATTGGGCGACAGCCGGCCCTCTTCGGTGTCGCGCAGCATGGTCAGCATGTCCTCGATGCTCGAGGCCGAGTGGCCGATCACGCGCGCGTCTTTGTCGAGCACATCGGTCAGGTCGAGGCTAACCATCGTGCCGCGATTGACGCCGGCGAATACGTTCATCACCGCCTTGCGATTGAGGTAAGTGGCTGCGTCTGCGATGACGGCAGCCACCGGCGCCAGCACAATGATGTCGTCGAATCCGCCGCAGGCTTTGTATTCGGCCAACTGGGCGGCATCTTCCTTTTTGGTCGGGTTGAGGCAGACCAGGCTGATGAGATGGTCTTTGGCGTCCTGCTCGAAACTCTGCCGCAGGTCCTCGAGCCGCATATCGCTCACGTCGGTGCATACGATGACCGACGGGCCGTTGGGCAGTTCGATGGCGCGCTGCAAGTGCATGCGGCCGATCGGCCCGCCGGCGCCGACCATCCAGCACAGGCCGCCCGGCTTGAGCGTCGAGCGCACCGGCGTGTCGGCATAGGCCCGCGCGATGTCCGGGCTTTTTGTGCCGACGTACACCCAGCGGTTGTAGTGAATCCGGCCCACGTCGATGCTGGTCTTGCGCGCAAATGGCTTGTCGCTCACGATGGCGACGACGCCGAAATCTGCCAGCCGGGGACTGACTTTCTCGATCAGGTCCGCGTCGGCGCCGAGCACGATGATGTCATCGATTTTGTCGATGGCGCCGGGCAGTTGATCGGGGTCGGGCACGTCGTGCGTCTCGATGCCCAGCGTCTTTGCCTTCTGCTTCAGCCAGTCGGCCAGCCCCTTCGGGACGTTGGTCAGGAGCAGGATGGCCGGGTGCGATTGCTCGTCGAAGCCGGCGGAGACGGTGTACGGCCTGTCGGGGTCTGCGTTGGCCCCGCCGATGATCCACGCCACGCCGCCCGGCTTGATGCCGGTGCGGTACTTCAACTGGTAGGCCGCAATCACGCAGGCCCACGGCTCCACCAGCGCGCTCTCGACGTAGCCGGTTTCCTCTTTGATGGGGATCAGGTAATTGCCGTCATCGCCGTTCAAAACGCGCTGGTCGATCACGCCGTATTGCGACAGCCCGCCCTGGATCATGTAGCCATAGGCATAGCCGACGCCGTCCACGTAGATATCGGCCTGGATGATGAAGCGCTGGCCGACTTTGTACTGGTCTTTGAGGTTTTCGCCCACGCCGACGACGGTCATCACCACTTCGTGACCCATCACCACCGGATCTTTCTTCATATCCTTGAAGATGCGCGGGTGCTTGTCGCCCAGCGAAAGAATCTTGATGTCCGAAAAGCACAGGCCGCACGCGTCGTGCCGGACGAGCAATTCGTCTGGCCCGAACGCGGGCATCTGTGTCTCAATCGGTTTGTCGTTCACGCCGAGGTTTTCGAACCCCGCGCCGTACAACGGCCACAGCCGGTTTGTCGCGGGCAGAGGCTGCCTGGCCTGCCTGTATTCAGTGTATGTGTCTGACATTTCCCTATCCTTGTGAAAGCGCCACGCTTTGCGTGTAAATAGATTACCACAGCAGCTTCAGAATATCGTCTGGGGCCATCTCCGGCCTGGCGGCGCTGAGTTGCGCCAAACCGCGCCGGCCCGGCGGCGTGCGCTGCCCGATCTGCGCATAGAAAGCGTTGCGTTCGCGCCGCGCAGGCAGGGCCGCTTTGGCCCACGCGCTCTGATAGCCCAGGCCGTTGGCGCGCTGCATCATCACGTGTCCGTAGATGAAAAATGCGCCGTCCATGAAATCCTGACGCAGCGGCGCCAGCTCCGGCGCGTCGAAGTCATCGACCAGCTTGTTGCCAAAGGCGTTCATCTCGGTGCCGATGTTCAGGGGCAGGTCGAGTTGCCGGGCCAGCGCCACAACCTTGCGCAGCTCGCGCACTTTGGTCTCGCGCATGGCCGGATCACTGATATTCCAGTTGCGATCGGGGATGATGTTGAGCGCAACGACGCCTTTGCCGATCAGCAGATTCAGCAACTCCTCCTCGGCCTGCTCGCCCGGCGACAGTCCATCCAGCCAGGTGGCGCACGGCAGAGCGTCGCAGGCCAGAATCAACTGGTGATATTCCTCCACGGTCGGGAAGTTGGCCGGGTTGGGCTGGGCGTAGCCGACGCCGCCCTTCTTCATCAGTTTGGCGCGGATGAGGTTGGAGAGCGCCGGCGTGTCGTCCACAATGGCGGCGATCTTGTCCGGCGCGGTGTCGAGCTTGCCGGCCCAGAACTGGATTAGCGCGTCGCCCTGGTGATGCCGCCGGGCAGCCTGCATATAGGCAACCAGCATATGGCGTTCGGTCGCGTTGCCGGCCGGCGTCAGCGGCAACACATCGGCCTCGTAGTCCACTTCGACAGGGGCCAGGTGCGCGTTGATTTTCGCCAGCATGGCGCGGTTGCGCTGTTCGGCGCGCTCTCGCATGGCGCGCGCAATGGGCGCCACGGCGTCGGGGATGCGTCCGCTGGCAAAGCCGATGCCCATGTGGTAGAAGATGCCCGGCTCGCCCGGCGAGTTGATCTCGCGCGTGGCGAACTCGGGAATGTACACGCGCGTTTCCACTGCCGTGCTGCCGCGCGCGTCGGCGATTTCGCAGGCTTCGAGAAATTCGTCCACACCGTCCAGCACATCGAAGTCCACCATGCCGATCGCCTTCAGGCCCAGCTTTTTGGCCAGCCAGGCCAGTGATGTGGGCGAATGGCCGTAGGCGTTGAACGAATAGAACGTGTGGCAGTGCATGTTGGCGATGTCGCGCTCCGGCGGAAGCGACACCGCGCCGGCCTTTGCCAGCGCAAGCAGCTCGCTTAGCG
>CALBEF010000118.1 GCA_937927775.1 uncultured Anaerolineae bacterium | reverse complement strand
TGGCGCTGTCGATGGCCGGCCAGTCTGTCGAGCCGGCGGCTACTGAGCCGGCGGCTACTGAGCCGGCGGCTACTGAGCCGGCGGCGCGCGGCCGAATGGCCGGCCGCTGGGCATTGCTCGGCCTGGCGCTGGGCGTCGCGGTGTTGCTGCGCCAGTTGTTTCTGGCATTCGTGCCGGTTCTGGTTGCATACGTGTGGTTCGAGCAGCTCCGGCGGGACTTTCAACCGGTGGCCGGTGGTCTGCTGCGTCATTTTGTCCAGAGCGCGCGTCGCAGTGTCGTCTATCCGGCGATCGCGGTGGGTGTGATCGCGCTGATGATCGCGCCGTGGACGCTCCGCAACGCCGCCGCGTTCGACCGATTCGTGCTGCTGAACACAAACGCCGGCTTTGCTTTCTTCTGGGCCAATCATCCGGCGCACGGGGTGAACTTCGTCGGCATTCTGCCGGCCGACACCCCCTACGAATCACTCATCCCGCGTGAACTGCGATCCCTTTCCGAAGCCGAGATGGATTCGGCGCTGATGCGCGAAGGCTTGACCTTTGTGCTTCAGGACCCGGGCCGTTACATTCGGTTGTCCATCAGTCGCATCGCCACCTATTTCATGTTCTGGCCATCCGGCGACTCCACGCTGTTCAGCAATGTGGCCCGCGTGTTGTCGTTTGCTGTTGCGCTGCCGTTCATCGTGTATGGCCTGATTGTGGCTGCGCGTCGCTGGCGCAAATGGATGTTGCTGTATGTGTTCGTGGGGGTGTACACGGCGATCCATCTTTTGTCCTGGGCGCTGGTGCGCTATCGACTGCCAGTCGATGCTGTGTTTCTCATTTTCGCCGCCTATGGCGCGCTCGATGCGGGGCGCAGGCTGAAGGGCGCGCTGGGCAAAGCGCGACCCGCGCTGAGCGGCGCGGACGCATGAACCCCTTGAACATTCTCTATATCGTGCCGTATGCGCCGACGTTGATCCGCGTGCGGCCGTATAACCTGATCCGCTTTCTGCAACGGGCCGGGCATCGGGTGACGCTGGCGACGCTGGTCGAGGCCGAGGGCGAGCGCGAGTCGCTTGCGGCGCTGGCCGGCGAAGGGGTGCGCGTCATGGCCGAGCCGATCTCGCGCCGGCAGAAACTGACCAACGCCTTGCGGGCCGCGCCGACACGCGCGCCGCTGCAAGCGGTCTATAGCTGGCAGCCGCGCCTGGCCGGCGCGATTCGAGCGGCCCTGGTCGAGGCGGCAAGAGCCGGCGCCGGCTTCGACGTTGTTCATGTCGAGCATCTGCGCGGCGCGCGCTATGCGCTGGATGTGGCAGTGTGGGCAGCCGCGAACGGTCGCAGGCTGCCGGTGGTGTGGGACAGCGTGGACTGCATCTCGCATTTGTTCGAGCAGGCCGCGCGCAGTAGTCGCAGCCTGTTTGGCCGGCTGGTGACGCGGCTGGAACTGGGCCGCACGCGGCGCTACGAGGGCTGGCTGGTGGGCCGGTTCGACCGCGTGCTGGTGACCTCGACAGTGGATCGGCAGGCGCTGATGAATCTGGCTGCGGCGCTTGATGGCGAGGATCATGGCGCGCGCGTGGTCGTGTTGTCGAATGGCGTGGATCTGGATTACTTTACGCCGGCGGCAGCCGGCGAGCGCGAACCGGCAACGATTGTCTTCACCGGCAAGATGAGCTACCACGCCAATCTGACTGCCGCGCTCTATCTCATCGAGCAAGTCATGCCGCTGGTGTGGCAGCAGCGCCCCGACGCGAAGCTGGTGATTGCCGGCAGCAGCCCGCCTGACCGCCTGAGACGCCTGGCTGCCAAGCGCGCCGGCCATGTGGAAGTGACGGGCCGGGCGCCGGACCTGCGGCCTTATCTGACGCGGGCATCTGTGGCAGTGGCCCCGCTGCTATACGGCGCGGGCGTGCAAAACAAGGTGCTGGAAGCGATGGCCTGCGCAACGCCGGTGGTGGCAACGACGCGGGCGGTGATGGGCCTGCGGCCGGAGGGATTGCGCCATTGCGCCATAGCCGACACGCCCCAGTCATTCGCAGATGAGATTGTGGCGTTGCTTGTGGACGCCGACCGGCAGCGCCGCGCCGGCGCGGGAGGCCGGCGCTATGTGGAGACGCATCACAACTGGTCGGCGATCGCGTCCGACCTGGCAGTGGTGTATCACGGATTGATAAAAGAGTGAGGGGTGATTTGGATATGCAATGGAATACAGCGAGCCATTTGCCGCCGGAAGGGACAGAGACGGCGAAGCCGCCCGCCCGCAGTCGCCGAGGCGGACGATTCGATCGCGCAGCCAAGCTGATTCTCGAAGTGCTGCTCAGCGCCATCGGCATGCTGATCCTCAGCCCGCTGCTGGTTGCGCTGGCGCTGATCGTCAGGCTGGACAGCCCCGGCCCGGTGTTGTATCGCCGGCGGGTCATGGGTCTGGGCCGCACGCAGTTCGACGCGCTGAAGTTTCGCACCATGCACGTCAACGGTGACGCGCTGCTCGACCGCTATCCTGAGTTGAAAGCGCAGCTTGCCCGCGACCACAAGCTGCGCAACGATCCGCGCGTGACGCGCAGCGGGCGCTGGATGCGCAAGCTCAGCCTGGATGAGCTGCCCCAGCTCTTCAATGTGTTGCGCGGCCAGATGAGTCTGGTGGGGCCGCGCATGATCTCGCCGCCCGAACTGGCCCGCTATGGCGCCGACGCGGATGAGCTGCTGACGGTGCGGCCCGGCATCACCGGCCTGTGGCAGGTGTCTGGCCGGTCGGATCTCGATCGCGGCGACCGGGTGAAACTCGACATGCAGTATGTCCGCACGCGGACGCTTGGAATGGACTTGAAGTTGCTCCTGCTGACCATACCGGCAGTGATCAAGGGGCAGGGAGCGTACTGATGCTGATCGCGCGCGCGCCCGTCCGGCTGAGCTTTTTCGGGGGCGGCACCGACCTGGCTGCGTACTACACGCGGTATGGCGGGGCGGTGCTGAGCACTACGCTGGACAAGTATGTGTATGTGGTGATGAATGTGAGCGAGCGCAACGGCTTGCAGATCACCTCTTCCGACTATCACACGTTCTACCGGCACCCGCCGGGCGAGCCGTTGTTGTGGGATGGCGACCTGAGCCTGCCCAGAGCGGTGTTGCAGCATTTCGGCGTCGCGCACGGCGTGTCGATGTTCCTGGCTTCCGAGGTGCCCCCCGGCACGGGGCTGGGGTCTTCGAGCGCGGTGACGGTGGCGCTGATCAAGGCCGTGAGCACCGCCTGCGGGTTGAAGCTGAGCAGGCAGCAGGTGGCAGAACTGGCCTGCTACATTGAAATCGAGAAGCTGGGCAAACCGATTGGCGCGCAGGATCAATACGCGGCAGCCTATGGCGGCCTGAACTGGGTGACGTTTGACGCGAACGGCATTCGCGTCGAGCCGCTGGATATCCCCCAGGAGACCATCGCTCGGCTTGAATCGAACCTGTTGCTGATGTTTACGGGAGCGACGCATGATTCGGCGCAGATTCTGGGCCGGCAAACCAAAGCCAGCCGCGAGCAAAACCCGCGCGTGATCGAATCGCTGAAGGGCGTGCACGAACTGGCGCTGGCAGCCCGGCGATACCTGATGGCGGGGCAGGTCGATCGTTTTGGAACGATGCTCGACCAGGCCTGGCAACTCAAGAAGCAGTTTGCGAGCGGTGTCACCAATGAGCGCATTGACCGGTGCTATGAGGTCGCCCGGCGCAATGGGGCTTTGGGCGGCAAGATTGCCGGAGCCGGCGGGGGCGGTTTTCTCATCCTGTATTGTGAAGAGGGGGCCAGGGATCGTGTTGAGGCGGCGCTGGCCCAGGAAGGGCTGCGGCGGATGGATGTGCATTTCGAGCGAGACGGCGCGCGCGTGTTGTTCAACGCCGGCCTGCGTCTGGCAGACGTTTCGACGGCGGCAGCGATGTTGCAGCCGGCGCCGCCGCCGGCCAACGGCTCAAGCTGACACGCTGTGAGAAAACCCAATATCGACCGTGACGCGGCAGGGCCATACAGCCCTGCCGCGTTTGTTTTTCCGGGTCGAACTTATCTCCCGCCGGTTGTGATTCTGAACCTGCGGAAGCGTGAGCGATTACGATCCGTGAAGGACTTCACACCTGTATTGCGCAACAGTGTAGACGAATCGGGCACATGTCCAATGTCCCGCGCACATGATGGTTTCGCGCGTCGCTAATCATGACTTTTTATATTGTCATCAAGGTGAAGGCGCAGGGCTTGAGGGCCTGTACTTTTCCACAGGGTGGCCGGCTGTCTTTCGCAATTTAGATTGCTTTTGCGCTGCTAATGCGCCCTAACCGCTGGTTTGATTGCCGCTATGTTGTCTTCAGGGGGAAGGGAGCATGTTGCTTCCGATGCTGTAGCTTTTCCTCGGAAATTACTGGGCTTGCGCACATTGTCAGGCAGCGGGTGATTGTCTATGCTCATGCATGAGGGTCTCATTCCGGCTGGCAAAGATGAATCACGCGGCGAATCGTTGTAATGGCCCGACGAACGAGCAACTAACCAGGCGCGCTGCCGGATAAAGCCGGCGGCGCGCTTGAGCCGTGTTGGATGCGCGCCCAGCGCAGGAACGCAATAGAAGGGTGAGTTGGCATGATTGCTAAGTCTGTTCCACAACTTGTGAACCTCATGTCGTCGAAGCAGGACCGCTTCGAGGCCTGCTACCCGTCCACCTATGACCGGGAATGGAAAGGGTATCTGGTCGCGTTGGCGGCACTCGATGCCCTGATGGTGCTGGCCGGCATGACGCTGGCCTATTCGTTGCGCATCACGTCCGGCCTGCTGGCCTATGAAGCGCCGTACCAGGACGCGACCTACAACGGCATTGCGCTGTTGAGCTTGCCGGTGTGGCTGGTGATCTTTTTGTTTCACGGCATGTATCGCCGCGACAATCTGCTGGGCGGGCTGGTGGAATATCAGCAGGTGAGCAAGGCCATCACGACCGGCATCATCACGCTGATGGTGGTGTCTTTTCTGTGGCGCGATGTGGTGACGGTGTCGCGCGGGTGGCTGCTCTTCACGTGGGTGATCTCCATTGCGCTGATCGTGGTCGGCAGATTCATCGCGCGACGGGTGGTGTATTGCCTGCGTCGAAGCGGTTTGTTCAATGCGCGTGTGCTGATCGTCGGCGCGAACGACCAGGGCGTTGCCATGGCCCATCAATGGCGCCAGTCTCCCAGCTCCGGCATGGAGATCATCGGCTTTCTGGACGACTTCAAGCCGATTGGCACGCCTGTGGTGGATGGCATCAAGGTGATCGGCCAGGCGAGCGCGCTGAGCCAGGTGGCCGGCCGGCTGTGCGTCCATGAAGTGGTCATGGTGCCGAACGCGGTGGCCTGGGAGACCTTCGAGGAGATCATTACACAGGCGAGCAACGACAAGCGTTTCACATTGAGAGTGTCCCCCGGCTTCTATGCCCTGTCCACCTCCGGCGTGGCGGTGACGAACAAGACATTTGTGCCGCTGTTCACGCTGCACGAGGCGCGCATTGTGGGCGTGGACGCCATTTTCAAGGCGCTGCTCGACTATGGCGTTGGCATCCCGCTCTTCCTGATCGCCCTGCTGCCCATGGCGCTCATCGCGCTGGGCCTCAGGCTGTCCGGTGTCGCCCAGGTTCTGGCCCGGCATCGAACCATCGGGCAGGGCGGCCGCATGTTCACCATGTTCAAGTTCAACACCGATGCCGGGCGGAGTTGGCTGGACCGGCTGCTGATTCGCTGGGGCGCGGACAAGATGCCGCAGACGCTGAATGTGCTTCTGGGAGAGATGAGCCTGGTCGGCCCTCGCCCGCGCGTCGTTGCCGCAGAGCCGGCGGAAGCGCATCACACCCACTATTTGCAGTCCGTCAAGCCCGGTCTCATCGGCCCGTGGATGGCGTCGCCCGGCTGGTCGTCGGATGACGAAAGCCACGACGAGTTGTATTACGTGCGGAACTGGACCATCGAACTGGATGTCCAGTTGCTGGTCCAGGCTGTGTTGTCGTTGTTCGGCGCGCGCCGCGCCGCCGGCCAAACCGGCTGACATGGAACGCGCGCAGCGTGTGATTTGAGTTGAATCGGTTTTCATTGTTGTGTTGTATTGCGCAGGGAGGCGATCATGGTTCGTGAGCACATCGAAGAATATCTGGCGGAATTGTGTCGCGGCGTCGGCGCGCTCGATATTGCCGCCATCGAAGCTGTCGTGGATGAAATGATGCGCGCCTGGCATGATGGCCGCACGATCTTCATCGCGGGCAACGGCGGCAGCGCCGCGCTCGCGTCGCATATGGCGACCGACCTGAGCAAGATCACCGTGCCCGGCCAGCGCCGGTTTCGCGTTCAGGCGCTCACGGATAACCAGTCGCTCATGACGGCCTGGGGCAACGACACCGCATACGAGAACATCTTTTCCGAGCAATTGATCAATGCCTGCCAGCTCGGCGATCTGCTGGTTGCCATCTCCTGCAGTGGAAACAGCCCGAACGTGGTGAAGGCTGCCCGCGTGGCGCGCGACCTGGGCGCTCGCGTGGTCGCGCTCACCGGCGACAAGGCGTGCCGGCTCCACGAACTGTCCGACGTGTCGGTATTCGCGCCGGTGAGCTTCATCGGCATGCAAGAGGATATCCACGTCATTCTCAACCACATGATCGCCAGCGCGCTGGTCAGGAAGCTGACGGCTGCCGCGAGGCGCGCATCACAGCCGGCAAAGGCGTTTGTGCTCGCGGCCGGCGAAGGCTCTCGTCTGCGCCCACTCACGCTGAACATGCCCAAGCCGATGCTGCCCATCGATGGCAAGCCTCTGCTCGAACACGCTGTGCAATGGCTGCGCCGCTACGGCATCAGGGATGTCGCAGTCAATCTGCACCACTGCCCGGATGTCATCGTCAACTACTTCGGCTCCGGCGAGCCGCTGGATGTCGCGCTGGCCTACTCCTATGAAGACACCGCGCTCGGCACCGCCGGCGGCGTGCGCAGGATGCGCGATTTCATCGGCGACAGCTCGCTGGTTATCGTGTATGGCGATGTGCTGACCGACATGAACCTGCATGACCTGCTGGCCTTCCATCGCCAGGTCACCACCCGCGACAGCCGGGCCGGGGTGACGCTGAGTCTGTACCATGTCAACAATCCGACCGAGGTGGGCCTGGTGGACATGGACTCCAACGAGCGGATTCTGCGCTTTGTGGAGAAGCCGAAGCCCGAGGAGGTGTTCACTGATCTGGCCAACGCCGGCATTCTGGTCGTCGAGCCGTGGGTGATCGACATGATCCCGCCGGGTATTTTCTTCGACTTCGGGCGCGATCTGTTCCCGATGCTGCTGGAAAAAGGCGTGTCGATGTATGGCTGGGCTGCGCCCGGTGACACGTTCGTCATGGACATTGGCTCGCACGCGGCGTACGACCGCGCCCAGCAGGATTGGCCGGCGCACTTGCGCGCGCGCCAGATGATTCCGCAGCCGGCGATTTTTGTGGACCGTGACGGCGTCATCAACCGCAACCGGCAGGACTACGTCAAGTCCTGGGCCGAGTTTGAGTTTCTGCCCGGGGCGATCGAAGGCTTGCGCCGGCTGAGCGAACTGGGCTGGCCCATTATCGTCGTCAGTAATCAGTCGGCGGTGGGGCGTGGCGTGGTCGAGCCGCAGGTGGTGGAAGAGATTCATGCGCGCATGGTGGCCGCCATCCGGCGGGCCGGCGGCCGGGTGGATGACGTGCTGTATTGTCCGCACGCGCCGGAGGAGCACTGCGATTGCCGGAAGCCGCAGGCCGGGCTTTTCCATCAGGCGGCTGAACGCCACAATATCGATCTTTCGCGCAGTTACATGATCGGCGACGCGGCGTGCGATGTTGAGGCCGCCCGCGCAGCCGGCTGCAAGCCCGTCGTGGTGCGCTCGGGCCGATGGGCTGAACAGGCGGCCGAGTTGCGAGCTTATCTGCTCGACATTCAGCATGTCGCAGCCGGCCTTGCCGAAGGAGCGGATTGGATCATCCAGCAGATCGCTGCGCTGCGCGCGGCGCAGGTTCACTTGCCGGCGCATATCGCCGGGGCGCAGGTTCAGTTTGCTCCTGCGGTCAACCAGACGATGCCGGCGCGGCCGGGCGCGCAGCGGGTCGTCTGATCCCGGTGAGGGCAGCCGGGCTGGAAAGTCCAGCGCGGGCGCGGTGTGGGCGTGCCCGCGCTTTGGCCGTTCATGTCGCCGGCAGCAGATGGCCCGGCATGGCGCCAGAGCAGGAGCGAAATGTCAGTCTTCCTGCCACATAGTCTTAATCCAGCGGGGGTATAGTGAGTTCCCGGAGTCTGGGCTGGAAGCGGCGCCCTGGAGGGCATTCTGAAATGGAGATTAGGCAGTATCTGAGTGTGTTTACGAAGTGGTGGTGGCTGATTCTCATCAGCGTTGTGGTCGCCTCCGGCTCCAGCTTTCTTGCCACGCAGGCTATGGCGCCTGTGTACCAGTCGCGCACCACGCTGATGGTTGGCCAGGTGTTGCAGGATCCCAACCCCAACGCCGCCCAGCTCTACATGGGTCAACAGCTTGCTCAGAGCTACGCCGACCTGGTGACGCGCGAGCCGGTGCTCAGAGCTACGCTCGAAGCGCTTGGTTTGAACTGGGGCTGGGGCGCTCTCAAGGGCATGGTGTCCAGCCGCATGGTTCCCGGCACGCAATTGCTCGAAATCTCAGTCACGGATTCAAACCCCCGCCGCGCCAGGGTGCTTGCCGACGAGCTGGCGCGCCAGTTGATCCAGATCAGTCCCGCCGCAAGCGACCCGGAAAAGGAAGCCGAGCGCGAATTCATGCAATCTCAGGTCAATGAGTTGAAAGCCAACCTGAAGAAGGGCATGGAAGAGCTGACGCAGATCAATGCGTCTATTGCCAGCGCAACCAGCGCCCGGGAGATTCAGGAGCTGCGTAACCGGCAGGCTTCTCTACAGTCACAGATTACCACCTGGCAGTCCACCTACGCCCAACTGTGGAACAATCTGCAACGCGGCACCTCCAACTTCCTGAGCGTTGTCGAGCCGGCCCAACTGCCATCCCAGGCCGTCGGCCCGCGCGTAGCGAACAATGTGCTGCTGGCCGCCGCAATCGGCCTGGTTGTCTCGGCGCTCGTCGCGTTTCTGCTGGAGTATCTGGATGACACGATCAAGACGGCCGAGGATGTTCAGCACGCGCTCAATCTGACCCCGCTTGGCAGCATCGCCCAGATCGAGGGCAGGGACTACCCCGGCATGCTCGTGGCCGCCAAACATCCGCGCGCCACGATCACCGAAGCCTATCGCATGCTGCGCACAAATCTGCAATACAGCGCCGTGGATCGCCCGCTCCGAACGCTGATGGTTACCGGCGCCGAGCCTCTGGACGGCAAGAGCCTGACAGCCGCCAACCTGGCCGTGGTGCTGGCGCACGCCGGCCAGCGCGTCATTCTGGTGGATGCCGATCTGCGCCGGCCCACTCAGCACCAGATCTTCGAGTTGGATAACCATGTTGGTCTGACCTCGCTGCTGCTCGACCCCGGCATGACGCTCGGCCGCGCGCTGTTGCCCACCCGGGTCGAGCACCTGTACCTGCTGGCCTCCGGCCCGCTGCCGCCAAACCCGTCGGAGTTGCTTGGGTCGAAGCGCATGGGCGACGTGATCGAGATGCTGCGGCGCGATGCCGACATTGTGGTGTTCGATTCTCCGCCGGTCACGGCGGTGACCGATCCCGCCGTGCTGGCGCCGCGCCTCGATGGTACACTGCTCGTTGTTCGGTCGGGCCGCACGCGCCGCGCCATTGCGCGGCAGGCCAGGGAAACGCTGGCCGGCCTCGGCGCGCATATTGCCGGGGTGTGCCTGAACAACCTGCCCGGACGCGGCACAGGCTACTACTACGCCTACGCTGAGGAGCGCCCGGCAGCGGCAGAGGCGATTGCGCAAACCCGCAAGCTTAACCTGCGTGGTGGCGTGCGTCGCCCGGCGCAATAGAGAGGTGTTGCCGATGAACCTGCATCTCAAACCCACGCGCATTGTTGTGGTTGGCGCGGGACTGGTTGGGTCCACCTTTGCCTATGCTCTGCAATTGAGCGGTCTGGCCGGCGAGATCGTCCTCATCGACGCCAACCAGTCCAAAGCCGAGGGCGAGGCGATGGACCTGATGCACAGCGCGTCCTTTGGGGCGCCCACGCGCATCTGGGCCGGCGACTATGCCGATTGCGCCGGCGCCACGGCGGTGGTGATCTGCGCCGGCGCCAACCAGAAGCCGGGTGAGACGCGCCTCGATCTGGCCAGGAAGAACGCCGACATCTTTGCGCAAATCATTCCCCAGGTGGTGCGCTATACCCGCGACGCTATCCTGGTGATTGCCACCAACCCGGTGGATGTGCTGACCTGGGCCACGTTGAAGTTGTCGGGGCTGCCGCCGCAACAGGTGATCGGCTCGGGCACCATCCTCGACACAGCCCGCTTCCGCGCCCTGCTGGGGCAGCACTACGGCGTTGACCCGCGCAGCGTGCACGCTTACATCATCGGCGAGCACGGCGACAGCGAAGTGCCGGTGTGGTCGCTGGCGCACATCGCCGGCATGCAACTGGCCGACTTCTGCCGGCTGAACCACATGGTGTGCGACCAGGCTGCGCTGGACGACATCTTTGAGCGCACCCGCAACGCTGCCTATGAGATCATCGAGCGCAAAGGCGCGACCTGGTACGCCATTGCCACCGGCCTGCTGCGCATCGTCGAAGCCATTGCGCGCGACCAGAACACGGTGCTCTCTGTGTCGAGCCTCATCACCGACTATTACGGCATCAGCGACATCTGCCTCAGTCTGCCGACAGTGGTCGATCGCGGCGGCGCTGAGCGCGTTTTGCGGCTGGAGTTGAGCGACGAAGAGGCCGCCCGGCTTCGCGCATCGGCCGACGTGCTGCGCCGCGCGGCAGAAGCGATTGGTATGTGACCTTTCTGACGAAAGGCAGCGTTGACAAGGTGATGACGCTCATCAGGACGCACTTTGCGCTGGGCGGCACGCAGATCAACCTGAATGTGATGGACAGAAACAAGGTGCTCGAAGCGCATCAGGACCCGCGCAAGCATCCGGATCTGGTTGTGCGTGTGACCGGCTTCAGCGCCTACTTCGCCAGCCT
>CALBEF010000117.1 GCA_937927775.1 uncultured Anaerolineae bacterium | reverse complement strand
TGCCTTTGTTCTTCAACGTGAAGACGGTCATGGGCGCGGAGTTGTACACCATAGCGATGGCCAGCAGCGCCTTGTCCGGGTTCTTCACGTTGAACTCGATCATCGAGTTGATGTCGGCATAGCCCATTTCATATGCGCCGCCGGCGATCTTGGTCACGGTTCCGGCGGAGCCGGTGCCACGGTCGATCACTACCGAAAGGCCCTCTTCGGCGAAGTAGCCTTTGTCGAGCGCAATCAGGAACGGCGCTGAGGGGCCTTCAATCGCCCAGTCCAGCGCGAAGCGGATGTGGGTGATTTTGGGCGGCGCGGCTGCCGGCTGCTCTGCGCTGCCGGCCGGCGGCGCTGTGCGGGGTGGGGCGCAGGCAGACAGGCCGAGCGAAACGGCGGCCAATCCAACGATCGACAGTCGGGCGATCTTCGAACGCGAAAACATGTGATTCCTCCAGTCAGATATTTGGGATTGCTCTGGGTCGCGCCAGAGAGCCGAAAGACAACACGTTCAATTCGTTTCCACACCAACAGCGCGGTTAGGAGGACGCCGCGATTATACCGAAAGCGCGACAGTACAATGTGGGCGCAGGCCGGTTGAGCGCCCGGCCCGGTTCCGGAGTGATGTGACATGCAGAACAAAGGCGGCGCCGGCTGCGCCATTCTCGCCCTGATTGGGGCGTGCGCCGGCATGAGTTTACTGGCCTGGCTGGTGGTCACGCAGGCGAGTTGGTTGTTGCTGGCCGTGCCGGCGTTCCTCCTCGCGCTGCTGGCGCTGGCTGATGTGTTGCGCGACGACGCTTATCTGGCCGCCGATCAGCCCGGCGGGTTCACCGCGTGGCACGCCGCGACGCTCACGCGCATTCGCGCGTGGATTGGCAGGCCCGCCATCCACGTCGTGCCACAACTGGGCGTCAGCACCGAAGAGCGCTTGCTGGTGAAGCGCGCCGTCAAACTCGCAGGCGAAGTGCTTGCCTCCCTGCGTCAGGGCGCGACGCCGGAGACGCAGCGCGCGCTGTTGGCGCAGCAGGCCGAAGCCGTGCCGGGCAACATTGCCGGCGCGCTGTGGCGGCTGGCCCGCCTGCGTCGCATCAAGCGCGCCGCCGACCCAAAAACCGATCAGGGCCGCGAGACCATTCAACAGATCACGGCGCTGGAAAACGAAATGCTCGCGGGGATCAATCAGTCGCTCGACAGGCTGGCCGCCCTGCCCATGAACATGGTGCAGGTCGAGTTGGCCAGAGACATCCGGCGCGCTGAGCAGTTGTTGTCCGATCTCAACGAGAGCAACAGCAAGCTCGAAGATTTGTCATCCGCGTATCGTGAGCTGGGCGGCGACTCGGCGGCGTAGCGAATGGCATGGCGCGCGCATATACTGCTTCCCGATGGCTGGGGAACGCATCCTTGTTGTCGAAGATGAGCCTGCCGTGGCGCGCGGGCTGACCTACGCGCTCAAAGCGGATGGGTTCGAGCCGGTATGGGTTGACAACGGGCAACAGGCGCTGGAAGTGGCGCGCCAGGGCGAAGCGCACGCCGTCCTGCTCGACATTCGCCTGCCCGGCATGAGCGGGTTCGATGTGTGCCGGCAGATGCGCGCCGAGGGTTTGCGCCTGCCGATCATCATGCTGACCGCGCGCGATGACGAAGTCGATAAGATCGTTGGCCTGGAACTGGGCGCGGATGACTATGTGGTGAAACCCTTCTCGGTGCGCGAGGTCATCACGCGCCTGCGCGCTCAGTTGCGCCGCGCCTACGGCGAACTCGCCAATACGACCGGCGCCGGACGCGCGCGCTTTGGGGCTATCGAGGTGGACTGGGACCGGCTGTTGGTGTTTCGGGAGGGCCGGCCAGTGAATCTGACCCCAACGGAGTTTCGTCTGCTCAAGCACCTTATTGCCAACGCAGAGCGCCCCATCAGCCGCGAGGCATTGGTCGAAGCGGTATGGGGCTATGCCAGCGACATCGAAGACGACCGCACGATCGATGTGCATATCCGGCACCTGCGCGAGAAGCTCGAAGAGGACCCGGCTGCCCCGCGCCACATCCTCACCGCGCGCGGCATCGGCTATCGATTCAAACCCTGACCGGCGCGCAGGGGGCGTGGTGCGTATTGCGTATTGCGTATTCCGTATTGCGTATTGCGTATTGCGTATTGCGTTTGGGGGAGCGGTCTGGGGAATGTTGTGGCATCTTAATCGGCGCGCAATCGCTGCGCAATCTGCCTGCTCTACCATGTCTGACATCTTGGAGCCTGTCCCGATAGATGTCGGACTTCTCCGAAAAGTCCGACATCTGAGCGCCCACCAGGATAGGCTCTTATAGTTCAGACTATGCTGAGCGTATGGAGGATGAAGCAAGACATGAAGAAGCGAATTGCGGTAATTGCTGTGGCGACTGTGACGGCGCTGACACTGGGGATTGTCGGCATCGTGCTGTCCGGCGTGATGGTGGCGCGGGCAGCGCCGCCGGCGGTAATGCTCGCGCAGCGCAATAACGACGAGAAAGGCGTGTTGATTGCTCGTGTCGAGTCCGATGGCCCGGCGGCGCGGGCCGGCCTGCGCCGGGGTGACATCATCCTTAAACTGGCAGACGTTGAAGTGAACACGACAGCGGACGTGGCGGCTTTTCTGGCCGGCCACAAGCCCGGCGACTCGGTGACTGTCACAGTGATGCGCGGCGATGCTATGCGCACATTCAGCGTGACGTTGGGCGACCAGAATGGCCGGGCTTATACTGGTTTGGCGCTGGCTATCGAGGCCCTGCCGGTGGACGGGCCAGGCAGACCCGGCGTCTTTCCGCCTCGTATCTACCCGCGCTCTGAACCGCCCGAAGTGTTGACGGTGACGGCTACGCGGTCTGTGTCTGTGCCCCGCGCCCTGATCGTTGAGGTGTTGACCGACACCCCGGCTGCCAAAGCCGGGCTGGTGGCCGGCGACGTGATCAGCGCCGTCAACGGCGTGAGCGTTGACATGTCGAACACTCTGGCTGCGCTGATCGGTCAGCACAAGCCGGGCGACCGCGTGACGCTGGAGGTAGTGGGCGCTGATCGGCAAACCCGCGCGGTGACGGTCACACTGGGCGCGAACCCCGATGACGCGAGCAAAGCGTATCTGGGTGTGCAGTACACCTTCGCCGGGCCGATGTGGGGCCGGCGCGTGTTGCCGCCCGCGCCACGACTGCCGGTCGCAATTGAAATCGTGGTGCGCGATGTGGTCGCCGGCAGCCCCGCTGCCACCGCCGGCTTGAAAGTCAATGATGTGATCCTGAGTCTGGATGGCGCCGGCCTGGACGATCCTCGCGCGCTGGTGGATGCCATTGGCCGGCGCAAGCCGGGTGACACGATCACGCTGGAGGTCAGGCGCAGCAACGAGACATTCACCGTATCGGTCAGGCTGGGCGAAAATCCCGACCGAAAAGGCGCAGCCTATTTGGGCGTCTCGCTGGCGGCCAGGCCGCGTCTCAATATGCCTGACGACGACGGCCGGGGCGGCTGGAACTTGCCCGATGATTTGTTCAAGATGCTGCCGGATTTGTTTGACAAGCTTCCGCGATTGCCCGCGCAGCAGCGACCGCCGGTCGGCGAAAGTCTGTAGAGAGCGCAGAACACAGAGCACAGAGCACAGAATACAGAACACAGAGCACAGAACACGGTTTGTTATCTGTTATCTGTTATCTGTTGTCTGTTGTCTGTTGTCTGTTGTCTGTGCTCTGACATTTGCCCTCTGAGGTGGCCGCGCGAATGGGTGTGAGATCGATTCGCTGGCGTCTGGTTGCCAGCTATATGTTGTTGACGGTGCTGGCCGTCGGGCTGGTGGCTGCGCTGGCGCTGTCGCTTATCCGCCGGCACATCGAGCAGCAGGAGCTGAATTACCTCACTGCGAACGCTCAGGCGGTTGCGCGGCAAGCGGCGGCGCTGATGGGCGCGCGCGCCAACCCCTATGCGCTGCGTCAACTGGCGCATACCTCGGCGTTTGCCGGCAACGTGCGGGTGCGCATTCTGGACGCCCGCGAGCGCGTGTTGGCTGATTCGGGGTCGCACGACGCAGAGAACGACATGGTTTGGATTCTGCCGTCTGATCCGGTCAAAGAGTTGCCGGTTGGCGATGGTAAGCGGCCCATTGTGTTATCGGTGCTGGTGAATCGGGCGCAGCCGGTTGAATTGTCGTCAGTTGGCGAGTTGCCCGGCGACACTCGATTCCTGATCGTGCAGCGTGTTGAAAGCGCATGGGGTAGCCGCCTTGCGATCGAGATGGTGTCGCGCACAGAGCTTGAGAGCCTTAAACCTGCGCAGGCTCAGCAGACCCGTCGCTCTGATTTGATAGTGCGTTTGCCGGTTGGCAATCCTGCCTATCCCGCCGGCTATGTGGAACTGAGCGAAGCGCCTGACTTTGGCAGCGAGGCGATCGGCGCCACGGCACAGGCGCTGCTATTCGCCGGGGCCGGCGCGACGCTGCTGGCCGGCCTGGCCGGCTTGTTCATCGGTCGTGGCGTAACCGCGCCGCTCAAATCCCTTTCCATCGCCGCCGACCGCATGAGCAGGGGGGATCTGAGCGCGCGCGCCGGCGTGACCAGCCGCGACGAGATCGGCCAGCTCGGCGCGCAATTCGACCGCATGGCCGATCAGCTTCAGCGCAGCTTCGCCGACCTCGAAGCAGAGCGCGACACGCTGCGACGTTTCGTGGCCGACGCCTCCCACGAACTGCGCACGCCGATCACGGCGCTCAAGTCGTTCAACGAACTGATGCAGGGGCCGGCGGCTAACGACGCCACCGCCCGCGCGGAATTCCTCGCCGAGAGCCAGCGGCAAATCGAACGACTGGAGTGGATCACCAGCAATCTGCTGAATTTGTCGCGGCTCGACGCCGGCCTGGCGCAACTCGAATGGGGCGATCACGACGCGCGCGAGATTGCCCAGGCGGTTGTGGCTGTGTTCAGGCCGCTTGCCGCTGAGAAGGGCGTGGCGCTGAGCCTGAGCGCGCCGGCGGAGCCAGTCACGCTGCGCTGTGATCGGGCGAGGGTCGAGATGGCCCTCAGCAATCTGGTGGACAACGGCCTGAAGTTCACGCCCCCCGCCGGTCAGGTGGAGGTCGCTGTGCTAACCCGCCCGGCAGAAGTTGTGTTTGAGGTGCGCGACACCGGCCCCGGCATCGCGCCGGAGGACCTGCCGCGCATCTTCGATCGTTTCTATCGCAGCCGCGCCGCGCGCGGCGCAGGCAGCGGGCTGGGGCTGGCGATTGTGAAGAGCATCGCGCAGGCGCACGATGGCCGGGTGCGTGTGACAAGCGAGCCGGGCAAAGGCAGCCGGTTTGAACTGATCCTCAGGAAAATGGATTGAGCCACAAGGAAGCGAAGGTCACGAAGGCAGACCTGGTTGCCTCTCTCTTTTGTTCTTCGTTCTTTGTGGTTCATTTTCACCGCTGAATGGATCAGTTCTCTCTGGGATACAGCACCGGATTGAGCGGCGTAGCGATGACCTCGCCGATTTTCGCGCCCGGGAACCAGGTGTACCAGTTGAGTTGCTGGTAGGCGTTTTCCGGCGCTTTCAGGCGCATCTCCGCGTCCATGTAGATGATGCTCATCGCGGCGCGGGTCTCGCTGGTTTCGTTGCCGCGCGCGTAGTGAAATGTGCCGCCCAGGTGAAAGCTGACCTCGCCGATATCGTAGGGGGTCTCCACGAGATGGAAGCCGTTGTCGCGCATGGTGGCTTCGATGCGCGACTGGGTTTCCTCATCCCATCCCTGATCGCGCGTGTAGACGAAGCGATGGCTGCCGGCGGCGAACGCCAGCGGTCCCATGTCCAGCGAGGTTTTCTGCAGGGGAATCCAGGCGGTGCACACCTTGTCTCCGGCCAGAGGCCAGTCGTAGCCATCGGCGCGCCAGGGAGTGATACCGCCGCCCGGCTCTTTGTAGAACGCCTGGTCGTGATACAGGCGCACGCTGGAAACATCGAGCAACTGCGCGGCGATGCCGGCCAGCCGCCGGCTGAACACAAACGCGCGGATCGCGCCGCCCTGTTGCCACAGATTCATGATCTTCAGAAACGCTTTCTGGTAAATCGTGCGCTCGGCCATGGGCAGGTGCATGGTGTTCAACTCGAGCACCTTGCGCGAGATCTCCGGGCCGTAGAACTGAATCGCTTCCGGCGACAGGACGTTCTTCAGCTTGACGAAGCCATCGCGCCAGAAGGCTTCCCTGACTTCTGCTCCGATCAGAAAGGGTGTGTCGATGTCGTACTTGTGGTTCACGTCATGCATGGTGATCGCCCGTGTATAGAGGATGCCAGACCCCGCGTGTGGCGCAGCCTGGCGCAACGCTTGTTCCGGGTCTGGTTGCAGGCGGGGATTATACCCGTTGCGCCGGCTTTGCCTGATGTTGGTTTTCACTCATGCTGCGCTGGCCTGCCCAGATAAAGATCGCGTCCCTTGACCAGCGCAACCATCTTTCGATCCGCCACCGAGCGCGGCAGCATCCAGAATCCGCAATCGGGATGAACCCAGCGGATACGCGCCTCGCCCAGCACCCGCGCAGCGTGTTCGATGCGCCGGGCTACCAACTCGGGCGTCTCAACGACGTTGTCCTTGATGTCGATGACGCCGACGCCGAGCGCAATGTCGTCGCGCAGGTCGCGGAAGATCTCCAACTCGTCGTAGCCCCGGCGCGCAAACTCCAGCGTCAGATGATCGACCGCCAGCCGGTTGAGGAAGGGCAACAGGTCGCGCCACAAACCCTTCTGAATGGACTGTCCTCCGTAGTTGCCGAAGCACAGGTGCACGGCGCGCTTGCCGCGCGCGGTCTCCAGCACCCGATTGATCGGCTCGTGCGCCCAGGCGGCGTCTTCAGGATGGCCGGTCAAGTGGGCCTCGTCGATTTGCACAACCGGCGCGTCGATGTCGGCCAGTTGCTGGCGCAGCACATCGGCGATGGCGTTGGCCAATGAGCGCAGGTCGTGGTAGTGCCGGTCGAGCAGCGTCCTGGCCAGCATGTACGGCGAGGTCAGGGTGAACTTGAGCGGCCGGCTGGCGAGCGGACGGACAAATTCCCAGGCCGCCGGCAGATTGAGCGCGCCTTCGCCGATACCCGCGTAGACGACACCGGCCGGCTGCGCGCGGAATGACATGCCGGGTTGGGCGCGAAACTCGGCCAGCTCGCTCCGACTCAGGTTCGTGCGCACGCCTTCCAGAGGGCGGATGAAATACTCGATCATCCCGTTTGTTTCGGGATGGTTCACGTCGAAGCGCGATAACTCGCCGTCGCTGATCACGTCGAGGCCGGCCAGCTCCTGGGTCTTGAGCACGGTCAGCAGCGCGTCGCGCAGATTCGGTGTTGAGGGCATGGCCGCCAGCCACGACGGAATGGGGTAGCTGCCGATAACGGTTGTCCAGATTGTTTGATGATTCATTTGGATCCTGCGCCTTGTTGTAGCAAATTGGCGACGAGCGCTGTCCAGCCGGTCTGATGGCTGGCGCCTAATCCTGCGCCGGTGTCGCCGTGAAAATACTCGTAGAAGAGAATGTAATCCTGCCAGTGGGGGTCGCGCTGGAAAAGCGCCTCGTCGCCAAACACGGGGCGGTCGTTATTGCGTTGCGGGTCGCGCAGAAAGATGCGCGTCAAACGGCGCGTCAGCTCATCAGCAGCCTGCGCCAGCGTCATCCGGTTGCCGGAGCCGGTGGGAACCTCAATGGTCAGCGTGTCGCCGTAATGATGGTGATATTGGCGCAGCGCTTCGATGAGCAGGTAGTTGGTAGGGAACCAGACCGGCCCGCGCCAGTTTGAGTTGCCGCCGAACAGCCCGGAACGCGACTCGGCCGGTTCGTAGGCCACGGTGTAGGTTTGGCCGTCAACGTGAAAGCGGAACGGCTGAGCGGCGTGGATGCGAGACAGCGACCGCACGCCGTAATCTGACAGAAACTCAGCCGGATCAAAGACCCGCGCCAGGATGCGGCTCAACTGCTCGCGGCCTGCGATGGCCAGTTCATAGTCTTCATGCGCGCCCAACTGGTTAAGCGGCGCGACATGGGCAATGAGGTGAGGCCGGTATTGGATGAACCATTCCACACGCCGACGAAAATGGGGCTGCGCCTCCAGGTGTTCCGGCTCCAGCGTCATCACGGCCAGCAGCGGAATGAGGCTGACGAAGGAGTGCAGGCGCAACGGAATGAACCTGTCATCCGGCGTGTGCAGCACATCGTAGAACAACCCATCCTGCTCGTCCCACAGGCTGATTTTGCGCCCGCCCATGTTGTAGAAAGCGTTGGCGATGTGGATGAAGTGCTCGAAGAATTTGGTGGCGATGTCTTCATAGGCCGGCTTGACGCGCGCCAGCTCCAGCGCGATGCGCAGCATTTTCAGGCAGTAGAAGGCCATCCAGCCGGTGCCGTCGGCCTGGTCGATGCGCCCGCCGGTTGGCAAAGGGTGGCTGCGGTCGAAGACGCCGATGTTGTCCAGTCCCAGAAAGCCGCCCTGAAAGACATTGTGGCCGTCGGCGTCTTTGCGGTTGACCCACCAGGTGAAGTTGAGCAACAATTTGTGAAATACCTTTTCGAGGAAATCGGTGTCCTGGCTGCCGGTGAGCTGATACACCTCCCAGGCAGCCCAGGCGTGAACGGGCGGGTTGACATCGCTGAAGTTCCATTCGTAGGCCGGCAGCTGGCCGTTGGGGTGCATATACCATTCGCGCAGCAGCAGGATGATCTGACGTTTGGCCCATTCAGGATCAATCAGCGCGATGGGAAGTGTGTGAAAGGCCAGGTCCCAGGCTGCAAACCAGGGAAATTCCCACTTGTCCGGCATGGAGAGCACATCCAGGTTGTAGAGGTGTTGCCATTCGATGTTGCGTCCATGTTTGCGCGCAGCCGGCGGCGGAGGCTGGGCCGGGTCGCCGGCCAGCCACAGTTCCACGCTGTAATGGTAGAACTGCTTGCTCCACATCAGGCCGGCCAGCGCCTGCCGCTGCACTTGCCGCGCGTCGGCGGTCAGATGCGCCGGCTGGATCGCGGCGTAGAACTCGTCTGCTTCGGCGATCCGCTGCGCGAAAACGGCTTCGCACGTTGCAAACGGATCATCCTGTCTGGTCGGGCTGAGCCGCGTGCGCACGGTAAAGCTTTCGCCAGGCTGCACGATGGCCTGGAAGTGCGCGGCGACTTTCGTCCCTGATTGCGCCGGATTCACCTTCTCCATCCGCCCGTGAACAACGGCTTCGTGAATGCCGTCTTTAACGCAGGGTGTGGCGTTCGGCGCGCCGAACAGGCGCTCCGCATTGGTGTCGTTCTCGGTGAAGAGCAGCGGGACATCCGCATCTACGGCCCACCAGCGCGTTCCCAGGTGGCGCTCTTCTACCCTCACAGTTCCTGCTCCTACTGCGCGCAACGTCGGTCGCGTTGCGTTATAGCCCCATGACCAGGTGTTGCGGCACCACAGGTGCGGCAGGATATGAAGCGGCGCTGCTTCCGGCCCACGGTTGATGGCTGTGACGCGATAGAAGATGTCTTCCTCGTCGGCTTTGGCGATCTCGATAAAAACATCGAAATAGCGGCCTGCTGTGAACGCTTCGCGCAGGGCGTCCGTCAGCTCAAACTCCGGGTCGTCGCAGCTTCGGCGGCGGTTCTCTGCGACCAGTTCTGCGTAAGGGTAGGCCACCTGCGGATACTTGTACAGCATCTTCATGTAGGAATGGGTGGGCGTGCTGTCCAGGTAGAAGTAAACCTCCTTCACATCCTCGCCGTGATTGCCCTCGCGTCCGGTCAGGCCGAACAAGCGCTCTTTGAGGATGGGGTCGCGCCCATTCCACAGCGCGACAGCCAGGCAAATGTTCTGAAGACGATTGCTCACGCCGCCCAGTCCGTCTTCGTTCCAGCGATAGGCGCGACTGCGGGCGTGATCGTGCGGAAAATAGTCCCAGGCTTCGCCCGTTGCGCTGTAATCCTCTCGCACGGTGCCCCAGGCGCGCTCGCTGAGATACGGCCCCCAGTTTTTCCAATCTGCGCGCCGGGCCTCTGAATCGGCCAGGCGTTGGTGTTCGGCGGTCCTGGGTTTGCTCATGGGTCGACAGAATGGCTTGCGAGCAGAAATTGAATAAGGTGTCTTCCGGCGACAAGCCTGCGCCAGCGCACGGGCATTATAGACAAAACATCCGCAAAACTGTCCGGCAGCTCCTGCTCCGCTTGCTCTATGCTGTCAGGATGCAGCCGCGCTGTGAGCATAGCGGTTTTTTCCATTACAATCATTCGTATGCTTAATTCGACCCCACTTGTCGCTTCCTCAGTTGGCATTCGCGCGCTTTATCTTGAACACATCCGTCGTGGATTTGACGCAGACAAAGACCGGCTCGAACAGGAAATTGAACGGTGGCGGGCGCAACTTGAACCACGCAACAACATGTTTGGCTATATCTCTCCGTCATGGCCATTGGCGCTCGCCGGTGTCGCTGCCTTTTTGTATGAGCGGGATCGGCAGCCGGCCCTGGCGCGCCTGGCCCGCGACATCCTGTTGCGCTACCGTGAGTGGACATCGCTTGTGCCGGCGGATGTGATCGCCGCGCGGCCCGAATACGAAGACGGTGTGCCGCCGCTCGACGCCATGTTTCAGCCCATCATGTTCATGCCGGCCTGCGCGCGCATCCGTGACCAGGTGAGCGACGCAGACTGGTCGGCGCTGGCCCAGGTTGTGGCAGATAGCCTGCGCGTCGTGCGGCATTTGCCGGAGTGGGGCGCGCACAATCGCGCCATGCTGCGCGCGGCCAATCTCGCGCTGGCGGCGCGCGTCTTCGCCGATCATCCCGATGCCGGCTGGTGGCTGGAGATGGCCGATGAACTGGCCGAGGCGAGCTGGGGCCGCTGGAGTATTGAAGACGCCATGCTGTATCAGCCGATCTGGATGCGCGCTTCAATCGCCTATGCCGAGGCGCGTGGCCGCGACGACCTGCGCACCCATGTGACGTTCCACGCGCATCTGCGGGCCATGGCGCAGATGGTGACGCCCCTCGGCACGCTGCCAGACTTCGGCGACAGCCATTGGATGAGCAATCAGTTGGAGTGGCTGGCTTGTTTCGAGTGGGGCGCGGCTGCGCACCGCGATCCCTGCCTGTCCTGGGCGGCGCGTCGCCTCTGGCAGGCTGTAGCCGAACAGTCGCCGACACTGGGCATGGCTTTCCCGCTCATGCTGGCCTGGCAGTGGTGCGACGAATCCGTGCCGGCTCAACCCCCCGGACCCATTCCCGATGCGCTCGATGATCTGGTGGCTAAGAAGATTGTTTTTCGCGCCGGCTGGGGTGAGCGCGACACATATGCCTGTCTCAATTACCGTGACGAAGGCGACTATGGCCGCATCGACCGCGATTTTCTGCGCGCTACGCTGCCTGTCTCTGCCGAGAAGATGCATCATGGGCACTCAGATGAAAACAGCTTTGTGATGCTGGTGAGCGATGGCGCAGTGTTGTTGCACGATGGCGGCTACCGCGAAAGCCCGCCCGACGGCATCTATCGCGCTGACATCTATCACAACCGGCTGATCTGGCGCGATGGGCAATGGGCCGGGTCGAGCGGGTTGATGGACTTCATCCGAGACAACGGCCACTATCACCCTGTGCGCACCGAACGTTTATATTGGACGCGGCTGGGCGATGCCGAGATCAGCCGCACGCGTGTCCACGATGACGCGCGCAGCTTGTTGTGGGATCGCACCGTGTGGTTCTTCCCCGGCCTGGATTGCTTTGTGGTGATTGACAGCGCCTGCGCGCTGCGGGCCGGCCCGCGCACCCTGGCGGCGCTGTGGTGGACAACAGACATCCTTGATCGCGGCGCGACCTGGTGCGACACTCACATCTCAGAGATTCAGGGTTGGCGCAACCGCGATCATCGCGCCTTGTGGGTTGCCTTTCCGCAGCCGGCCCCAGGCTCACACGCTTTTCGCATGGTCATCGAGAGCGCGCGGCGCTGTTTTCAGCAGGAGCAGATGATCGCCGGTGTGCGGTCGGGCGATATGCTGCCCGGCGCATGGGTGAATCTGGTCAGCGTGTTGTGGGCGCATCCACGCGACACAAAGCCGGCGCCAAATATCGTGGTATTGGATGCTCAGCCGGCCAACCGAGGTGTAGCCGTTAGTCTGGAGTGGCAGGGCGAGACGCGCACGCTAGCCGTTCTGAACGATCTAAAGGCCGGCCTTGTTCCCGACGATGTGCGCCCGCGCTATCGCGCCGAGCCTGGCCTGGCGCGCTATGGCCGTATTGAGAGCGACGCTCACCTGGTGTACATGCGGCAGCGCGGCGAAGCCCAGTGGGCCGGCTTCATTAATGGCACGCTTCTGCGGGTAGACGAGGCCGACCTGTATCGCGGCAAACCCTACACCATGCTGCAGGAGGATCGCTCGATGCAGCCCGGCGTGCCGGCGCGCTTTCGCTGGCAGAGCGGGGCCGGCTGGTGAGCGCAGCGGCCTTGTTGGTTCAACCTTTGCCTACCCTGACCGTCGGCTCAATCTTTACGCGCGCGCTCAGCGCGCGATAGATTGTCAGGAAAAGCGCGCTCCCGCCGGCCAGCCAGTACAGCGCCTGCGCCCAGGTCTGGCCGCTGTCCGTTCCGCTGCTCAGCCCGTGCCACAGCGCCATGACAAACGACGCAAAGCTCAGATAGTGAATTATCCGCCAGACCCGCTGCGAGATCAGCCGGCGGATGTAAAACGTGAATGTCACCAGCGCCGTCACATAGAACCCCAGTTGGCCGATGCCAACTTCCAGCGGGCGATAGCTCTGGCTGCCAAACGGCGTCAGCACTTGCTGAAGCGTGTAACCGATGTAATGGTCGCCCAGCAGGATCAGCGCGTGGAACAAGGCAAACGCCAGCGCAAGCAGGCTGACGAACTGATGTCCCTCAAAAGCGATCAAGTGCCCCGGCCAGTTGCGGGCCAGTCGCGTGGTCATCAACAGCCCGAACACGGTCGAAAGCCACAGCAGGCCAAAAGCGACGAAGCCGCTGGCGCGCGACAGAAACCAGTACGCTTTGGGTGACTCGCCCTGCGCCGATTGGGCCAGCGCCGGCAGGAACTGCGGCAGCAGCACAACCGCCAGCGCCGCCCCGACTGTTGCCGCTATCAGCATTGCTGCCAGAGCAGCCGGCGTGTCCGAGCGCGCTTCCAGATCAATTTCTGACACCAGCGCCGGTGATGTGCTGCGCGCCGGCGCTGGTCTCTGAGTGGGGGATGGTGTCATAGCTTGAGGCGTGAAACAGATGTTGCGTGTCAAACGGGTTGCAATGTTGGAAAGTTGTCCGTGCGAACGACACAGCTATCTTCGCAAACCAGCAGCGCCGCCGCGTCATGTTGAGACTCGACCCAGGTTAACCCCGCTGCGCTCCCCAGCAGCAGGGCAGCTTTGGCGACAGCCTCAGCCTGCGCGGCGCTGGGGGCGATCGCGGTCGCGGTGAGCACGTCGGTCTGCGCCGGCTGACCGGTGCGCGGGTCGATCAGATGGTGCACTGTGCGCGCGCCGATCTGCCAGCGCCGATAGTCGCGCCCGGACGTGGCTACCCCGCCGGCAGACAGAGCCATCATGCCCAGCAGCGCATCGCCATCTGATGAATCCCTGGCCGGCGCAGCGATGCCGATCAGGAAATCGCCGGCGCGGTCGGCTGCGGGCGCGATGGCAATATCGCCGCCGGCGTCCACCAGCGCCGGCCCATACACTGCCAGCCGGCGCGCAGCTTCATCGGCGCACCAGCCTTTCGCCACACCACCCAGATCAAGTAGTGTCCCTTCCGGCAGCCATACCGCTCGCTGTGTGGGGTTCATCTGAATTGCCTCCCACGCCTTCAGGCGAGGCGGTGGCGCAACGGCGAGTGTCATCTCGACGAAGTCGCTCTTCATCATCTGCTCGAAAGAGCGCGTGTAGCCGATTGCCTGCATCGCGCCCAGCACGGTGGGAGTCACCAGGCCGGCTGTGTGGCGCGCAGCGCGCAGCGCGGTTTGGATCACCTCCCACAGCGTCTGGCTGACGGTCACCCACCGGCCAGACTGCGCGTTCAAACGGCTCAATTCGCTGTCAGGCCGGAAGCGGCTCAGGCACTGTTCCCAGATCTCGAACCAGATCGGGACGTTTTGCAGCGCGTCCCCGGCCTCCGGCGTGTCGGCATCCACAACCGCCCGCATCTGGCAGCCCATGGCGCGAAAGGCAATGTCCTGCATGTCCTAACGTGATGAGCGCGTCACGGCCACCGGCCTGGGCGGCGCTGTCACTGCGCGCAATTGCGCCTGCGGCGCTGCGTTGCTCATCTGCGCCGGGCGACCTGGCGTCGCGCTGTTCGATGCGCGCAGGGGGGCCAGGGTGGGTAGTGGCTGCGTGGCTGCCGGCGCTGCGGGGGCTGTGTTGTTCAACATGGCCTGCTGATGGCTGAGCCAGCCCCAGCCGGCCAGCGTCAGGGCAAGTGACGCAGAGCCGATCAATACCTTCAATGCAGATGCCTGCTCGAGTTGCGCGTTGCGATTTCCGCCGCTCAGGTGCGTCGCGTTAGTCGTCATGGTCTTTCTCCTTGTGTTCCCGGCGCTTGTGTTCGTCGTGGTCATCATCATCGTCGTCATCGTAGCGTGATTGGAGGAGGGGTTGCACGGCGGCGCCGTTGTAGAGCAGCGCGCCGCTGTTGGCGTCCACATACACCATGCCGGTGTTGAATGCCACCTCGTAGGCGACCGTTCCCTGGAAGTTCACCAGTTCGGGCAGCCGTTGCGCGATGGCGCCGGGCGCGCTTGCCTGCGCGATCTCCAGCGCGCGCTGGGGCAGGAGGGCCACGCCAGACGCGCCGGCGTTTGGCGGCGCAGCCTGTATCTGTGTTTGCGCCATACTCGTCGCTGTTCCTGCGGGCGCAGCCCCCGCGCCGGCCAGTTGTTGCTCCATCTCGGCCAGCCGTCGGTTGGCTTCTTCGATGCGCCGGTTGGCTTCCTGGATCAGCGCCTGATACTGCGCTTCGCGCGCGCTGAATGCACTGTCGGCGTTTGAGCCGGCTGGCAGGCTAACCGGCTGTTCTGCTGTATGGATGGCCGGCGCGACGGCGTCGGTGGCGATCACAACGGCCGGCGTGGCAGCGGGCTGCGCTGTGGTATTGCTCAGTTGGCCGGCCAGCGCGCCCAGCCCGACCAGCGTGAACGCGGTCATGCCGCCGGCGATCAGCAGCGCCGCGCGTTGATTGATCGACTTTCCGTTCATGTTTCTGCTCTCCTTTTCGATAATTTCGATAATTGCTTTGCTTTGAATGTTGCGCCAACCATACGCGCGCGGGGTAGGAATTGGGTAGACTCCACCTGAGAAAATGCTCACCGGCTTTCTACCCTTTTCCAACCATTGGCCGGCCACAATGCCGGAGACAGTTCACATGCGTGTGCTCATCATTGAAGACGATCAACACCTGGCGGCGCTGATTGCGCGCGCACTGAAGCGCGAGGGCATCACCGCCGACCTGGCCCACGATGGCGTGACCGGGCTGGAGATGGCGCTTAACGGCGCGTATGACGTGGCGGTGGTTGATTGGATGTTGCCCGGGCGCGATGGGCCGGCCATTTGTCTGGCAGTGCGTCGCGCGCGCCGGCCTTTGCCCATTCTCATGCTCACCGCGCGCGGCCAGGTCGAGGATCGCGTGCAGGGCCTGGACAGCGGGGCCGATGATTATCTGGTCAAACCGTTTGCCATCGAGGAACTGCTGGCCCGCCTGCGCGCGCTCAGCCGGCGCTATGACATCGCCAGCCCGGACGGCGCTGAATTGCGCTGCGGCGATCTGCGCATGAATCTGGCCGAGCGCCGGGTGTATCGCGGCGACACGCCGATTGACCTGACGCTCACCGAGTGGGAGCTATTGGAGTTTTTGATGCGCAACTGCGACCGCTCGCTCAGCCGCGAACAGATCTTCAACCGCGTGTGGGCCATGGACAGCGATGCCCAGTTGAAGATGGTGGACATTTACATCTCCTATCTGCGCCGTAAGTTGAAGACCGCCGGCCTGCCTGACCCGATTGAGACCGTGCGCGGGGTGGGATATCGTCTGATCTCATGCTAACCGAGAAGCGATTGCTCAACCGGCTGCGTCTGCGGCTCACCGGCGTCTATCTCGCCGCTGCGCTGGGGTTCATCGCGCTGCTGGCCGGATTGAGCGTCGCGTTATTGCGCTTCTACTTCCAGAGCGCCACCGACAGCGCGCTGCGCAATCGAATGGCGCTCGAATACCTGCAACTGGGCGCGCCGCTGCCCTCGGAACTGGAACGCTCCTATCTGGAATGGCTGCGCCTGCGCCTTCCTGTGCCGGCAGCGCCCTCTGACGACAAGGAACGCGACCATGAAGAGGATGACGATGAGCGCGACGTGAAAGACGCGGACAAACAGAAATCCAAAAGCGGATCCGGCGCGGTAGACACTGCGCCGATTGAAGATCTGGTGAGTGTATTTGTGATTCGGCTGAATGGGGCAGGGCGCGTGCTTGTGCCTTCGGCCATCGTGCCGCCCGGCTTCGCGCCCAGCCTCGATGCAATTGCTGCTGCCCGACAATCCGGCGCGGACTGGCGCACGGTCCAAACGCCGGCCGGCGAATCGGTGCGCCTGTTGACCTACGCCCTGCGACACTCGAACGAGACAGTTTATCTTCAGGCCGGCCGGTCGCTGATCGAGCAGGACACGGTGATGCGCCAGTTTCTGGCTGGCCTGCTTGGGGGAGGGGGCGCGCTGGCCGGCCTGGCCGCGCTGGTAAGCTGGTTCACGGCGGGCCGGGCGATCAGGCCGGTTCAGGCCGCCTGGGAACGCCAGCGTGAATTTGTGGCCAACGCCAGCCATGAGTTGCGCGCGCCGCTGGCGCTGATTCAACTGAGCGCCGAGCTGGCCGCTCGCTCCGACACATCGCCTGATGAGCGGCAGGAACTGGCCGGCGACGTGCTGCGCGAAGCGCGCCACATGGCCCGCCTGGTGAGCGACCTGCTGCTGCTCTCGCGGGCCGACGCCGGCCGGTTGCCCGTTCAGATTGAGGCTGTGCCGGCGCAGCGTGTGCTGGACAGCCTGGCCGGCGAATGGGGGCGCGCCTGCGCCGAACGCGGCGTCACGTTTGAAGCGCCCCCAACGCCGGCTGTTGTGCGCGCGGATGAAAGCTATTTGCGTCAGGTCCTGCTGGCCCTGCTGGACAACGCGCTGCGATATACGCCGGCCGGCGGGCGCATTCGCGTGCTGGTCTCGTCGCGCGAGCGCCGGGTTGAGATCACCGTCGCCGACAGCGGGCCGGGCATTCCCCCGCAGCATCTGCCGCGCGTCCTCGAACGGTTTTATCAGGTCGATGCGGCGCGAGGCGACAAGGCGCACGCCGGCCTGGGATTGTCGATCGTGCGCACGCTGGTCGAGGCCATGGGCGGGACTGTGCGCCTCGACAGCCCGGCCGGTCAGGGCCTCACGGTGACCATTGCGCTGCCGGCAGCATAGGCCCTGGCGTGCGGTTTATCCCTGGCGGGCGTTGCGAAACACATCGGCGATTTCGCGCAACACGCGCTCGCGCTCGGCGGGGTCATCGCCGCGCACAGCCGAGGTCACGCAGGTGTTGAGGTGGTTCTCCAGGATGATCTGGCTCACCTTGCCGAGGGCCGACTGCACGGCGCCGATCTGCTTGATGATGTCGATGCAGTATGCGCCGTCCTCCACCATGCGCTGGATGGCGCGCACGTGCCCCTCGGCGATTTGCAGCCGGCGGATGACCTTGCGTGTTTCTTCGGTGCCCATCGTATCTTCGTGCAACCCCTGCCGGCCTCATTGTAACCGCCCAATACCCGTCATTCACTGCACCGCGGGGCAAGCCCGGCGGCTTGCCCTACAACCCCCTGACACTCATCATGTTGCGCGCGCATTATCCTCGCAGGGCAAGCCCGGCGGCTTGCCCTACAACCCCCTGACACTCATCACTCTGTGTTCCGCCGGCACACGGTCAGCGTCACGTCGTCCACATACATGGCGGTGATGCCGCCGGCGCTATCGTTGTACACGCCGAATTGAACGGCGACGGTCTGGCCGGCGTAAGCCGACAGATCGTGCGCGCTGATTTCCCAGGTGGAACGATTGGCGCGCTCGCGCAGCAACCAGCGCCAGGTGGCATCGGGTTTCACGATCAGGATGTACTGCAAATCGCCGGCCAGCGCGCCGGCCGGCAATACGCCATGGTCCAGCTTGCCCGCGCCGGGCGCAGGTTCAGTCAGCGCAGGCAGCGCCAGGGGTGCTTCCGTCGAGCGTGACAGCCGCCACAGGCGCAACGTGGCTGAAGCGAGCGTGTGACTCGGCGGCAGTGTGACCCATTGGCGCGCGTCGGAGTAACTATAGATCGGTGGGCCGGCCACGATGCCGGCGCGAATGGAGCGAGCGCCGGAACGCGCCTGCTCATTCGCATAGGCAGGAAGTAATCCGCCTACGAACGACCATGCCTCATTGCGTTCCATACCACCGTTCAGGATCAGGTCGTAGCAGATGTCCCGATAGCGCCACACGCCGGCGTCGCTGGCCAGATACAGCCAGCCATCGCCCATCGCCAGCAGATCATGCGCAGCGGCATCAGGCGGCGGGGGCAACGCCTGCCATGTCTGGCCGCCATCTGCAGAGCGGTACACCATGCGCGGCCCCCGAAATGCTGTGCCTGTATCGGCGGCATACACCAGCCCGTTTGCGTCAAAGTCGGGCCGAAAAGCCAGCGGCCCCGGATATGGCTCGTAGTAGCCGGGCAGCCCCGTCCCGCTCCAGGCCCAGGTGTTGCCGCCATTCGTCGTGCGGAAGATGCCGCTCTCCGGAAACAAGCCTGAGCCTTCGATCTCGCGGTAGGCGGCCAGCACAATCCCGTCGCGGGCGAAGGCCGGCGACACGGCGACGCCGTAGTTCGGGCTGTGCGCGCCAAACAGGGGTTGCCAGGTTGCGCCGCCGTCGGTGGAGCGATACAGCGCGCCATAGCCGGCCAGAAAGATTGTGCGGTCGGTTGCGACGTTGGGCGAGAAGGCGAACCGCACAGCAATGTAGCCCTCTTCGATGCCGGTATTGGAGAGTTGCCACGTGTCGCCGGCGTCAGTGCTGCGATAGATCAGGTTCGATTCGCCGGCCGCCAGCAGGGTCTGATCGGCTGCGAAGTTCGGCGAGAGGGCGATGGCAAATAGCGCGTCCGGCTGCCAGATCAGCTCCCAGTCCAGCCCGGCGTTGTCTGTGCGATACAGCCGCGCGGGCTGGCCGGCTGTGTTGCGCCATGCGGACAGCATGACGCCGTCCTGCGCAAAGGCCGGGCTGACGACCAGGCCGGCCGGCATGAAGTCGTCGCCGGGAGAGGGTTGAAGCAGCGCCCAACTCACAGCCCGATCGTGGCTGCGATAGACGCCTGTCGTAGTCTGGACGAATAGTGCGCCGTCGGTATCGTAGCCGGGGCTGGCAGCAAGAAACCAGGCTTGATCTGTCAGACTGGCGCCGGGCCGGCCGCCCTGCCACTGTGTGTCCGGCGTGTGTTGGGCGATGGGCAGATAGGCGGTGAAGGGAGGCTGTGATGTGTTGCCGGTTGAGGGCTGAGGTTGAAACGCAAGCGCGCCGGCTGCGATCAGCAGCGCCAGCGCGCGAATGCGCGCGCGAGATTGAGACATGGCTGCCTCCGTGATCAAACGCGACGCCTGGCCGAATGGCAGACGCGCCACGCTCGGTCGAGCGTGCTGGGCGATGCGCGCGGAGGCGGATGAGTGTCAAACTGAGTGCAAGCGGTTCAACCGCCTGCCGTGCGCCTTTAGTGCCAGAAATACCAGGACACCCCTTGCAATATGGCTATCCTGGCAACGATCCGCATCTCACTGCCTGATTATTGCACAGAATCAATCCGCCAGTTCTCTCCGTCTTTCACCAGATTCAACGTGCGCTGCGCGACGCTGCCATCGACAAACGTGAGCGTCGCCTGCATGATCGTGTTGTTGTCGCCGGCCGAGAGAGTGCTGACCTCGAAGCGGTTGAACAGCGTAGACAGGTTGAGGATTGCCAGAATCGATCGTCCGGCGCGCACCTCGGCCTGCAAGCCGGGCGAGAAATAGGCTGCCGCGCTGACGCCGTATGGGTCGCGGATGACGGCGTAGAAAAAGTCGATCGCGGCCTGAAGCGCATTGGGCGCGCTGACGGAACCGAAGTCGGCGATGAGCGTTGGGGCCGGCGATGGGGTGGGGAGGGTCGGCGTGTCCGTTGGTTGCGGCAAAGCGTTATAGCGAAAATCGGCCAGCGCGCGCGCAGCGTCATCCTCACTCGCCAGCAACACCACCAGCGACGACTCTGTGATTGCGCGTCCATCGGGCCAGGTGGCCGGCATGATGAAGGTCAGTTCAATCGCGCCCTGTCCATTGGTGACGCCGCTGGCGTAGATGCGCTCGCCCGCGCCGACGCCGGGCGTGCCGAGTTTGACTACGAGCGGCAGGTTGGCCGCAAATCCGCTGCCGCGCACGCGCACTTCCAGGCCGGCCCCGCCCGAAGCCGGCTCGATCACGACGGCGGGTTCCTCCGGCGTCGGAGTCGGCGCGATTGTCTGAGTCGCCGGTAGTGTAGCTGCCGCCGCCGGCTGCGGGGTATCAGGCGAGACGTTGCCATCGGTCATGAATGAGATGCCGGCGGATGCCGATGCGGACCCGTCGGTTGAACTTGCCGTGATGAGCAGGTCGCCGTTGTTGATCGTTGATCCATCGGCCCAGGTTGACGGCATGATAAAGATCAACTTGAACACCCCGATGTCGCTGGGCAATACTTCGGCAAGCTGAATCGAGGCGCTTCCGCCGGCGAGGTCCAACCGAACGATCACCTTCGCGCCGGAGATGAACCCGGCGCCGTCGATGGTGACCGGCGTGCCGGGGCCGGCGGCGGCTGGATTGACTGAAATGATTGGCGTCGTCATGACGGTTGCTTCGGGCGGCGGCGCAACCACTGGCGTGGCGCACGCGGCCAGCGCCGACAACGCCAGGACGAATGCAAGGCTAGGCGCGACTGCGCGATGCGAGCCTGGGTTCCTTTTCATCAAACGGTTTTATCCTGTCTGCGGTGTGTGGGCCAATCATAGCGCGCATAGCGCGGCCAGCCTGTGCCGGCTGTTTGATGAGAAGCGTTGTCGCCGGCCCGTGGGTCTCAGATTGCGCAATCACGAGTTGCGGCGCTGGAGCGTGTGTGTTATTGGGACGTTGTCCTTGCTGCGTGGATCGACTGTGCCAGCGTTGCCGCGCGGTCCTGCATGGTTTTCAGTCCATCGCCGTGCTTGACGTATTCGCCGATGATGGCGCTGCCCATGCCCACGGCCACCGCGCCCAGTTTGATGAAGTCGGCCGCGTTGCCCAGCTCCACGCCGCCGGTCGGCACGAACGGCACGTGATTCAGCGGCCCGCGCAGATTCCTGAAGTAGGTCAACTCGGCCGGGAAAAGCTTGACCAGTGTGGCGCCGTGCTCGACGGCCTGCATGACCTCGGTGGCGGTGTACGCGCCCGGCACGACGCAAATATCGCGCTCGGCGCAGAAGCGGATCACGTCGGGGTTGGTGTTGGGCGCGACGATGAACTGCGCGCCGGCGTCCAGCGCGATCTGCGCTGTCTGGACGTTGAGCACTGTGCCGGCGCCCATCAGGATGGCGTCGCCGAACGTCTCGCGCACTTCACGGATGCCCTCGGCGGCATTGGCCGAGTTGAATGTGACTTCCATCGCCGTCGCTCCGGCGTCGATCAGGGCCTGGGCGATGCGGCTGAACCAGCCGGTGTAGTTGCCGCGCAGAATGGCAACGAAGCCGCCGCGCTCGATGATCTGGCGCGCAGATTGAGCGTTCATGTGTGGTCTCCTCCTGATTGCGCGCCGCGCGGTTGCTGTGTGTTGGGGCGCGCGGCGCGAGCGTGTTTGCCGGATGGGATTATCGCACCCCTGCGGGCCAACGCTTACGCGCGTGCTGCCTGCGTCCTCTACGATCGGGCAGGTGCAGGGCAAGTCGCCGGCTTGTCCTACTGCTTGATCGCGCCCAGCGTCAGGCCGGTGGTGAAGTAGCGCTGAATGTAGGGGTAGATGATGAGGATGGGCAGCGCGGCAAACAACAGCATCGCGCCGGATAGCCCGCGCGGGGTCAGATTGGAAACCTGACCGATGGTGCCCCACACGGCTTCCGCGTCGGCGCCGCCCTGCATCACGATGGAGTAGAGCAGGCTTTGCAGCGGGCGATTGGCGGCGTCGCGGATGAACACCAGACCGTCGAACCAGGCGTTCCAGTGCTGGACGGCGGCGAACAGGCCAACGGTCATCAGGGCCGGCGTGGATAGCGGCAGATACACGCGGAAGAGCACGTCGAAATGCGTTGCGCCGTCAATTTCCGCCGCCTCGGCCAGCTCGCGCGGAATGCCGCGAAAGAAATTGAGGATCAGAATGCTGTGGAAGATGCTCAGTGAAGCGGGCACCACCAGCACGGCAAATGTGTTCAGCAGCCGGATGTCCCGCAGCAACAGGAAGTAGGGGATCAGGCCGCCGCTGAACAACATGCCGAAGATCAGGAACATCTTGTAGAGCGTGCGCCCCGGCATGTCTATCGTCTCGCGCGCGAGCGGATAGGCGGTGAGCATACACACCAGCAGTTGCAGGCCGACGCCGAAGACCACTCGCGCGACCGAGATGAGCAAGGAGCGCGTGAACTGGGGCCGGTTAAGCACGTGCTGGTAGTTCTCGAAGTGCAGACCGACCGGCCACAGCGAGACCACGTTTGCTTCCACTGCCGCGCGACTGCTGAGTGAGATGGACAGCACGTTCCAGAAGGGCAGTATGGCCATGATAGCCAGCAGGCCCACTACGATGTAGATCAGGCTGTTGGCGATGCGCGCGCCCGGGCTGCGTTCTTCAACCATTTTCGCTCTGCCTTGTGTGCGTCAGAAGATGCGGTAGCCGGCATACCGGTCGGCCAGCCAGTAAGACAAGAGGATGAGAATGAAGCTGACGACGGACTTGAACAGGCCCACCGCCGTGCCGATGCTGAAGTTGCCCTGCAGCAGGCCGACGCGGTACACATAGGTGTCGATGATGTCGCCGGTGGCGTACACCAGCGGGTTGAGCAGCGTCAGCACCTGCTCGAAGCCGGCATCCAGCACACGCCCCAGCCCCAGGCACAGCATCAGGATGATGGTCGGCATGATGCCGGGAATGGTGATGTGGATCAGGCGTGACAGGCGCCCCGCCCCATCCACAGCGGCGGCTTCATACAACTCGGGCAGGATGGTGGTCAGCGCCGCCAGATAGATCACCGAGCCGAAGCCAAACTCTTTCCACACATCGGTGAGGATGAGTGTGATCGGAAAGAGCGTCTGGTCGCGCAAAAACGGAATGGCCGGCAGCCCCACAGCCTGCAGCGGCGCGTTGACCAGCCCCCGGCTGGACAACAGATCAATGAAAATGCCGCCGATGATGACCCACGACATGAAGTGTGGGATGGCCGTTGTGACCTGCGCGATGCGCTTGAACAACGGGTTGGCCAACTGGAAAACCAGCAGGGCGAAGGCGATGCCGGCGATGTCCCCGGCGATGAGTTTGCCAACTGCGATCACCAGCGTGTTGCGAATGATCTCGAATCCTTCGCGGCTGTTGAACAACACCTCGAAGTGTTTGAAGCCGACGAAGGGAGAGCCGGCCAGTCCCTTGAGCGGGTAATAGTCCACAAACGCAATGGACACGCCCCACAACGGCAGCACGCGAAACACGATCATCAGCGCCAGGCTGGGCAGCAGCATCAGATACAGCGGCCAGGCGGCTTTGACGCGCTGAGCCAGCGAACGGCGCGCGGGCGCGCGATTGCCTGGCAGGGCAAGTGTTGCGGCGGAGATTTTGCTCATGTTCGTCGGGGAGGCTGCGTCAGGGGCGACAGGCCGCGCCGGACCAGCGCAGCGCACAGTCCGGCGCGGCGATTGCAACGATCTAGCGCTTCTGCGCCTGCCACCAGTCGTTCACTTCGGCGGTGATGGCGTCGCCGCCGTTCTTCTTCCACTCGCTCACAAACTCGTCGAACGCGCTCAGCGGCTTCTGGCCGGTGACGATGCCGATGCGATATTCCATCTCCAGCTTGTCCAGCCCGTCGGCGTATTTCACCATGCTCTCGGTCGGCGTGCCGTCGAACATGTTGTTCATGCGCAGCGAGCGGGTATTGTAGCCTTCCAGATAGAGCTGCATTTCGCGGCGCACTTTGGGGTTGCTGATGAGATATCGCTGCGCCTTGTTCAGGCTGCGCAGGTCCCTTGACAGCCACTTCTGCATGTCGTTGAACACGTCGGCCTGATAGTCAGGATAGCTCATGTAAGCGAAGTCCACGCCCCAGAACGCCGTGTACTTGTACGTCCCCTCGGAGTTGGCGACCGGGCCGGTCTTCAGTTCGCAGTTTTCGTCGAACTCCCATTCATAGCCCTGCGCAAAGGCATGGCTGTTGCGCCACTCGCCGTACTGTTCGTACTTCTCCCAGTTGACGTGACGCTCAATGGCCCAGTTGATGGCGTTGATGAACGCCTCGACCTTGACCGGCTCGATGCCCTTGCGGAACATGACGGCGTGCTGTGGATTCGGCGTGCCCTGGCGCCCCTGTTTGCCGTCCGGCCCTTTGGGCAGGGGCATCACCACGAATTGCCAGTCGGGATTGTCTCGCTCCCAGGTTGTAATGCTGCCGCCCATCCACCACGGGCCAAATCCGATCACGGCTTCTCCAGAGGCGAGCAGGCCGGTGGAAGCCGGGTTGGTGATGGTGTAGAACTCCGGGAAGAGGATGCCTTCCTTGTACCAGCCGCTCAGCACATTCAGCGCTTCCTTTGCGCCGGGGCGCAGGCTGCCATATTCCAGCGAGCCGTCTTCGGCGAGCAGCCAGTGTTCCGGCATGGCCCCAAACGCGCCCCAGATCGGATCAAGCGAGAGCGCGTAAGTGTACAGCCGGCTGCGGGTGACGATGGGATATTTAGCCAGCCCGGCCTTGAGCAGCTCGCGGGCGACGGCGGTTAGTTCGTCGATCGTTTGAGGGATGGGCGCGCCGATTTTGTCCAGAATATCCTTGCGCACCATGCCGATCTGTTCAACGTTCCAGGCCGGCCCGTTGCTGTGCGCCATGCCGAAGATGCGCCCGTTGCGCGTCACCGGCACCCACATCCTGCCGTTGGGGTATTGCTTCTTTTCTTTGGTCAGCGGCGAGGCGGTGGCTTCCCAGATGTCGGTGATGTCTTCGGCCGCCTCGTTGTCGATCAGGCGCGCTATCTCGATGGGCGAGTTGACATTGCGGATGTCGGGCAGGGTGCCGGCGGCCAGGTCGGTGTTGTACAACTGCGCGCAGGCGTCGCCGGTGGCCTGCCAGTGCACGCTGAAGCCCACGCCCAGCGTGTCCAGCAGCCGGTTGTACATCGGGTTGTTGGTGCGGTTGTCGTTGCCCAGCCATTCCGGGTCTGAGTCGCAGATGGGCGAGCTGAGGATCACCGGCGGGTCGTACTTCTTCGGCGCCGGCGGCAGGGTGGGGTTCCAGTCCATCGCGCAGGCCGACGGCGTGGAAGTGACCTCGACGACGACTTGCTCCTTTTCCTTAACCACTACTGTTTGCTCGACGACCTTTTCACGCTCGACCACCTGCGGCGCGCAGCCGGCGATCGCCGCGCCCGCCGCAGCTATGCCGGCGCCCTTCAGAAACTTTCGTCGTGTGAACAGTTTGCGCATGTCCTTTCCTCCTTCTTTCTTTGCTGAACAGGTTACAGGTGTGTGGTCACGTCCGAAGGCAATCTTTGCGCCGGCCGGTTGGCTGCGGCTAAAATAGCCTGCGGGCGCGCTCCTGGCGGATAAAGTCCGCATTGTCGCGGCGCATGACTGGCTTTGTGAGTGGCCGGCGACATTCCACATGCATCTTAACGATTGGCCTGCCGCGCGACACGACACACGGGCGACATGCTCACGACGCGCCCGCTGACCGGTTAAGCGGCAATTGAAGGAATCGAATGAACACAGCAGTGAATGATGACCGTGAGTGGTTCGCCGCGCAGATGCGCTCGATCCTGGCGCGCCTGTATGACGCGCGCGCGCTGCGCGCCAGCGCGCTGATTTCTCTGCTGGGCCTGGAGTCGGCGCAGGACCCGGCCCTGATCCTGCGCCAGAAGGTCGTTGACGCGATTGAGCAACTGCGCCTGCCCGGCGCCGAGTCAGCCGGCGCGCATGACTGGCGCCTGTATCAGATTCTGCGCCGCCGCTATGTCCAACAATTGACCCAGGAGCGCGTCGCCATGGACATCGGGCTGAGCGTGCGGCAGTTGCAGCGCGAAGAGCAGATAGCGCGGCTTGAACTGGCAGATTATTTGTGGGACGCATGGCGAATTGGCGAACGGTTGCCGTTGCTGGCTGCGTTGCGCGCCGGCAAATCTGTCGCCGGTCAGACAGGCGACGCCGATGAAGAAGCCTGGCAACAGGAGCTGGACTGGCTGGAGCGGTCGGCGGTGATTGAGTCCTGTTCGCCCGCTGCGCTGCTCGATCAGGTCTTCGATCTTGCTCGCCCAACGCTCGAAGCGTTGCGCGTGACTGTTGCGCAGGCCCCGGCTGCGCAGGCGTCTGTTTCTTTGCGCGCGGCCATCGCCAGACAGGGCTTGTTGAACCTGTTGACGCTGCTGGCGCATCGCGTCTCCGGCGGCCATCTCGTCGCGCGCGCCAATCTGGAGCCGCAGCGGGTTGTCTTTGCGTTGGAGGCAACTCCCCAGGCCGGCGACGCCGGGCCGACAACACATGAAGAGGCGCTCAGTCTGGCGCGTCTGGAGCGATTGACCAGCATGATGGGCGGGGCGCTCAACGTGCAAGTCGATGAGGCAGGTGTGTGGCAGGCTGCGCTTGCGCTGCCGCTGGCGCAATCGATCGGCGTGCTGGTGATCGACGATAACCCCGATGCGTTGCAGCTCTTTCAGCGCTATCTGGCCGGCACGCGCTACGCCTTCTTCGGCGCCCGGAACGGCGCGCAGGCGCTGTCGCTGGCCGACGCGCACAAGCCGCCCTTGATTGTGCTGGATGTGGTCATGCCCGGCCAGGATGGCTGGTCGCTGTTGGCGCGCTTGCGTCGCGCGGCTGCCCCGACAACGGAAAATCCGCCGGCGCCGGCGGTCATCGTGTGTTCTATTCTGGGGCAGAAAGACCTGGCGCGTCATCTTGGCGCGGATGATTTGTTGCTCAAGCCGGTGTCTCGCGCGACGCTGCTTCAGGCGCTGGATCAGCAATGGCGGCGGATCGCAGCGTCAGCCGGCTGAGCCAGGCCACCGCCCGCGCCAGGTGCTGCGTCGTGAACCCCTGTCCGGTCACGAATGCCAGCGCAGGCGTGAGCGGAAGATTGAAGCTGCTGTCCTGAGCAGAAATCACCACAACGGGTATGGCCGCCCACGCGGCTGATTTTTCCCGATCCTTTAGAAATTGCCAGCCGTCTGATTCGGGCATCACCAGGTCAAGCAGAATCGCGTCGGGCAGTTCATGCTGCATGAGCTGCGCCGCTTCCGCCCCGTTGCGGGCCAGCCAGATGCGAAAGTCTGGCTGAATTGAAAGGGCCATGCGCTCCAACAGGTGCAGCGCGTCCGGCTCATCGTCCACAATCAACAGCCGTCCGCCGGTCACGTTCAGTTCCGCAAACGCGCGCGCCAGCGTTTGCCGCGCGACCGGCTTCATCAGCCGGCGCGTGTTGCCGGTTTGTTCGTCGAAGCTGTGTTGAGGGAAAGCGCATATGGTAATCGGCGCATCCAGCGGCCAGCGTTGTTGCATCACCTCCGTCAGCCCCTGGTTTGCCGAGGGCGCGTTCACGACAACGGCCTGCGCCGGCGACTGCTGCAACGACGCCCGCGCAATTTCCATATCCGGCGCGCCGGCGATCTCTGCGCCCTCCAGGTGTCGCTGCAGGGCGCGTTGCAGCGCGTCTCCCTTTTCCACGACCAGCACCCTGGGGCGCGCCGGCTGCGGCAACATGGCCGCTGGTCGTGTGCGCTGTTGGAAATCCCATCCCTCATACAGGCCGACGTGGAAGCTGTATTGCGCGTCGCGCAGCGGGTGAATCGGCAGCTCGAAGTAAAAGGTCGCCCCTGTGCCGTCATTGCTTTCCACGCCGATTTGGCCGCCGTGCAACTCAATCAGTTGCCTGCTGATGGCCAGGCCCAGCCCCGTGCCGCCGTATCTTTGCCGAATGCTGCCATCGGCCTGTTGGAAGGGTTTGAACAGGCGCGCCGCCTTTTCCGGCGCAATGCCCGGGCCGGTGTCGCTCACGCTGACGCGCACCCGCTCGGCGGTCTGTTGCGCGCGGATCGTTGCGCCGCCCTGTTCGGTGAAGCGCCAGGCGTTGTTGACGAGGTTCACCAGCACTTCGCGGATGCGCACGGCGTCGCAATACACGGCCGGCAGCCCCGCCTCGATTTCTACGCCCAGCGCCAGCCCTCTGGACTCGAACAGTCCGCGCATCAGGTCGACAACGCTATGAATAATTTCATCCAGCCCTGTGTAGGCGCGGTTGAGCGCCAGATGGCCGGCTTCGATCTGGCTCAGGTCGAGCACGTCGTCGATCAGGCTGGACAATTGCGCGGCGTTGCGCTGGATCACCGTCAGGTCGGCGCGCAGGGTGGGCGGAAGCGCGCCGTCCTGCGCCTCCGGCGATTCCAGGATCATGTTGCTGAAGCCGAGGACGATGTTGAGCGGCGCGCGCATCTCATGGCTGACATGGGCGGCGAATTGTTGCTTCTCCGCGCGCGCTTCTTCCGCCGCCTGGCGCAGGCCCTGCGTGAGCGCGTTTAGTCTTGCCAGTTGCGCGTTGGCGCGTGCCACATCCTCCAGCGCGAATCGCAATTCGGCTTCCTGTTCCTGCGCGGCGGCAATGATGCGCGTGGCTTCCTTGTACAGCGCATTGCCCTGCTCGCGCATCTGTCGCCCCGCGTGGTCAAGACCGATCGCCAGCAGCCAGATCGCGCCGAGCAGCGCAACAGTCAGGCCGGCCGGCCAGGCCGATTCGGCCTGCGCCAGTGCGATGCCCGCGCAGACGGCCAGCGCAACCGCGCTGGCGCGTCTGCCCAGCAGTGAGACCGCCGCGCTGACCGGCACGGCCAGCAGGATGTTGAGCGCCGGCTGTTCCAGCGCCGCCGCGCAGCCGGTGATCCAGGCTGCCGCGCCGGCAATCAGCGCCCAGGCGCCCAGCGTCGCATGCCGTCGTGAAAGAATCCATCCTGCGGCGGATTGCAGACACAGCGCCAGCGCAAGCCCCACGCCCAGCGCCATGTCGCGCGCCGCCCACCAGTGCGCTGTCACGGCCAGGCCGGCGCTCAGCGCGCATTGGCTGCCGGCGATCCAGTCGAGGGATAGCAACTGCTGCGCTTCGGGACGCTTTGCGTCGAACATAGTCGCTTAAACTCTGCTTAGCATTCCGCGCGTAGTATAGTTTCGACTCTACTTAAACAGGTGGTTTGATGCTATGAATGTGACTCACTCGCAAGTTGGGAAGGCGCTGCTCCTGACCTCCGTTGTGGCGTTGTTGATGGGCGCCTGCGCTGCGCCGCGCGCCTTGCCGACGCCCGATTCATCTGTCCAGCCGGCGGCGCCTATGGACACCCCCGCGCCGGCCGAGCCGACTCGTCTGGTGCTGCGCACCACGACCGACCCCGACAACCTCGACCCGCACCTCTCGGCGGCATCGCTGACGCAACAGATCATGTTGAATGTGTTCGAGGGACTGGTCAAGCCGGCCCCGGATGGCGATGTCGTCCCCGGCCTGGCCGAGTCGTACACCGTCAGCCCGGATGGCCTCGCCTACACGTTCAAGCTGCGCGCCGGCGCGCGCTTCCATGACGGCAAGCCCGTCACCGCCGCCGATGTGCAATACAGCTTCGACCGGCTGATGGGCAAGGGCAGCCCCGAAGGCAAGCCCCTCACCGGCAGCCTCGCCGATGTGGAAAGCATTGCCACCCCGGACGCCGCCACGTGTGTCATCACGTTAAAGCAGGTCAACGCCTCGTTCATCAATCTGCTGGCTACGCTGTCCGTCCTGCCGGCGGCCAACGACGGCCAGCACGACAAGGCGCCGATCGGCACAGGCCCGTATCGCTTTGTGTCCTACGAGCCGCAGCAGCGTATTGTCCTGGAGAAGTTCGCCGATTACTGGCAGGACACGCGCGACATGATCGACCAGGTCGAGTTCCGCATCATCAAGGACGACCAGACCGCCCTGTTGCAGTTGCAATCCGGCGCGATTGATTTCACGGGCGTCTCGGCGGAGCAGTTGCCGACGCTGGGTAGTGCTTTCAAGGTGGTCAGTCACCCGGCCAACTCGGTCTTCATCCTGGCGATGAATCACACCCGCCCGCCTTTCGACACCCCGAAGGCGCGCCAGGCGATCGCCCATGCGATCGACAAGGATGCCATCATCCAGGCCGTGTTCGACGGTTACGCCGTCAAGCTCGGCACGAACATGAGCCCGGTCATGGCGCGTTTCTATCAGGATGGCCTGCAGGACACCTACCCCTATGACCCGGACAAGGCCAAGGCGCTGCTGGCCGAGATCGGCTATCCGAACGGTTTCACCACCACCCTCTCTGTTTCCTCGCACGCCGATTTGTATGGTCGCACGGCGCAAATCGTCGCCGACCAGCTTGCCAAAGTCGGAATTGATGTCACCATCGAAACGGTGGAGTGGGGCGTGTGGCTGGAGCGCATCTACACCAACCGCGAATTCGAGACGACGTTGATTGACTTCACCGGCAAGCTGGATCCGCAGGCTGTGCTGGTGCGCTATGTCTCGACTTTCCGCCGCAACTTCATCAACTACAACAACCCGGCCTACGATCAATTGATCGAACAGGCCGTGCGCGCCACCGACCCCGCGACACAGGTCGAACGCTACAAACAGGCGCAGAAAGTGCTGGCGGAAGATGTGCCGGCGGTATTCCTGCTGGACTATCAATTCAACTGGGCGATGAAGCCGCAGGTCGAAGGCTACACGCCGTATCCCATCTTCTTCCATGATTTGTCCCGCCTGCGGCTAACCCGTTGACACTTTCCGGCTGAGGCAGCCGCTGCGTGAGCGCAAGCTATCTGATTCGACGGCTCGGCTCGATGATCATCACCACGCTGCTGGTCGTGGTGATGATCTTTTTCATTTTTCGCGTCATCCCCGGCGACCCGGCGCTGATTGTTCTGGGCACCGAGGCCGACGAGTCACAGTTGGCGGCGCTGCGCAGCCGGCTGGGCACGGATCGCCCGCTGCCCGATCAGTTTGCCGGCTGGCTGTTCGGGGCGCTGCGCGGCGATCTGGGCGTTTCGCTGCGCTTCAACCAGCCGGTGGCAACAATGATTGTTGACCGTCTGGCGGTGAGTGTGCCGCTGGCGCTGTTGTCGATCGCGCTGGTCATCGCCGTCTCCATCCCGCTCGGCGTGCTGCTGGCGCTGGCGCGCAGCCGGCTGGTCGAGCTATCCTTCTCTTATCTCAGTCAACTGGGCATGGCCGTCCCCTCGTTCTGGGCTGCCCTGCTGTTGATGATGCTGTTTGGCGTGGCGCTGCGCTGGATTCCGCTGGGCGAAACGGTGAACTGGCAGCGCGACGCGGCGGCCTCTTTGCGCGCGCTGACGCTGCCGGCGATTGCCATCGCGCTGCCGGGGATCGCCATTGTGGCGCGCTATGTGCGCGGCGGACTGGTGGATCAATTGCGCCAGAACTATATGCGCGCCGCGCTGAGCAAAGGGCTGTCTTTTCGCCGCGCGGTCTATCGCCATGCGCTGCGCAATGCGCTGATGCCGGTGACGACGGTGCTGGGCGTGATCTTTGCTGACATCGTGGCCGGCGCGGTCATCATTGAGACGGTGTTCGCGTTGCCCGGCATCGGCCTGTTGCTGGTCACGGCGGTCGGCTACCGCGACTTTCCGCTCATTCAGGGGCTGGCGCTGTATATTGCTGTCGTGGTGGTTGTCCTCAACTTTGCGGTTGATCTGTTGTATCGCGTGATCGATCCGCGCGTGCGGCCCGGCGGGAGTCTGCGCGATGAATGACGCCTTTCGCCCGGCCCCAGCGCCTGCGCGCGCCGGGCGTCCCCTGGCCGGCCCCGGCTGGTGGTTGACGGGCGCTTTGCTGGCGATCACGCTGTGGGGCTGGCTGGCCGCGCCCTACCCGCCGAATGAGATGAACGTGCCGGCCCGTCTGCAACCCCCTTCGTGGGCGCATCTGGCCGGCACCGATGAATTTGGCCGCGACATCTTCAGCCGGCTGATGGCCGGCGGTCGTATCTCGCTGGCCGTCGGCGCGGGCGCCATGACGCTCAGCGTTTTGTCGGGCGCGCTGATCGGTATGCTGACCGGCTATTTCGGCGGCTGGCTCGATGACGCCCTGATGCGCCTGATGGACGCTCTGCTTGCGTTGCCCGGCATCGTGATCGCTTTGCTGATCGTGGCTGTGTGGGGCGTGGGATTGCTCAACACGGCGCTTGCGCTGGGGATCATGGGTGCGCCGGTCATCGCCCGTGTGACGCGCAGCGCGTTTCTGGTGGGCCGCGAGATGGAGTATGTGCTGGCCGCGCGCGCCCTGGGCGCTTCTGCGGCGCGCGCCATTTTCAAGCACATTCTGCCCAACCAGATCACGCCGATTCTGGTGGCCGCCTCGATCAACCTGGCCGGCGCGATGCTGGGCGAGGCCGGCCTCAGCTACCTCGGCCTGGGCACGCAACCGCCCGATCCCAGTTGGGGCCGCATGTTGCAGGAAGCGCAGCGTTACATCGGCGTGGCCTGGTGGTACGCAGTCGCCCCCGGCCTGACGATCACCCTGGCCGTCTTCGCGTTTTATCTGCTGGCGAACGACATCCAGCGCGCGCTTGTTCGCGGGCAGCAAGGGTAAGGAATAAGGAAGAAGGAAGGAAGAAGATGAAGATCACGCAGGTGCAAACGTATATCGTGGGCAATCCGTGGAAGAACTGGCTGTTTGCCCGTGTGGACACCGACGAGGGGGTGCACGGCATCGGCGAGGGGACGTTGAACGGCTTTGCCCGCACGGTCGAGGCGGCCATTCACGAGCTGAAGCGATTCGTCATCGGCCAGGACCCGTTCGATGTCGAGGCGCACGCATTGCGCCTGTTCCGCGATGTGTATTCCGATGGCGGGCAGATTCAGGGCGCGGCGCTGGCTGCGATTGAGTATGCCTGCTGGGACATCATGGGCAAGGTTACGGGCCAGCCGGTGTACAAGTTACTGGGCGGGCGCTGTCACAATCAGTTGCGCGCCTATGCCAACGGGTGGTATCGCGGGCCGCGCACGCCGGAGAGTTTCCATGAGAAGGCCAAAGACGTGGTCGCGCGCGGTTACACAGCCCTGAAGTTCGACCCCTTCGGCGCAGCCTGGCGCGCGGTGGATCGCCCCGATTTCGGCCTGGCGCTCGACATCATCGCTGCTGTGCGCGACGCGGTCGGGCCGGATGTGGATATCCTGATCGAGGGCCACAACCGCTTCAGCGTGCACACGGCGTTGCAGTTCGCCGACGCGATGGCGAAATACAACCCCACGTGGTTCGAGGCGCCGACGCCGCCGCAGCTTGTCTCGGCGACGGTCGAAGTGGCCCGGCGCAGCCCGGTGCCGGTGGCCTGCGGCGAAGATTACTACTGCCGCGAGCAGTTCGCCGAGCTGCTGGCGCACCGCGCCGTTCACATCATCCAGCTCGAGCCGCAATTCCTGGGCATGACGGCGGCCAAACAGGTGTGTGGCATGGCGTTTGCCGCCGGCGCAGTGACAGCTCCGCACAGCGCGCAAGGCCCGCTCTGCACCATCTCGTGCGCGCATCTCAACACGGCCACGCCCAACTTTTTCATCCATGAGGTCTTCGACGATTTCAACGAGGCGTGGAGCGAGCGCATTCTGACCCATCCGCTCAAGGTGGTGAACGGCTATATCAGCGTGCCGGACGACGCGCCGGGGTGGGGCACGGATCTGAACTACGAGGAAGCCGCGCTACATCCCTACAACCCGGACAACTTTCTGCCC